>JBFWXJ010000052.1:3104-21427 GCA_050187535.1 Alphaproteobacteria bacterium | reverse complement strand
GGTTGACGAAGTTGGTCCAGGTGCCGAGCGCGGAGTTGCGGGCGACCGGCTCGGCGCGCAGCTAGGCCACCGTCCAGTGGCGGGGCGCGGTCGGCACCACCATCGCGTCGCAGCGTGTCCAGACCGGCGCCGCCTCGGCCGCCAGTGCCGCCAGCGCGTAGGCGCCGCGGAAGGCGTCGACGGCGCTCTTGCCGCGGCCGCCGCGGACGATGGCGCGCACCGTCGGGTCGCAGGCGTCCCAGTTGGCGTCGACGAAGTCGCCGACCGCCGCCGTCCGCTCGGCGACCCAGGGTCCGTCGTAGAGGAGGGATGCGGCCGCCAGGAACGGGCGTGGGTCGAACTCCTCGATCGTGGCACCGAGGCCGCGCAGCCGGTCTAGGGCGGCCGCGAACCAGGCGGCGCCGGCGTCGTCGCCGTGCCATGGCGTGAGGTCGGCGGCGGGGACCGCCAGCCGCCAGCGCGCCGGCATGGGGCGCTGCTCCAGCCGGCGCGAGAACGGGTCGGCCGCGTCCGGCCCGGCGGCGATCTCCAGTGCGGCGACCGCGTCCGGCACGGTCAGCGCGAAGACCGAGACGCAGTCGAGGCTGCGGCAGGCCGGCACCACGCCCGTGGTCGGGATCAGCCCGCGGCTCGGCTTGAAGCCGACGATGTTGTTCATCATCGCCGGGACCCGGCCCGACCCCGCGGTATCGGTGCCGAGCGCCACCGGCACCAGCCCGCGGGCGACCGCGACGGCCGAGCCCGAGGACGAGCCGCCGGGGATGACGGCAGCGTCGAACGGGTTGGCCGGCACGCCGTAGGGGCTGCGCACGCCGACGAGCCCGGTCGCGAACTGGTCGAGATTGGTCTTGCCGACGACCGTCATGCCGGCGGCCTCCAGACGCGCGACGGCCGTGGCCGAGCGCTCGGGCCGATAGGCGAAGGCGGGGCAGGCGGCGGTCGTCGCCATGCCGGCCACGTCGATGTTGTCCTTGACCGCGAACGGCACGCCCGCGGGTACGGTGTCGGCGCGTGCGATGAAGATCGCCGGGTCGGCTGCGGCCAGCCGGTCGGGAAGCCGCGCGTAGGCCGCCCGCGGGGCGGCGCGCCATTCGTCCAGGGTCAGCGGGTCGTCGCTCATGCCGGTCCGTTCATTGCTTGGGTGTGGGCTCGTGCGTCGAGGCGGGCCGATCCGTCGGGATGCGGCTACAGCACGCGGCATGCCAGCCCGGCTTGCCGCCGCCATCGGGTTCCGCCAAAGAGGGGCCATGGCCGAGGTGGCGCGGAAGATGGATCTGCCGGGACCGCCCCGCACGCGGGCGGACCGGCTGCGCGAGGATCTGGCGGAGGAAATCCTGTCCGGCCGGATCGGCCCCGGCGTGCGCCTCGACGAACAGGGGCTGGCCGACCGCTACGGGGTGTCGCGCACCCCCGTGCGCGAGGCTCTGCGCCAGCTCGCCGCGACCGGGCTGGTGGAGGCGCGGCCGCACAAGGGCGTCGTCGTCTCCACGCCTTCGCCGACCGCGCTCGCCGAATCCTTCGAGGTCATGGCGGAGCTGGAAGCAGCGTGTGCGGCCCTGGCGGCCAAACGCATGGGCGCCGGCCCGCGGCGCACGCTGACGCGGGTCCACGAGCGGCTGCGGCGGCTGGCGGAGGCGGGCGATCCCGAGGACTACGCCGCCCTCAACCTCGCCTTCCACGACGCCATCTGGCAGGGCAGCGGCAACACCACGCTGGCGGCGATGACCGCCGACATGCGCCGGCGCGTCGGGCCGTTCCGCCGCCTGCAGTTCCGCCTGGCCGGCCGCCTGATGCGCTCCTGGGAGGAGCATGACCGCGTCGTGCAGGCGATCCTCGCGGGCGACCCGGAGGGTGCCCGCGCGGCGATGACCGGCCATGTCGGCCTCGTCGGCTCGGCCTCGGCCGATCTGGTCCGTCCGGCGAATCTCGCCCTCATCGAATAGGTCGCGCATGCAGGATTGCATGCAATCTAGCCAGACCTAGTTGAATGGAAAGAGATATTTAGCACCCGGAAGCCCGTGAATCGGGCATCCGGTGATGCGTCCGCGGGCACGGCGCATCGCCCGGGTTCGTGAAAACCCGCGATTTGCGCGATTTCGCCGCTGGCACGCCGCTTGCGCATTCCCCTCGCGACAGGGTCAAGGCGATGGAGGGGCAGATGCGGCGGCGCGACTTTCTCAAGGCTTCGGCGGCGGCTGCCGCCGGCACGGCCCTCTCCGGCCTTCCGTGGAACGCGGCGCTGGGGCAGAGCCGCAAGGACACGCTGCTCGCGATCTCGGAGAACGGGCCGAACAGCCTCGACATCCACGGCGTTGGCACCAACCGGCCGGGCTACGAGGCCTCGTGGAACATCTACGACCGGCTCGTCACCTTCGGCGTCAAGAAGGACCCGCAGGGCGTCGACCACTACGACTACACGAAGATCGAGCCCGAGCTCGCCGAGGACTGGAACCTGACCGACACGTCGGTGACGTTCCGCCTGAAGAACGGCGCCAAGTTCCACGACGGCACGCCGGTCACCGCCAAGGACGTGAAGTGGTCGTTCGACCGCGCCGTCACCGTCGGTGGCTTCCCGACCTTCCAGATGGCGGCGGGGTCGCTGCAGAAGCCCGAGCAGTTCGTCGTGGTCGACGACCGCACGCTGCGCATCGACTTCCTGCGCAAGGACAAGCTGACCTTGCCCGATCTCGGCGTGCCGGTGCCGGTGATCATCAACTCGGAGCTGGCGAAGAAGAACGCGACCCAGGCCGATCCCTGGGCGATGGAATGGCTGCGCACTCACGAGGCCGGCTCGGGCGCCTACAAGGTCGACCGCTGGCAGCCCGGCACCGAGCTGGTGATGACCCGCAACGACGACTGGATCGGCGGCCCGAAGCCGGCGATCCAGCGCGTCATCTGGCGCGTCGTGCCGCAGGCCGGCAATCGCCGCGCGCTGCTGGAGCGCGGCGACGCCGACGTCTCCTTCGACCTGCCCAGCAAGGACTTCAACGAGCTGGCGGAGTCGAAGAAGCTGACGGTGGTGGGCACGCCGGTCGAAAACGCGCTGCAGTACATCGGCTTCAACGTCACCAAGCCGCCCTTCGACGACCTCAAGATCCGCCAGGCCGTCGCCTACGCGATGCCGTATCAGGCGATCATGGACTCGGTCATGTTCGGCCGCGCCCTGCCGATGTTCGGCGGCAAGGGGCCGGTGACCGCCGCCTGGCCGCAGCCGCATTCCTACGTCACCGACATCGAGAAGGCCAAGGCGCTGATGGCCGCCTCCTCGCAGCCCAACGGCTTCGAGACGACGATCGCCTTCGACCTCGGTCTGGCCGGCATCAACGAGCCGATCTGCGTGCTCGTCCAGGAGAGCCTGGCGCGCATCGGCATCAAGCTGACGATCAACAAGATTCCCGGCGCCAACTGGCGCAACGAGCTGCTGAAGAAGCAGTTGCCGCTGCTCACCAACACCTTCGGCGGCTGGCTCAACTTCCCCGACTACTTCTTCTTCTGGGCCTATCACGGCCAGAACGCCGTGTTCAACACGATGGCCTACAAGAACCCGAAGATGGACGCGGCCATCGACAAGGCGCGGTTCGCGACCGACCCCAAGGAGTACGAGGCGCTGGTCAAGGAGTTCGTCACGATCGCCTTCGACGAAGTGCCGCGGGTGCCGCTGTACCAGCCCTACCTCCACGTCGCGATGCAGAAGAACGTGACGGGCTATCGCTACTGGTTCCACCGCCAGCTCGACTACCGCCAGCTCGTGAAGGCGTGAGCGGGGAGGGAGTGCGGCGATGCTGACCATCGTCGGGCGCCGGCTGATCGCGGCATTGCCGTCGATCGCCGGCGTCGTCGTGGTCACCTTCCTCCTGACCCGGCTGCTGCCGGGCGATCCCGCGGCCTATTTCGCGGGGCCGGCCGCGACGCCGCAGGCGATCGAGGAGATCCGCGCCAAGCTCGGCCTCGACCGCTCGATCCCGGAGCAGTTCGCCGGCTACCTCGCCGACCTCGCGCAGGGCGATCTCGGCCTGTCGCTGACGACCGGGTTGCCGGTGGTGCGCGAGCTGGCGACGCGGCTGCCGGCCTCGGCCGAGCTGACCCTGGCCGGCCTCCTTTTCGCGGTCGGGATCGCGGTGCCGCTCGGCATCCTGGCGGCGGTGCGCGCCGGCTCGTGGATCGACCACGCGACGCGCGTCGTGGCGACGGCCGGCGTCAGCCTGCCGACCTTCTTCACCGGCCTCTTGCTGGTTCACGTCTTCTACTCGCTGATCCCGATCGCGCCGGCACCGATGGGCCGGCTCGACGTCTTCTCTTCGCCACCGCCGCACGTCACCGGCTTCTACCTGATCGACTCCCTGCTGACGGGAGACGGCGAGACCTTCCGCGCGGCCTTCGCGCAGCTCGTCCTGCCGGCCCTGACGCTCGGCATCTTCGCGCTGGCGCCGCTCGCGCGCATGACGCGCGCGGCGATGCTGGCCGCACTCGGCAGCGACTTCGTGCGTGCCGCCCGCGCGTCGGGCCTGACGTCGGCGCGCATCGTCTGGGTCTACGCCTTCCGCAACGCCATGCTGCCGGTCGTCACCACGCTCGGCATGGTCTTCAGCTTCCTGCTCGGCGCCAACGTGCTGGTCGAGAAGGTGTTCTCCTGGCCCGGCATCGGTTCCTACGCGATCGAGGCGCTGATCGTCTCGGACTACGCGCCGGTGCAGGGCTTCGTGCTCACCATGGCGTTCCTCTACGTCCTGCTGAACCTCGCGATCGACATCCTCTACGGGGTCATCGACCCGCGCATGAAGGTCGAGGCGTGAGCCAGGGCGGCCCCAATTTCCTGACCCATCTCCGTCACGTCGTTACGGAGAACCCGGTCACGGGCTTCGCCTTCGGGCTCTTCCTGCTGCTGGTCGTGGCGGCGATCCTGGGGCCGTCGCTGGTGCCCTTCGACCCGCTGGAGAGCAACGCCGCGCGGACGCTGCAGCCGCCGTCGGCGGCGCACTGGTTCGGCACCGACCAGCTCGGCCGCGACGTCTTCAGCCGCGTCGTCGCGGCGACCCGGCTCGATCTCACGATCGCCTTCGCGTCGGTGGCGCTGGTCTTCGTGACGGGCACGCTGGCGGGCGTGGCCGCGGGCCATTTCGGCGGCTGGGTCGACCGCGTCATCGGCCGCCTCTCCGACACGATCATGGCGTTCCCGCTGTTCGTGCTGGCGATGGGCATCGTGGCCGCACTCGGCAACACCATCGGCAACATCGTGCTGGCGACCGCCATCGTGAACCTGCCGCTGTATGTGCGGGTCGCGCGGGCGGAGGCGAACATCCGGCGCGACGCCGGCTTCGTCGAGGCCGCCCGCATCAGCGGCAACGGCGAGGCGCAGGTGGTCCTGCTGCACGTCCTGCCGAACACGCTACCGATCATGATGGTCCAGGTGTCGCTGACGCTCGGCTACGCCATCCTCAACTGCGCCGGCCTCTCCTTCATCGGCCTCGGCGTCCGGCCGCCGACGCCCGAATGGGGCATCATGGTCGCCGACGGCGCCAACTACATCCAGTCGGGCGAGTGGTGGATCGCACTCTTCCCCGGCCTCGCGCTGATGACCGCCGTCTTCTGCTTCAACCTGCTCGGCGACGGCCTGCGCGACCTCATCGACCCGCGGCGGCGGACATGACGGAGGCGCCGCATGAGAACCCGCCGCTGCTCGCGGTCGACGACCTCTCGGTCGCCTTCCGTACGCGCGGCGGCGAGGTGCGCGCGCTGGAGCACGTCTCGTTCGCCGTCCGGCGCGGCGAGACGCTCGGCATCGTCGGCGAGAGCGGCTCGGGCAAGTCGGTCACCGCGCAGGCGGTGATGGGCATCCTCGACGCGGCCGGCCGCGTCACCGCAGGCAGCATCGTCTTCGGCGGCATGGACCTGCTGACCGCCAAGCCCCGCGAGCTCGCCGACATGCGCGGGCGCGAGCTGGCGATGATCTTCCAGAACCCGCGCGGCGCCCTCAACCCGATCCGCAAGGTCGGCGACCAGATCGCCGACGTGCTGGCCCGCCATGCCAACCTCAAGCCCGGGCCGGCGCGCGAGCGGGCGATGGAGATGCTGGCGCTGGTCAAAATCACCGACCCGAAGCGTCGGCTCGACGCCTATCCGTTCGAACTGTCGGGCGGCATGTGCCAGCGCGTCATGATCGCGCTGGCGCTGTCGTGCCGGCCGGCCCTGCTGATCGCCGACGAGCCGACGACCGGCCTCGACGTCACCACCCAGGCCGCGATCATGGACCTGGTCGGCGAGCTCGGCCGGTCGCGCGGCATGGCGACCATCCTCATCACCCACGACCTGGGTCTCGCGGCCGAGCACTGCCGGCGCATCGTCGTCATGCATGCGGGCCATGTCGTCGAGGATGCGCCGACCGAGGCGCTCTTCCGCAGCCCGCGTCATCCCTATACCGCGCGCCTGCTGGCGGCGACGCCGCGGCCGGGTCGCTCTCTCGAATCGCTGGCCTCGATCCCGGGCGGCCTGCCGGACCTGCGCCGCTCGGACCTGCCGGGCTGCCGCTTCGTCGAGCGTTGCGCGCTGGCCGAGACCCCGTGCCGGGCACCGACCCTGGCGCCGGCCGAGCGCGCGACCCAGGCCGGCCCGCACCGGGTCCTCTGTGCGAGGCCGCTGGCATGACCCTCCTCGACGTCGCGGGCCTCAGCCGGCGCTTCACGGTTGGCCAGCCGGGGCCGATCGAGCGCCTGCGCGGCAAGCGTGCGGGATCGCTGCACGCGGTCGACGTCGTCGACCTCAAGATCGGCGAGGGCGAGGTGGTCGGCCTCGTCGGCGAGAGCGGCTGCGGCAAGTCGACCCTGGCGCGCCTCATCGCCCGGCTCATCGACCCGACCGAGGGCAGCATCCGCTTCGCGGGCGAGGACATCGGCGCCATCGCCGCGCGGCGCTTCGCCCGCCACAAGCTGCGTGCCGGCATCCAGATGGTCTTCCAGGACCCGACGGAGAGCCTCAACCCGCGCTGGACCGCCTTCGACTGCATCGCCGACCCGATCCGCCGCCTCGACCCGGCCGGCCGTCGCGGCCTCGGCGAGCGGGTGCGCGAGCTGGCGGGGCTGGTCGGCCTGCCCGAGGCGCTGCTGACCCGCTTCCCGCACCAACTGTCCGGCGGGCAGAAGGCGCGCGTCGGCATCGCCCGCGCGGTGGCGCTGCGCCCGCGCCTGCTCGTGCTGGACGAGCCGACCTCGGCACTCGACGTCTCGGTGCAGGTCGTGGTGCTGAAGCTGCTGGCCGAGCTCAAGGCGAAACTCGCCATGAGCTATCTCTTCGTCACCCACGACCTCAACGTCGTGCGGCTCATCTGCGACCGCGTCGCCGTCATGTATCTCGGCCGCATGGTCGAGGTCGGCACGGTGGCGGACGTGTTCGCGCAGCCGGCCCATCCCTATACCGCGGCGCTGCTCTCCGCGATTCCCACCGGCGAGCCTGGGGTGGCACCCCAGCGCATCCTGCTGGCGGGCGACCCGCGCAGCCCGATCGATCCCGATCCGAACACCTGCCGCTTCCTCGGTCGCTGCCCGCAGGGCACCGAGCGCTGCGGCGAGGAGATGCCCGAGCTGCGCCGCATCGCCGACGGCCATGCGGCGGCCTGCCACTTCGCGCGGAGGGCGGCGGCCTGAGCATGTCCTGATCTCTTGATCGGGACGACGTTTTCATCGCTGAATGCGGCCCTCTTCCGATCCGGCAACCGAGGATGGCCGACCATGAACGACGCGACCCTGGACATGCTGGGCGGCGACACCTTCACGACCGTCGCACGCTGCCCGATCACCGCGCGCCTCGGCGTCGCGATGGCGACGCGGGCGCCGGCGGTCGGCAACCGCTGCCCGGTCATCAAGCCGGGCCTGGCCGCCGCCTCCGTGCAGTCGATCGCCGACCCGCGGCTGACGCTGATGTGCGGCCGGCTGATCGAGATGGGCTTCCACGCGAAGAAGATCATCGCCGACATGGTGGCGAGCGATCCCTACATCGCGCTGCGCCAGATCGCCGTCGTCGACATCTACGGCAATGCCGAGGCGTTCACCGGCGACGAGAACGGCAAGTGGGCCGGCCACGTCACCGGCAAGCAGTTCGCCTGCATCGGCAACGGCGTCGTCTCGGCGCGCGTCGTCGAATCGATGGCCGAGGCGATGGTGAAGTCCGAGGGCGAGCCGCTCGAGGAGCGCCTGATGCGCTCGATCGAGGCGGGCGGGGCGGCCGGCGGCCAGCCGGACGGCCAGAACTCGTCCTGCATCCTCATGTACGGGGCCGAGCCCTTCGCGCTGCTCGACGTGCGCGTCGACCTGCACGACGAGCCGATCGGCGAGCTGCGCCGGCTGCTCGGCTATTTCCAGCCGCTCATCCCCTATTTCCTCGAGCGGCCGTACAATCCGCGGATCGCGCGCGAGGATCGCTGGCTCGAAGCGCAGAAGAAGGCCCGGGCGGCCGGCTGACAGGAACGAACAGGGGAGCGGGGACGATGCGGATATTCCGGGCGGCGGCCATGGCGGCCGCGCTGGCGTGCGTGGCGATTCCGGCCGCGGCGCAGAAGACGCTGAACGTCGGCGTCTCGATCTTCACCGGCACACTCAGCCCGGCGGGCGGCGGCTATACGACGCTCAGCCTCGTGCTGCTGACCTCGGACGGGCTGGTGCAGCGCCAGGCCGACGACACGCTGAAGCCGGGCCTGGCCGAGCGTTGGGAGACCGTCTCCCCGACGGAGTGGCGCTTCCACCTACGGCGGGGCGTGAAGTTCCACGACGGCACCGAGATGACGGCGGCCGACGTCAAGTACACGCTCGACTACGTGCTCGACCCCAAGACCGTCTACGTCCGCAAGACGCGAATCGCCGGCATCGCGAAGGTCGACATCGTCGACCCCTACACGGTCGCGATCACCACGAAGCAGCCCTATCCCGTGCTGCTGCGCGGGCTGTCGGAAATCCCGATCGAGCCCAAGGTCTACCGCGAGGCGGTCGGCATCGACGGCTATGCCAAGAAGCCGATCGGCACCGGGCCGTTCAAGTTCGTGAAGCTGGTGCCGGGCGACACCTACGAGCTGGAGGCGAACAAGGACTACTGGGCGGGCGCGCCCAGGTTCGACAAGCTCGTGCTGCGCCAGATTCCCGAGGGTGCCACCCGGGTCGCCGCCCTGATCGCGGGCGAGGTGCAGATCATCGAGGAGGTGCCGGTCGACCTCATCCCGAGCGTGCAGCGCCGGCGCGAGCTGGAGATCGTCTCGGTGCCGTCCTCGGTCAGCCTCGTGATGACGATGAACCAGCTCGAGCCGCCGCTCGACAACCCGAAGGTCCGCGAGGCCCTCGACATCGCCATCGACCGCGAGCAGATCAACAAGCTGATGCTCGACGGGCGCGGCGAGATCCTGCAGGGCCAGCTCGTCACCAAGGGCACCTTCGGCTTCAACCCGGCGCTGAAACCGCGGGCCTTCGATCCGGCGCGGGCCAAGAAGCTGCTGGCCGAGGCGGGGCATGCGGGCGGCCTCGACCTCACGCTGATCACCCAGAACGGCCGCTATCTCTCCGACACCGACATCGCCAACGCCGTCGCCGGCATGTGGCAGAACATCGGCGCGCGCGTCACCGTCAACACGATCGAGGGCGCGGTGTGGACGCGCATGGACCGCAACAGGGAGCTGAAGCCGATCTACATGGTCGGCTGGTTCAGCGTCGGCGACGCGGACTTCAACACCGTCTGGTACACCCAGGCATCGAACCGCGCCTATTGGAAGAACGACGAGTTCGAGAAGCTCTTCGCGGCCGCACGCTCCACCATCGACGAGAAGCAGCGCCTCGCGCACTACGCGCGCATGATGCAGATCATGCACGACGAGCTGCCGTCGGTGTTCCTCTTCGGCGTGCCGCGCGTCTACGGCAAGAGCCGCAAGGTCAAGGGCTGGGAGCCGTCCTCGGACTCGCTGCTGCGGCTGTCGACGCTGGAACTGGAATGAGGCAATCGTCGGAGAGCCTCGCCCTTCGACAGGCTCAGGGCGAGGAAGCACTCCATTTCCACGATACCCGGGTCCTCATCCTGAGCCTGTCGAAGGATGAGGCTCTCCGGCGCCCGCCGTGCTGAGCTACATCGCGCGCCGGCTGCTGCTGATGCCGGTGTCGCTGCTGCTGGTCCTGGCGATCGTCTTCGTGATCGTCCGGGTCACCGGCGACCCGGTCGAGATCTTCCTCGGGCCGGAGGCGACCGAGGACCAGATCCAGCTGCTGCGGGCCGAGATGCATCTCGACCTGCCGCTCTGGGAGCAGTTCGCGATCTTCATCGCCGACGTGGTGCGCGGCGACTTCGGCATATCGATCCAGCACAAGGCCGCCGCATTGCCGCTGGTGCTGGAGCGGCTCGGCGCCACCATCGAGCTGGCGGCCGCCGCCTTCGCGCTCGCCATCGTCGTCGGCATCGGGCTCGGCATCCTGGCGGCGGTGCGCGTCGACCGGCCGGCGGACTTCGTCATCTCGTCGATCGCGGTCGCCGGTCAGTCGATGCCGAGCTTCTGGCTGGGCATCCTCCTGATCCAGCTCTTCGCGCTGGAGCTGGGCTGGCTGCCGACCTCCGGCCGCGGTTCGGTCGCGCAGCTCGTGCTGCCCGCCGTCACGCTCGCGACCTTCATCCTGCCGAACTTCGTGCTGGTGACGCGCACGGCGATCCTGGAGATCGCCCGCGACCCCTTCGTCATGGCGGCGCGCGCACGCGGTGCGTCGGAGTCGCGCATCCTCTTCACCCATGTCCTGCCGAACGCGCTCAACCCGGTCATCAGCGTGGCCGGGCTGCAGGTCGGCCGGCTGATGGGCGGGGCCGTCGTCACCGAATCGATCTTCGCCTGGCCCGGCGTCGGCCGCCTCATCATCGCCAGCGTCTTCCAGCGCGACCTGCCGGTGGTGGTCGCCGCCGTCTTCATCGTCAGCCTGACGATCGTCGTGACCAACCTCCTCGTCGACCTCGCCCAGGCCTCCGTCGATGCCCGCATCCGCCTCGGCTGAGCGCGCCCGCCGTCGCCTGTTCGGCCGGCCGTTCCTCGGGCGGCGGGCGAAGATCGCCATCGGCACGGCGATCCTCCTGGCGGCGCTGACGCTCGCCGTCTTCGGGCCGTGGATCGCCCCGCACGACCCGATCCAGCAGAACCTCATGATCCGCCTGCGCCCGCCCTTCTGGGGCGACCGCGCCATCGCCGGCTATCCCCTCGGCACCGACAACTACGGCCGCGACATCCTCTCGCGCCTCATCTGGGGCACCCGCGTCTCGATCCTGGTCGGCATCAGCGCCATGGCGATCGCCGGCGTGATCGGCTCGACGCTCGGTCTCATCGCCGGCTACTTCGGCGGCCGTGCCGAGCAGATCATCATGCGGTTCGCCGACGCCTACCAGGCGCTGCCCGATATCCTGCTGGCGATCGTCATCGTCGCCGTGTTCGGCGGCGGCCTCTTCAATCTCGTGATCGTTCTCGGCGTCTCGGGCTGGAGCGTCTATGTCCGCATCGTCTTCGGGCTGGTGCGCTCGTGGCGCGAGCGGCCGTTCATCGAGGCGGCGGTCGCCAGCGGCGGCGGCGACCTCTACATCATGACCCGCCACATCCTGCCGCAGATCGTGCCCGTCCTCGTCGTCGTCTCGACGCTGCAGGTCGCCCACATGATCCTGGCGGAGAGCGCCCTCAGCTTCCTCGGCCTCGGCCTGCCGCCGCCGACACCGACCTGGGGCAACATGCTGGCCGAGGGCCGCGACCGCTTGCTGGTGGCGCCCTGGATCGCCAACCTCTCCGGCCTCTTCATCATCCTCGTGGTGTCGGGGATCAACTTCTTCGGCAACGGCCTGCGCGAGTACCTCGACCCCAAGTCCCGCGGCGGCCGCTGAGCGATCACACGCCGGCCAGCGCGTTGCGCAGGTCGTCGAGCAGGTCGTCCGTATCCTCCAGCCCGACCGAGACGCGGATCAGGTCCTCGCCGACGCCGTCGGCGAGGCGGGCCTCCGGGCGCAGCGCCTGGCGGGCGCGGGTCAGGCTGCCGGGATGCATGATGAGGGATTCGGCATCCCCGAGGCTCACGGCGCGGCCGAAGAGCGAGAGGCCGTCCATGAAGCGCCGGGCGCCCTCGAAGCCCGCATGCAGCCCGAAGGACAGCATCCCCGAGCCGCCGGACATCTGGCGGCCGGCGATCGCATGGCCGGGGTGGGAGGCGAGCTGGGGATAGCTGACCCAGCGTACCGCGGGGTGGCGCTCCAGCATGCGGGCGATGGCGAAGGCACTGCTGCCGTGCCGCTCCATGCGCAGGCCGAGCGTCTTGAGGCCGCGCATGACGAGGGCGGCCGTCATCGGCGACATCGTGGCGCCCGTCAGGTAGCGCAGCCCGTGGCTGTTCATGTGCTGGATGGCCTTGGCGGGCCCGACGATGGCGCCGCCGAGGATGTCGCCATGGCCGCTGATGTACTTGGTCAGCGAATGGATCACGATGTCCGCGCCGTGCTCGATCGGGCGTTGCAGCGCGGGGGACGCGAACGTGCTGTCGACGGCGACGGTCAGGCCCGCCGCATGGGCGCGCCCGGCGATCGCCGCGATGTCCAGCACCGACCCCAGCGGATTGATCGGCGTCTCGAAGTAGACGAGCTTCGTGCGCGGCGTGATCGCGGGATCCAGCGCGGCGGGATCGGTCAGGTCGACCGGGACGACCTTGATGCCGAAGCGCGGCAGGCCGGAATCCATCAGTGCCACGGTGTTCGAGTAGAGCGTCCGGTGGACGATCACCTCGTCGCCCTGGGAGAGCTGCGTCAGCATGAGGGTGCCGACGGCGGCCATGCCGCTGGCGAGCGCCAGGCCGGCCTCCGCGCCTTCCAGGTTGGCGAGACGGGCTTCCAGGATGGCGGTGGTCGGGTTGTACTCGCGGGCGTAGGTGATGCCGCCCCGGGCCGCGGCCGCCTCGTTGTCGGCGACGCTCGCGAACGCATAGGTCGAGGTGAAGTAGACCGGCGGCGCGACGGCGCCGTGATGGTCCTGCGGATCGTAGGCGTGATGGATCGCGCGGGTCGCGAAACCCTGTTCGTTCTTCCGCGGCGTCGTCACCGGAGTTTCCTTCCCTGGGGCGGCACTAGGCGAGATGGCAGGCGACCTGCCGGCCGTCGACCTCGCGGTCCGCCGGCTCCTCGACACGGCAGCGCTCGGTCGCGGCGGGGCAGCGCGTGTGGAAGCGGCAGCCCGTGGGCACGGCGGCCGCACTCGGCACCTCGCCCGAGATGAGGGTGCGCTGCCGCCGGCGGGTCGGGTCGGGCACCGGGGCGGCGGCCAGCAGCGCCTGCGTGTAGGGGTGCAGCGGGCGGGCGTAGATGCGCCGCTTGTCGCCCTGCTCGACGATCTTGCCGAGGAACATGACCGCGACCCGGTCGGCGATGTGCCGGACGACCGACAGGTCGTGCGAGACGAAGAGGTAGGAGAGGCCGAGCTCCGCCTGCAGATCCTTCAGCAGGTTGATGACCTGCGCCTGGATGGAGACGTCGAGTGCCGATACCGGCTCGTCGCAGACCACCAGCTTCGGGTTGACGGCGAGCGCGCGGGCGATGCCGATGCGCTGGCGCTGGCCGCCGGAGAACTCGTGCGGGTAGCGCTCGGCGACGGCGGCGGCCAGCCCGACCTTCTCCATCAGCGCATCGACCCGGGCGCGGCGCTCGGCCCGGCCGACGCCGGCTAGCCACAGGGGCTCGCCGATGATCTGGCGCACGGTCATGCGCGGGTCGAGCGAGGCGAACGGGTCCTGGAAGATCATCTGGAACTGTCGGCGCGCCGCCTTCAGCCCCCTTCGGTCCAGCGCCGTCACGTCGGTACCGTCGAAGACGATGCGCCCCGCCGTCGGCTCGATCAGGCGCAGCAGCAGGCGCGCGGTCGTCGACTTGCCGCAGCCGCTCTCGCCGACCAGCCCTTGCGTCTCGCCGCGCCCGACCGCGAGGTCGACGCCGTCGACCGCGCGCAAGGTCGCGCCTTGCGCGAAGAGGCGCCCGCCCAGCTTGAAGTGCTTCACCAGCCCGGTGGCGGTGACGAGCGGTGTGGCGGTCATGCCGGCACCGCGACGAGGCCGTGTTCGCGGATGCAGGCCGTGCGGTGGCCGTCCTCGACCGCGACCAGGTCGGGTGCCGCGGCCGCGCACTCCGGCAGTGCCTTCCCGCAGCGCGGATGGAAGCGGCAACCGGTCGGCAGGGCGTCGAGCGGCGGCACCATGCCGCCGATCGCCTCCAGCCGCTCGAGGTCGCGGTCGGCGCGCGGGATCGAGCGCATCAGCCCCTCGGTGTAGGGGTGGCGCGGCCGCGCGAACAGGCGCTCGACCGGCGCCTCCTCGACGATGCGGCCGGCATACATGACGGCGACCCGGTCGGCGCTCTCGGCGATCACGCCGAGGTCGTGGGTGATGAGGATGACCGCCATCCCGTTCTCGCGCCTGAGATCGTCGAGGATCGCCAGGATCTGTGCCTGGATGGTGACGTCGAGCGCCGTCGTCGGCTCGTCGGCGATCAGCAGCCTGGGGTCGCAGGCGAGTGCCGCCGCGATCATCACGCGCTGGCGCATGCCGCCCGAGATCTGGTGCGGATAGTCGCCGAGCCGGCGCGCGGCCGAGGGGATGCGCACGCGGTCCAGCAGCTCGATCGCCTTGCGCCGCGCCGCCTCGCCCGAGAGGCCCTGGTGCAGCCGCAGGGGCTCCATGACGTGCCCGCCGATCGTCAGCAGCGGGTTGAGCGACGTCATGGGGTCCTGGAAGATCATGGCGATGCGGTTGCCGCGGACATGGCGCAGCCGGTCCGGCGGCAGGGCCAGCAGGTCCTCGCCCTCGAAGAGCGCCCGGCCGGCCGCGATGCGCGCGGGCGGCGACGGCAGCAGGCGCAGGAGGGCCAGCGCCGTCACGCTCTTGCCCGAGCCGGACTCGCCGACGATCCCCAGCACCTCGCCCGCCGCGACGTCGAAGCCGATGCGGTCGACGGCGGTCACGGTGCGGGATTCGGAGACGAACTGGACGGTCAGGTTGCGGACGGAGAGGAGCAAGGGCGGTGGCTCGCGCGAGGGTGCGGGGATCGCTCGGGCGAAGCTTTATCGCAAGCGGCGTGCCCCTGTCCGCAATTGCGCTCGCCGCTACTCCAGCTCGCCCAGGAAGCGCGCGACGAACGCCTGCATCGCGGCGTGGCGCTCGACACCCAATTGCCGGCCCGTCTCCGTCGTCAGACGATCGGCGAGGGCGAGCAGCTTCGTCGCGAAGTGGTCCAACGCGAAGCGCCGGTCGTCGAGCGGCCGGTCCGCGCCGCCGGGGTCGGCGACGTCATGCAGCGACGAGCGCAGGCGCCCGGCCGTGTAGAAGCAGCGGGCGATTCCGACCGCGCCCATCGCGTCCAGTCGGTCGGCATCCTGCAGGATGCGCGCTTCCAGCGTCTCGGCCACGATTCCGGCGGAGAAGCTGTGCGCAGCGACCGCGTGGGCGACACGCTCCGCCCGGTCGGTGGGCCAGCCCATTTCGCGGAGGGTCGCGGTCGCCACGGCGGCTGCGCGCCGCGAGGCATCCGCGCGATCGGGCGCATCCTTCTCGACGGCGACCGCGTCGTGCAGAAGGGTGGCCGCCGCCAGGATCTCGGTGTCGCCACCCTCCGACGGCTGAATCCGGCGCACCAGGTTCCAGACCCGCAGCAGATGCGCCGGGCCGTGCGCCCCGTCGTCGTGCGACGGCAGGCGCCCGAGAAGATGGGCGGCGAGCCGTTCATGGGGGCGGAACCGCTCGGCGATGGCGGTGAGATCGGTCATCGGAGGCTCTTACCCATCACCGGGCGAGGGAGCCAGAGCCACGAGGTGCGCCCGGGGAGGGCGCGGGAAGTCAGCCCGCCAGCCGCACCAGGATCTTCCCGTCCGTGATCCTTACCGCGAACGTCTCCAGATCGCGCGTCGCCGGGGCGCCTACCGCCTTGCCGGTCGGCACGTGGAACAGGCCCTGGTGCAGCGGGCACTCGACGATCTCGCCGTCGAGATAGCCCTCGGCGAGCCGGGCGTGGGCGTGGGTGCAGATGCCGGCGGTCGCGCAGATGCGGCCGCCGAGATTGAAGACCGCCAGGCATCGTCCGTCGACGATGACCTCGATCGCGTCGTTCTCCGGCACGTCGCCGACGCGGGCGACGGGTGTCCAGGCCTGCTCGTCGCTCATGCTCTCGTCTCCAGGCCCGTGGGCGTCGCACGGTAGCCGGTCAGGGTCCGCTCGGCGTGCTCCAGCCGCCAGTTCAGCATCCGACGGGCGCCGTCGAGCAGATGCGGCAGCGCCGCCGCGTCGCCCGACAGGTCGACCGTCTCGAACGGGTCCTCGGCGAGATCGAAGAGGAGCGGCGGCAGCGTCGGGAAGTGCACGTACTTGAAACGCCGACCGCGGACGCCGGCGAGGCAGGCCGCGTCCATTCGCACGCCGAGCGCGCTCTCCGGCCGGACGTGCCAGAGGTCGCGGAAGTCGAACTCGAAATGCGCCTCCGTGCGCCAGTCGGCCGGAGTGTCGCCGCGGCAGAGCGGCAGCAGCGTCCGTCCGTCGCAGGCCCGTGGCGCCGGCGCCCCGATCCAGTCGAGGACGGTCGGCAGGATGTCGACGCTCTCGGTGAAGGCGTCGCAGCGACCGGCGTGCCCGGGCAGCCGCATCACGAGGGGAACGCGGAACACGGGATCGAACCAGCCGGCCTTGCCGAACAGCCAGTGGTCGCCCAGCATCTCGCCGTGGTCGCTGGTCAGCACGACCAGCGTGTCGTCCCACTGTCCGCTCGCCTTCAGGAAGTCGAGGACGCGGCCGAGCTGGGCGTCGACCTCCGACATCAGGCCGCAATAGGTGGCGCGCGCCTGCCGCACCCCGGCTTCGTCGATCGCGGACGCCGGCCCCTCGGCGCGGTGGAAATAGCCGCCGGCCTTCGTGTTCTCGACATAGAAGCGCAGCAGCGGATGGCGCGCCGCCTCGGCGGCCGGATCGGCGGTGCGCACCGGCGCCGGCATGTCGGCTGCCGCATAGGCCGTGTTCCATGGCTCCGGCGCCACGAACGGCTGATGCGGCCGCCAGTAGCAGAGATGCAGGAACCACGGCGCCGAGCCGACCGATGCGAGGTACCCGAGGGCGGCGTCCGTCATCCACGCGGTGTCCCACAGCTCCGCCGGGATGCGGGCCGGCGCCGCGGTCGGCCCCGGCGGCCCGTCGGCGGGCAGCCAGATGTCGTGCGGATCGGCGGGCGGCGCGAAGCCCTTGCCCGCGACCCACCGGAAATACTCGTGCATCGCCGGGTAGGGATCGAGATTGGCGAGCGGGCGGAAGCCGTCCATGACGTCGCCGAGGATCTTGAAGCGCGGATCGTCGGGGCCCGTCGTCCGCGGGTCCGGCGTCGTCGTCGTGTAGCCGACGATCACCGGGTCGTAGCCGCGCCGGCGCACCTCCTTGGCGAGATTGGTGTGACGGGCGTCGAGCGGCACCGTGTTCTGCACGGCGCGGTGGTTCATCGCGTAGAGGCCGGTCAGCAGGCTCGCGCGCGCCGGGCCGCAGGGCGTCGTGACCGTGTAATGCCGGTTGAACACCATCGCCTCGGCCGCGAGCGCGGAGATCGCGGGCACCTTCAGGAAGGGCGTGCGCGCCCAGGGCAGGAAGTCGCCGCGCCACTGGTCGACGGTGACGAGAAGCACGTTGCGTCGTCGTGTCATCGGCCGCCGTCCCTCATTTCTCGCTGTCTACGAGGCCTTTGACGAACCAGCGTTGCATGGCGATGACGACGAAGACGGGTGGGAGCATCGCCAGGATCGCCGTCGCCATGACCACCGGCCAGTCGATCGAATCGTCGCCGACCGCGAGCAGGCGATAGACGCCCACCACGATCGTCTCCAGCTCCTTGGTGACGAGGAGCGGCCAGAGGTACTGGTTCCAGCCATAGATGAAGAGCACGACGAAGAGCGCGGCGATGTTGGTCGCCGAGAGCGGCAGGAGGATGCTCCACAGGAAGCGCAGCGGGCCGGCGCCGTCGATGCGGGCGGCCTCCACCAGCTCCTTGGGCACCGTCAGGAAGAACTGCCGGAAGAGGAAGGTCGCGGTCGCCGACGCCAGCAAAGGCACGATGAGCCCGCCATACGAATCGAGCATCCCCAGGTCGGCGATGACCTGGAAGGTCGGCAGGATGCGGACCTCCGCCGGCAGCATCAGCGTGACGAAGATCAGCCAGAAGAACGCCATCCGACCGGGAAAGCGGAAATAGACGATGGCGAAGGCCGAGAGGATCGAGATGGCGATCTTCCCGACCGCGACGCAGACCGCCATGACGAGGCTGTTCAGGAGCATCGTGGCGAC
>JBFWXJ010000052.1:0-3004 GCA_050187535.1 Alphaproteobacteria bacterium | reverse complement strand
GTCGGGCTGGCGCCGTCGATGTCGGCGGCTTCGAGCAGCGACTTCGGGATCGCCTGGAGCCCGGCGAGGAAGAAGATGAAGTCGTAGGAGATCAGCTTCCACGCCGCTGCCGCCACGACCAGGACCATCGCCTCGGTGCGGTCGAGGCGGTGGTTCCACTCCCAGCCGAGATGCTCCAGCAGCAGGTGGGGCACCACGCCGACGACCGGTGCGAAGAGGAAGAGCCAGAGCACGCCCGCGATCGCCGGCGCGATGGCGTAGGGCCAGATCAGCAGGATGCGGTACCAGGACCGGCCGCGGATCGCGTGGTTGGCCGCACTCGCCAGCAGCAGGCTGGCGGAGAGTGCCGAGAACGCGACCGCGACCGAGAACAGGACCGAGATGCCGAGCGAGTGCCAGAACGCGGGGTCGGCGAACAGGCGGTCGAAGTTCTCGAACCAGACGAAGCGCCGCGACAGGCCGAAGGGGTCTTCCCGCAGCACCGACTGGTGGATCGCCTGGGCTGCGGGCCACAGGAAGAACACGATGGTGACGACGACCTGTGGCGCCAGCAGCAGGTAGGGAACCAGGCGCTCGCGGAAGAGCATCGGCGGCTCAGCGCTGGTCCGCCTGGAACTGCCTGAGGAGGACGTTGCCGCGCTGGACCATGGCGGCGGCGGCCTGCTCGGCCGTCTTGCTGCCGCCCCACAATGCCTCCAGCTCCTCGTTCCAGACGTTCTGGATCTGCAGGTAGTTGCCGAGGCGGATGCCGCGCGAGTTCTCGGTCGGCGGGTTGAGGTCGAGCTGGCGGATCGCCGTGTCCGTGCCGGGGTTCTTCTCGTAGAAGCCTTGGGCGCGCGTCAGTTCGAAGGCGGCGCCGGTGATCGGCAGGTAGCCGGTGCGCTGGTGCGAGGCCGCTTGGACCTCCGCGTTGGAGAGGTAGCTGAAGAAGGCGGCGATGCCGCGATAGGCGGCGGGGTCATGGCCGGCCAAGGCCCACAGGCTGGCGCCGCCGATGATGGTGTTCTGCGGTCCGCCATTCGGCCCGCGCGCGAACTGCGGCCAGTAGGGGAGCATGGCGATGCCGAAGGAGAACGCGGCCTCCTTCTTCACCCCGGCATAGCCGGCGGACGAGTTGAACATGACGGCGCATTGCCCGGTGGTGAACAGCGCCTGGGCGTTGTTGCCGCGCCCGCCATATTTGAACAGGCCCTGGTCGAGCATCCGCTTCGCCCAGGCGAGATGATGCACCTGGAGCGGCTCGGCCAGCTTCAGCTCGGTGTCGAGGCCGCCATAG
Source organism: Alphaproteobacteria bacterium (assembly GCA_050187535.1). GTDB lineage: Bacteria > Pseudomonadota > Alphaproteobacteria > ATCC43930 > Allostellaceae > Allostella. Next base: position 1,728 of record JBFWXJ010000052.1, on the reverse strand, counting down.
CCGTTGGCCTTCGTCGCGACCGGCCAGTTGTGCCAGGCCGAGACGTTCTCGAGGAAGATCCACTCCTGCCAGGAGAGGGTGAAGGCGCAGCGCGAGCCGGCGGCAGCGAGCTTGCGCGCGACTTCCTCGAACTCCGGCCACGTCTTCGGCGGGCGCTCGGGATCGAGCCCGGCGCGCGCGAAGACGTCCTTGTTGTAGTACATGACCGGCGTTGACGAGTTGAACGGCAGCGACAGCATCCGTCCCTGCGGGTCGGCGTAGTAGCCGACGACGCCTTTCAGGTAGATCGACTCGTCAAACTTCGCGCCGACGCGCGCGACGAGCTCGTGGACGGGCACGGTGGCGCCGCGCGCGGCCATGAACTGCGCCGTCGCATAGGTCGGCACCAGCAGGATGTGCGGCTGGGTCTTGGTACGGAATCCGGCGATCGCCGCGGTGATCGATTCCGCGTAGCCGCCCTTGAAGGTCGGCACCACGCGATAGTCGCGCTGGCTGTCGTTGAAGCCCTTGGCGAGGTCGTCGATCCAGTCGCCGAGCGCCCCCGCGAGGCCGTGCCACCACTGGATCTCCGTCGCGGCGCGCGCCGGTGCGGTCAGCGCCAGTGCGCCGGCGCAGGCGAGCGCGATGATGCGTTTCTTCAAGGGCCGATCTCCTCCCGGGCGGCCTCTGGGGGCCGCATCCGGGGAACGTCGCGCGGGCCGGCGGAAGCCCGCAAATTCATAAAAGCGATGCGCTCCATTCGCCGGGAGCGCGCCGGGCTCACCCCTGCGAGAGCTCCGCGTAGGACGTGGCGAGGGCCATGAATCCGGCGATCGGACGGACGTTGCGGCGGCTCTGGAGGCAGACCGCGAAGGCCTCGGTGGCCGCGTCCGCGTCGGCCAGCCGGAGGGCGCGCAGGCGCGGGTCCGGTGTGAACTCCGCCTCCGACAGGATGCCGACGCCGAGCCCTTCGGCGACCGCCTCGCGGACGGCTTCGCGCGGGACTTCCAGCACGATGTTCGGCTTCACCCGCGCGGTGCGCAGCGCGCGCTCGAACACTTCGCGCGTGCGCGACCCCGGCTCGCGCATCACCAGGGGCTCGCCGTCGAGCTCCGCCAGGGCGATCGCGCTGCGCCGTGCCCAGCGATGGCGCCGGGCGACGAAGACGATCACCGCCTGACGCTGCAGCGGGACGGCATCCAGGCGGGAGTCATCCGCCGCATCGCCGACCACGCCGACGTCAAGGCGTCCCTCCAGCACGTCGTTCAGGATCGCCTCGGAGTTGCCGGTGCGCAGCGTCAGCGCCAGGCGCGGATGGGTCGCGCGCAGGGCCGCCAGCAGCTTCATCACGAAGAACGGGCCGACCGACCCGACGCGCAGCGTGCCGACGACGCCACCGCCGAGGCTCTCGAGCAGGCCGATCGCCTCCTCCTCGAGCTGGAATATGCGGCGCGCCAGCGCCAGCAGCGCTGCGCCGCTCTCCGACAGCGCGACACCTCCCGGCAGGCGCTGGAACAGCTCGACCCGGTAGTAGTCCTCCAGCGCCTTGACCTGGGTGGTGACGGTCGGCTGCCCGACGTTGAGCGCCTGGGCCGCGCGGGTGAAGCTCAGATGCTGCGCGACCGCGTAGAACGAGCGGAGCTGGTTGAAGTTGAGATACTGGATCCGCTCGGGCTCGCGTTCGCTCAAGGCTGCCCTCCCGCCGCTTCTTCAGCCGGCGAGGCTCCGCAGCATCGCCGCCGGCACGCT
>JBFWXJ010000051.1:0-21474 GCA_050187535.1 Alphaproteobacteria bacterium | reverse complement strand
CGGCGACCAGGCGGTGCTGGAGCATCGGGTGAGCCGCACGGGCGTGCCCGGGCGGGTCGAGCTGTGGCCGCTGGCGGCACCGGTCGAGGACGGCGACGACGGCGCGCTGTGGGACCCGCCCGTGGACCAGCGCCGCGTCGTCGCGCCCGTGGCCGCCCTGGCGCGGCGCATCGCGCGGACGATCGCCCGATGGATCGCCGCGCGCGCGCCCATCGGACGCGGGCAGCGACCGATCCGGGCCGGCGACGTGATGATCCTGGTGCGCCGGCGCGCCGCCTTCGCCGCGCTGATGGTCCGCGCGCTGAAGACCGAGGGCGTGCCGGTGGCCGGCATCGACCGCATGGTCCTGACCGAGCAGATCGCCGTCATGGACCTGCTCGCCCTCCTGCGCTTCGTCCTGCTGCCGGAGGACGACCTCAACCTCGCCGCGCTGCTGAAGAGCCCGCTGGTCGGCCTCGACGAGGAGGCGTTGCTGGCGCTCGCAGCCGGACGCGGCCGGACCAGGCTGTGGACCGCCCTGGTCCGCCGCCGGGACGAGCGTCCGGACTTCCGGGCGGCGCACGACTACATGGCGGAGCGCCGCGACCGCGCCGACACCGCGACGCCCTTCGACTTCCTGGCCGAGACGCTGGGGCCGCGGGGCGGGCGGCGGCGCCTGCTGGGTCGCCTGGGCCCCGATGCCGCGGACCCGATCGACGAGCTGCTTTCCCTGGCGCAGCTCCATGCCCGCTCGCATGCGCCGAGCCTGCAGGGCTTCGTCCACTGGCTCGACGTCCAGGCGGCCGAGGTCAAGCGCGAGGTCGAGAGCGGCGCCGATGCGGTCCGGGTGATGACGGTCCACGGCGCCAAGGGGCTGCAGGCGCCGATCGTCTTCCTGCCCGACACCGCGCAGGTTCCGACGCGCGGTCCGGCGCTGCTCTGGGGCGCGGCGCCCGACGGGACGGACGTCGTGCTCTGGCCGCCCCGGGTCGAGTTCGACGACGCGTTCTGCACCGGTCTGCGCGCCGAGGCCAGGCGGCGCGCCGCCGAGGAATACCGCCGCCTGCTCTATGTCGCCATGACCCGTGCGGAGGATCGCCTGATTGTCTGCGGCTGGCGCGGCCCCAAGGCACCGCCCGGGGACAACTGGCATGCGCTGGTCGCGAGCGCCTTCGACCGGGCCGGCCTCGGCGAGAGCGTCCCGGCCGAGGATGGCGAGGGCAGCGTGCTGTGCTACGACGATCCGGGCGAGCCCCGGCCGGAGGAGCGGGCCACGCCGGCGGAGCGCACGGGTGCGGAGCCGGCCTGGCTGACGGCACCCGCGCCGGCGGAGCCGACCCCGAGCCGGCCGCTGGTGCCATCCCGCCCGGTCGAGGAGGCACCGGCGCCGCGCTCGCCGGTCGGCGACGATGGCGGCCTCGCCTTCCGCCGCGGCAACCTCATCCACCGCCTGCTGCAGACGCTGCCCGACCTGCCGCCCGAGCGGCGGGAGGCGGCCTGCCGGCAATTCCTGGCATTGCCGGCCCACGGCATCGACGGGGCGACGCAGGCAGCATGGACGGCCGAGACGCTGGCCGTGCTGGCGGCGCCCGAAGCCGCTGCCCTGTTCGCCGCGCCGGGCCTCGCCGAGGTGCCGATCGTCGGCCGCATCGGCACCGACGCGATCTCCGGCACGATCGACCGGCTGGTGGTGACGGCCGATGCGGTCGTCATCCTCGACTACAAGACCAACCGCCCGCCGCCCGTGGTCGAGGCCGGGGTGCCACCCGCCTACCTGCGCCAGATGGCGGCCTATCGCGCCGCGATCGCCCGCATCTACCCCGGCCGCCCGGTGCGCTGCGCGCTCTTGTGGACCGACGGCCCGCGGCTGATGTGGCTATCGGACGCCGCCCTGGCGGCGGCGATGCCGCCGGGAGCGGTGCCTTGACCCTGCTCTCGCGGCTCCCCTAATTTCCGGGTCGACCTTGGCCCGCGGCTCCGCGGGCGCCCTCCGGGAGCAATTCATGACCACGACGAGCGTCAGCGACGACACCTTCGAGACGAGCGTGCTGCGGGCCAGCGGCCCGGTCCTCGTCGACTTCTGGGCCGAGTGGTGCGGCCCGTGCAAGGCGATCGGCCCCTTCCTCGAGGATCTCTCGACCGAGCTGCAGGGCCGGGTGACCGTGGCCAAGCTCAACATCGACGAGAACCCGGCGACGCCGCGCAAGTACGGGGTGCGCGGGATCCCGACGCTGATGCTGTTCAAGGACGGCCAGGTCGCCGCCCAGAAGATCGGCGCCCTGCCGAAGCAGAAGCTCTACGAGTGGGTCGAATCGGTCATCTGACGGCCCCTCGCCACCCGACAACGACGAGGCGGACCGTCGATGGACGGCCCGCTCGTCACCGTCGCCATCTGCACGCGCAATCGCGCGGCGCTGCTCGACGAGTGCATCGCCTCGGTCCGTGAGCAGACGTTGCCGACCGGCGACGGCATCGCGATCGTGGTGGTTGACAATGCGTCGGCGGACGACACCCCCGCCGTCGTCGATCGCCACCGCGCCGCCGACCCGCGCGTCGTATATGCCCATGAGCCGGAAATCGGCGTCTCGGCCGCGCGCAACCGGGCGCTGGCGCTCGCCGCATCGCCACTGATCGCCTTCATCGACGACGACGCGACGGCCCGCCCGGGCTGGCTGGCCCGCCTGCTGACGCCGTTCTTCCGCATCCGCCCGCGGCCGAAGGTGGTCGGTGGGGATATCGATCCGATATGGGGGGCGCCACGGCCCCCATGGCTGGCCGACTGGATGCTGTCGCTCTTCTCCGCCGGCATGGTGATCCCCGGCGCGCCGCGCCTCATCACCGAGAACGAGTGGATATTCGAAGGCAACTGCGTGGTCGAATGCCGCGCGCTGCGGGCGCTCGGCGGCTTCCCCGTCGCGCTGGGGCGCCGCGAAGGGAAAGGCGCACTGCTCTCGGGCGAGAACATGGTCTACGAGGTCATCCGCGAGCAGGGCGGCGGCGTCTGGTTCGAGCCCGCGGCGCGCATCCGGCACCACATCCACGCCGACCGGCTCAATCTGCGCTGGCTGCGGCGACGCTGCTTCTGGGAGGGCGTGAGCAAGTCGCGCCGGCAGCGCGAGCGGACGCGGCTGGGCCTCGACGTCGGTCGGCCCAAAGTCGTCGTCCCGATGAACTTCGACCACTGGCGTGCGCTGATCGACGCCGACGAGTCGGCGGACGAGCAGACCGTCGCCCGGTTGATCGAACAGACGATCGGCCTCGGCTTCGCGCTGGACCGGATGGGGCTGGTCGACGACTGACCGGCCTCAGCCGTTGCGGGCCAGGACGAGCCCGGCGAGGTAGAGCGAGCCGCACACGAGGATGCGGGGCGGGGCGCCGCCGGCCGACGCGATCGAGCGCACGGCCGCGTCGACGTCGGCGAACCCGGCGGCCGGGAGACCTTCGGCCGCTGCGGCCTCGACCAGCGCCTCGGTGCTCCAGCTCTTGTGCTCGCCCGGGATCGCGACGGTCGAGACGGAGGTCACCAGCGACGCCAGCGGCGCCAAGAAGGCGCGGGGATCGCGGTTGTCGAGCATCGCGAAGACGAGGTGCAGCGGCATCGGCGGCCAGTCGGCGACCGCAGCCGCGACCGCCTCGGCGCAGGCGGCGTTGTGGCCGCCGTCCAGCCACAGCTCGCCGCCCGGCGGCAGCATCCGGGCGAGCGGCCCCCGCGTCAGGCGCTGCAGCCGGGCCGGCCACTCCACCCGGGTCAGGCCGGCCGCCAACGCCGCCGGGTCCATGCCGAGGTCGAACGCTTCGAGCGCCGCGACCGCACCGCCCGCATTGCCGTGCTGGTGGCGGCCCGGCAAGGCGGGAAACGGCAGGTCGAGCTGCCAGCGCGGCCCCTCGTAGCGCAGACCGGTCGCCGTCTCGGCGATGGTCCATTCCTCGCCGGCGCGCAGCAACGGCGCGCCGACGGCCCGCGCCTGCCGGGCGATCACCGCGGCCGCCTCGGGCGCCTGCGGGCCGATCACCGCCGGGGCGCCCGGCTTGAGGATGCCCGCCTTCTCGCGCGCGATCGCGGCGACGGTGTCGCCGAGGAAGGCCATGTGGTCGAGCGAGACGGGGGTAATGACGGTGGCGGCCGGCCGCGCCACGACGTTGGTCGCGTCGAGTCGACCGCCCATGCCGACCTCCAGCACCAGGGCGTCGGCCGGTATGCGGGCAAAGGCGAGGAAGGCGGCCGCCCCCACCAGCTCGAAGAAGGTGATGGGCTCGCCGGCATTGACCCGCTCGACCTCGTCCAGGAGCGCGACCAGCGCGTCGTCGCCGATCAGCTCGCCCGCCAGGCGGATGCGTTCGTTGAAGCGCACGAGATGCGGCGAGGTGAAGACGTGGACCCGCCGGCCCGACGCCTCCAGCGCGGCGCGCAGATAGGCGCAGGTCGAGCCCTTGCCGTTGGTGCCGGCGACGTGGAAGACGGGCGGCAGCGCGTCCTGCGGGCGGCCCAGGTCGTCGAGCAGGCGGCGGATACGGCCGAGCGACAGGTCGATGACGCGCGGGTGCAGGGCCGCGGTGCGCGCGATGAACGCATCGACGCCGGCATCCACGCTCATCTGCCGCTCCTCAGGCTTCCGAAGGGCGCTGCTCCTCGATCGCCGGCGGCGCGCTCTGATCGGCGATGGCCGGCTGCGGCGGCAGCACCTCGGCCGGTGGCGAGCGCCGGTGCAGCAGGTCGAGCAGCCGGATCAGGGTCTGCCGCAGCTCGCGCCGCGGCACCACCATGTCGACCATGCCGTGCTCCAGCAGGTACTCGGCGCGCTGGAAGCCTTCCGGCAGCTTCTCGCGGATCGTCTCCTCGATGACGCGTGCGCCGGCGAAGCCGATGACCGCTCCCGGCTCGGCGATCGCGACGTCGCCCAGCATGGCGAAGGACGCGGTGACGCCGCCCGTCGTCGGATCCGCCAGCACGACGATGTAGGGCAGCCCCGCCTGCCTGACCTCCTCGATGGCGATGGTCGTGCGCGCCATCTGCATCAGCGAGAGGATGCCCTCCTGCATGCGCGCCCCGCCCGAGGCGGGCACGACGACGAGCGGCGCCTGCTGCAGCACCGCCAGGCGCGCCGCGGCCAGCAGGCCCTCGCCGACGGCGACGCCCATCGAGCCGCCCATGAAGTCGAACTCGAAGCAGGCGACGACGACGTTGCCCCCACCCATGCGGCCATGGGCGACCTTGATCGCATCGTCCGCGTCGTGGCGGCCCTGCGCTTCGCGCAGCCGGTCGGAGTAGCGCTTGACGTCGCGGAACTTCAGCGGGTCCGGCACCGTCTTCGGCAGCTCGATCTCGTGGAACACGCCCTCGTCGAACAACATCGCGAACCGCCGCCGGGCGCCGATGCGCAGGTGGTGGCCGCAATGGTGGCAGACGTGGAGGTTCACCTCGAGCTCGCGGTGGAAGATCATCTGCCCGCAGGCGGGGCATTTGTGCCAGAGGTTCTCCGGCACGTCCGGCTTGCGGACGAGCGCCCGGATCTTGGGGCGGACGAAATTCGTCAGCCAGTTCATCGCGCGTTCCGCATCCCCGAAGCCAGCTCGCCGACGAAGGTGGCGATGCGGTCGGGCAGGTCGGGCAGCACCCCGCCGTCGGCGGCGACACCGTCGGCGACGCGCTGCACGATCGCCGTGCCGACCGCTGCCCCGTCCGCGACCTTGGCCACCGCACCCGCCTGGGCGGGCGTCCTGATGCCGAAGCCGACGACGATCGGCAGGTCGGTGCAGCGGCGCACGCGCGCGACGAGCTGGCGCACCTCCTCCTCCGGCGCCGACGTGCTGCCGGTCGTCCCGGTGACGGCGACCGCGTAGACGAAGCCGCTCGCCCCATCCAGCACCTTGGGCAGGCGCCCGTCGGGCGTCGTCGGCGCGACGAGGCGGATGAGGTCGAGGCCGTTCGCGGCGGCCGGCCCGGCCAGCGGCTCGGCCTCCTCGGGCGGCAGGTCGACCACGATGAGCCCGTCGACCCCGGCCGCGGCGGCATCGACGCAGAAGCGCTCGACGCCGTACTGCAGGATCGGGTTGAAGTAGCCCATCAGGACGATCGGCGTGGCCCTGTCCTTGCGCCGGAAATCGCGCACCATGGCCAGCGTGCGGTGCTGGGTCTGGCCGGCCCGGAGCGCGCGCAGGCTGCCGGCCTGGATCGCCGGGCCGTCGGCCATCGGGTCCGAGAAGGGCATCCCGAGCTCGATCAGGTCGGCCCCGGCCGCCGGCAGCGCCGCCAGGATGGCCGCGGAAGCGGTGGCGTCGGGGTCGCCCGCCGTGATGAAGGTGACGAGCCCGCTGCGCCCGACCGCACGGAGCGCCGCGAAGCGGCGCTCGATGCGTCCTTCGCCGATCGCCATCAGATGTCCATCCCCAGGGCCTCGGCGACAGCGAAGACGTCCTTGTCGCCGCGGCCGCACATGTTCATGACGAGAAGATGGTCCTTCGGCAGGCCGGGGGCCATCTTGCGCACCTGTGCCAGGGCGTGCGCCGGTTCCAGCGCCGGCAGGATGCCCTCCAGCCGCGCGCAGAACTTGAAGGAGTCGAGCGCTTCCGCGTCGGTGGCCGAGACGTAGGTCACCCGCTTCATGTCGTGCAGCCAGGCGTGCTCCGGCCCGATGCCGGGATAGTCGAGCCCGGCGGAGATCGAATGGGCGTCCACGATCTGGCCGTCCGCATCCTGCAGCAGGTAGGTGGCGTTGCCGTGCAGCACGCCCAGCCGCCCGCCGGTCAGCGAGGCCGCGTGCTTGCCGGATTCGATGCCGTGCCCCGCCGCCTCGACGGCGACCATGGCGACCGAGGGGTCGTCGAGGAAGGGATAGAAGAGACCCATGGCGTTCGACCCGCCGCCGATGCAGGCGACCAGCGTGTCGGGCAGCCGGCCCTCGGCCGCCATCATCTGCGCGCGGACCTCGTCGCCGATCACCGACTGGAAGTCGCGTACCATCGCCGGATAGGGGTGCGGGCCCGCGACCGTGCCGATGCAGTAGAAGGTGTCGGCCACGTTGGCGACCCAGGCGCGCAGCGCGTCGTTCATCGCGTCCTTGAGCGTGCCGGTGCCGGACGACACGGGCACGACGTCGGCGCCGAGCAGGCGCATGCGGAAGACGTTGGGCTTCTGGCGGGCGATGTCGGTCTCGCCCATGTAGACGGTGCAGGGCAGGCCGAAGAGCGCGCAGACGGTCGCCGTGGCGACCCCGTGCTGGCCGGCCCCGGTCTCCGCGATGACGCGCTTCTTGCCCATGCGCCGGGCCAGCATCACCTGGCCGAGGCAGTTGTTGATCTTGTGCGCGCCGGTGTGGTTGAGCTCGTCGCGCTTGAAATAGACCCGGGCGCCGCCGAGCTCGTTCGACAGCCGCTCGGCGAAGTAGAGCGGGCTCGGCCGGCCGACATAGTGGGCGAGGTAATGGTCCATCTCCGCCTTGAAGGCGGGATCGGCCTTGGCCGCCGTGTAGGCGCTCTCGACCTCGAGGATCAGCGGCATCAGCGTCTCGGCGACGTAGCGGCCGCCATAAGGACCGAAATGCCCGCGCTCGTCGGGACCGGCCCGGAAGGTATTGGGAGTGCTGCTCATCTGGCCCCGTCCGGAAAGGGCGCGGATCATGATGGCCCGCGCCCGCCGATGCAAGGCCGTGGATGCAGGGCCGCTGGTTCGATCGCCGGCTCGGTCGCGACGTCCTGTGGAGGCCGGGCATAGCGAAATAGAGCCTCGGCCGTGCGGGACAGTTGCCGAAGTCCGCGGCGGCGACGCCCCCCGCCCGGTTCTTCGCGGCCGCTTGCGCGATGCAGCCGCGGGTCCGCCGCATCTTGGTCCAGTAGTCCCGGTCCCGGATGACTCCCGAGTATTCGCGGGGCGGCGGCCGCGCCGCGGCCCACGGCGGTGGACCCCCGGCAACCTTCCGGGTAGTCTGCGCGCCGATCCCATGGCAAGCGCCACGCTGATCGACCCGCCGTGCGAGGCGCTGCGGATCGACGATCATTGCCTCGAATACCGTTGGTTCGGCCCCCGCGATACGGGCGGCCCCGTTCTCGTCTTCCTGCACGAGGCGCTGGGTTCGGCGCCGCTGTGGCGCGACGTCCCCGCGGCGCTGGCCGAGGCGACCGGGCTGCCGGCGATGGCCTACAGCCGGCGCGGCTTCGGCGGCTCCGATGCGCGGACGCTGCCGCTTCCCGTCGACTACCTCGACGTCGAGGCCGACCGGGCGCTGCCCGCGGTGCTGGCCGCGCTCGGCATCGCCGATCCCCTCCTCGTCGGGCACAGCGACGGCGCGACGATCGCCCTGATGCATGCCGGCAGCCCGGCCGGTGCCGCGGTGGTGGGCGTCGTCGCCGAGGCGCCGCACGTCTTCGTCGAGGAGGAGACGCTGGCCGGCGTGCGCGAGGCCCTGCCGGTCTACCGCGGCGGCCTGCGCGAGAAGCTGATGCGCCACCACGGCGACCAGACCGACGGAGTCTTCTCCGGCTGGCACGACACCTGGCTGTCGCCGGCGTTCCGCGACTGGAACGTGGAGCACCGTCTCTCGCATATCCGCTGCCCGACCCTGGTGATCCAGGGCCTAGACGACCAGTACGGCACGCCGCGACAGGTGGAGGCGATCGCCGCCCGCGCCGCGGGCCCGGTCGAGACCATGCTGCTGCCCGGCTGCGGGCACGTGCCGCACCGCGACCGGCGCGACGACGTGCTGGCCGCCATCACCCGCTTCGTCCGCAACCTGCCGCAGGCCTGATCCCATGGCGCCCGATTCCGCACCGCTCATCTTCCCCCACGACGAGGCGCCGGTCGGCGGCACCACGACCACGGTCGCTCCCGGCATCCATTGGCTGCGCATGCCGCTGCCCTTCGCCCTCGACCACATCAACCTGTGGCTCCTGGAGGACGGCGACGGCTGGACCATCGTCGACTGCGGCATCGCCCGCGACGAGACCAAGGAGCTGTGGGGCCGCCACTTCGACGCCAAGGCGCTGAGAGGCAAGGTCAAACGGGTGATCGTCACCCACTTCCACCCCGACCATGTCGGGCTGGCGGGATGGCTGTGCGCCGAGCTCGGCGCCGAGCTGTGGATGAGCCAGACCGAATGGCTGATGGCCCAGGCGCTCACGATCGACGAGCACAACCATATCCATGGCGGGCGCGTGGACTTCTACCGCGCCCATGGGCTGGACGAGGACTGGCTGACGCAGTTCGCTGAGCGCGGCGAGCCCTACCGCGCCCGCGTCGCCCCGGTGCCGGCCATATTCCGGCGTATCCAGGCGGGCGAGACGATCGCCATCGGCGGACGCGGCTGGCAGGTGATCGTCGGCCGCGGCCACGCGCCGGAGCACGCCTGCCTGCATTGCCCGGAGGCGGGCGTGCTCATCTCGGGCGACATCGTGCTGCCCAAGATCACGCCCAATGTCAGCGTCTGGCCGTCGCAGCCCGAGGCCGACCCGCTCGGCGAGTATCTCGGCTGCCTCGAGCAGTTCTACGCGCTCCCGGCCGACACGCTGGTGCTGCCGTCGCACCGGCTGCCGTTCCACGGGCTGCACGCGCGGATCGACGCGTTGAAGCACCATCACGACGAGCGGCTGGCCGAGGTGATGGGCGCGCTCGACCGGCCGCGCACGGCGGCCGAGATCCTGCCCGTCCTGTTCCGGCGCAAGCTCGACCTGCACCAGATCGGCTTCGCGATCGGCGAGGCGATCGCCCACCTGGCGTATCTCCATCATCGCGGCCGCATCCGCCGCGAGCGGCGCCCCGACGGCGTGCTCGTCTACGCGGCCTGAACGCGGGCGCCCGCGCATTGACCTTGGCGTCCCGTCCCCTAGTTTGCGGCGGGCGGGGGACGAAGGAATGGTCGAGACGAGCGGCCCGGGGGCCGACACGGCGGCGCGGATGCGTCGGGCGCTGGGACTGCACGAGGCGGGGAAGCTGGCCGCCGCCGAGCGCCTCTACCGCGACATCCTGAGCGCGGAGCCGGGACATCTCGGTGCCCGCCACTACCTCGGCGTGCTCGCCCATCAGGCGGGGCGCACGGAAGAGGGCATCGTATTTCTCCGCGACGTGCTGGCGGCGGCGCCGGGCGATGCCGGCGCCCACGCGAACCTCGCGCAGATGGCGCTGGCGACCGGCCGGATGCGCGAGGCGGAGGTGCATGCGCGCATCGCGACGATCCTCGCGCCCGGCATGGCGGAGGCGCATGTCAATCTCGCCGCGGCACTGGCCCGGGCCGGCGAGCCGGAGGAAGCGCGGCGGCACTGGCGGCGGGCCCTGGAGATTCAGCCGCAGTCGCCGGTTGCCCGCCAGGGCATCGCGGAGGCGACCCTGGCCACCCCCAATCCCGACGCGGTCGAGCGCGCCCGGGCGCTGACCGCGACCGGGCGCCTGCTCGCCAAGCTCGACCGCCACGTGGCGGCCGAGGAGCTGACGCGGCGCGCCGTCGCGCTGGCGCCGGACCTGGCGGAGACGCACCTGGCGCTGGGCACCCTGCTGATCGACATGGACGACCCGGCCGGGGCGGCCGAAGCGCTCGCCACGGCGGCCGCCCTCGAGCCGGCATCGGGGCCGGCCCGGGGAAACCTCGGCGTGGCGCTCCAGGAGCTCGGTCGCTCTGCCGACGCGATGCAGGCCTTCGCCGCGGCTGTCCGCCTCGATGCCGAGGACGCGCTCGCCCACTGGAACCACTCCCTGGTGCTGCTGCGCACCGGGGCCTGGGCGGAGGGGCTGGAGGCCTTCGAGTGGCGCTGGCGGCTGCCCGGCCGCAGCGCCCGTCCGGGCACGCCTTGGGACGGCACGCCCCTGGAGGGCCGCACGCTGCTGCTGCACGCCGAGCAGGGCATGGGCGATTCCATCATGTGCCTGCGCTGGATCCCTGCCGCCGTCGCGCGCGCCGGAAGCGGGCGCGTCCTACTGGCCGTGCAGGAGCCGCTGCAGCGTCTGGTGCGCGCCACCTGGCCCGAGGTGCCGCTGGTCGCGGAGGGAACGCCGATCCCTCATTACGACGTCCATCTGCCGCTGATGAGCCTGCCGCGCCTGTTCGCTGCGACGCCCGCGACGTTGCCGCCACCGGTCGCCTTCGTCCTGCCGGAGGCGACGCGGGCCGGCGGCTCGGTCACGGCGGGCGCCGGCGAGCGGAGGATCGGACTCGTCTGGGCCGGACGGCCGAGCCACCCCAACGACGCCCGGCGATCCTGCCCGCCGGGCTTCCTCGCCCCGCTGGCGACGGTCCCGGGTTGCCGCTTCTTCGCGCTGCAGGCGCCGGCCGCCCGCCATGCGCCGGCAACGACGGTGACGGACCTGCCGCCCGCCCTCAGGGCGCGGACCGTAGACCTCGGCCCGCTCCTGACCGACATGGCGGAAACGGCGGCCGCACTCACGCGGATGGACCTGCTGATTACCGTCGACAGCGCCGTCTGCCACCTGGCCGGGACCCAGGGCGTGCCGACCTGGGTCATGACGTCCTTCGTCGCCGACTGGCGCTGGTTCGAGCATCGGGCGGACAGCCCCTGGTATCCGGGCCTGCGGCTCTTCCGCCAGCCGCGGCCGCACGACTGGCCGGCAGTCGTGGCAGCCGTCGCCGCCGCCCTCGGCGAGACCGGCGGGGTCGACTTCGGCGACGATCCGACGATCGGCTGACGGCAATCCTCCCTGGCCGGGGCGGGAAATCGATGGAAACCAACGGCACCGCTTCACGTTGTGTTGGCCAAGGGAAGCCCGAGGGTTACCGACCCAGCAACGGAAGGAAAGCCGATGCGCACCGCCATCATCGCCATCGCCCTGACCGCCTTCGCCGTGCCGGCACTGGCCCAGGACTGGACGCCCGGGATCGACCGGCGTCAGGCAATTCAGGAACATCGGATCGACCGGGGCGTCGCCAATGGCAGCATCTCGCCGCGCGAAGCCTATCGCCTCGACCGTGGTCAACGCCGTATCGAGCACATGGAGCGCGCCGCCAAGGCCGACGGCGTGGTGACGCGCCGCGAGCGCCGCGCCATCCGCCACGCGCAGGATCGCCAGAACGCCCGCATCCATCGCCAGGCGACGGACTGGAACGGCCGCTGACGAAGCGCCTCCCGGCGGCACAGGGCCGCCGGGAGGCTGCGTCCCCGGGTTCGCTGGACTTCCGGGGTCGGATGGATATCTATAGGCGCCGCCCGGCACCCCCCTCATGCCCGGCGCCACCTGCCATCCGCCTCCCCGAGGAGAACCAGCCGTGCCCGGTTCCGACAGCCTGAAGACGCGCCGCACCCTCGAGGTGCAGGGCAAGAGCTACGACTATTACAGCCTGCCCGCGGCGGCGGAGACGATCGGCGACGTCTCGTCCCTGCCCTTCTCGCTCAAGGTCCTGCTGGAGAACCTGCTGCGCTACGAGGACGGGCGCACCGTCACGGTCGACGACGTCAAGGCACTCGCCGGCTGGCTCAAGGAGCGGCGTTCCGACACCGAGATCGCGTACCGGCCGGCGCGCGTCCTCATGCAGGACTTCACCGGCGTCCCGGCCGTCGTCGACCTGGCCGCCATGCGCGAGGCGATGGAGAAGCTGGGCGGCGACCCGCAGCGCATCAATCCGCTGTCGCCCGTCGACCTCGTCATCGACCACTCGGTCATGGTCGACGCCTTCGGGTCGCCCAAGTCCTTCGCCGAGAACGTCGGGCTGGAGTTCGAGCGAAACCGTGAGCGCTACGCCTTCCTGCGCTGGGGCCAGACCGCGTTCCGCAACTTCCGCGTCGTGCCGCCCGGCACCGGCATCTGCCACCAGGTGAATCTCGAGTACCTGTCGCAGACCGTTTGGACGATGGCCGAGGGCGGCCGCACGGTGGCCTATCCCGACACGTTGGTCGGCACCGACAGCCATACCACCATGGTCAACGGCCTGGCGGTGCTGGGCTGGGGCGTCGGCGGCATCGAGGCCGAGGCCGCGATGCTGGGCCAGCCCGTGTCGATGCTGATCCCGGAGGTCGTCGGCTTCAAGCTGACCGGCCGCCTCAAGGAGGGCATGACCGCGACCGACCTCGTTCTGACCGTGACGCAGATGCTGCGCCGGCACGGCGTCGTGAACAAGTTCGTCGAGTTCTACGGCCCCGGCCTCGACCATCTGCCGCTGGCCGACCGCGCGACGATCGCCAACATGGCGCCCGAGTACGGCGCCACCTGCGGCTTCTTCCCGATCGACCGCGAGACGCTGCGCTACCTCGCCTTCACCGGCCGTGAGCCGGCCCGCGTGGCCCTGGTCGAGGCCTATGCCAAGGCGCAGGGCATGTGGCGCGACGCCGATACGCCCGACCCGGTCTTCACCAGCGCGCTCGAGCTCGATCTGGGCTCGGTCGAGCCGTCGCTGGCCGGCCCCCGCCGCCCGCAGGACCGCGTGCCGTTGTCGCAGGCGGCCAAGGCCTTCTCCGCCGAGCTGCCGAAGTTCGTCGGCAGCGAGGAGCCGGAGGCGCTGGCCAAGGAAGTGGCGGTCGCGGGCCAGAACTACGCGGTGAAGCAGGGCGACGTGGTCATCGCCGCGATCACGAGCTGCACCAACACCTCCAACCCCTCGGTCCTGGTCGCCGCCGGCCTGGTGGCGCGCAATGCGGTCGCCCGCGGCCTGCGCGCCAAGCCGTGGGTCAAGACCTCGCTCGCCCCCGGCAGCCAGGTCGTCACCGACTACCTGGAGGCGGGCGGCCTGCAGAAGGCCCTGGATACGCTGGGCTTCCAGCTCGTCGGCTACGGCTGCACGACCTGCATCGGCAATTCCGGCCCGCTGCCCGATCCGGTCGCCAAGGCGATCGACGACGGCGACCTGACGGTGGCCGCCGTCTTGTCCGGCAACCGCAATTTCGAGGGGCGCGTCCATCCCCAGGTGAAGGCGAACTATCTCGCCTCGCCGCCGCTGGTCGTCGCCTACGCGCTCGCGGGCTCGATGAAGCTCGACCTGACGACCGATCCGCTCGGCATCGGCAGCGACGGCCAGCCCGTCTACCTGCGCGACATCTGGCCG
Organism: Alphaproteobacteria bacterium; assembly: GCA_050187535.1. Lineage (GTDB taxonomy): Bacteria > Pseudomonadota > Alphaproteobacteria > ATCC43930 > Allostellaceae > Allostella. Next base: position 7,522 of record JBFWXJ010000051.1, on the reverse strand, counting down.
TCGACGGCGGAGGTCGCGAGCACGGTGGCTCAGGCGCTGACCCCGAAGATGTTCACCAGCCGCTACGGCAACGTCTTCGAGGGCCCGCCGGAGTGGCGCACGATCGCCGCCGGCGAGGGCGAAACCTACCGCTGGGATCCGGGTTCGACCTACGTCAAGTCGCCGCCCTATTTCGAGGCCATGCCGAAGACCCCGGCGCCGGTCACCGACATCGTCGGCGCGCGGCCCCTGGCGCTGCTCGGCGACAGCATCACGACCGACCACATCTCGCCCGCCGGGAACATCCGCAAGACCGGCCCCGCCGGCGAGTACCTGCTGACCTATCAGGTGCGGCCGAACGACTTCAATTCCTACGGCGCCCGCCGCGGGAACCACGAAGTCATGATGCGCGGCACCTTCGCCAACATCCGCATCCGCAACGAGATGGCGCCCGGCACGGAGGGTGGCGTCACCCGCCATCTGCCGTCCGGCGACGTCATGCCGATCTACGAAGCGGCGATGCGCTACGAGGCGGAGGGCGTGCCGCTGGTCGTCGTCGCCGGGAAGGAGTACGGCACCGGCTCGTCGCGCGACTGGGCGGCCAAGGGCACGCGCCTGCTCGGCGTGCGTGCAGTCATCGTCGAGAGCTTCGAGCGCATCCACCGCTCGAACCTCGTCGGCATGGGCGTCATGCCGCTGCAGTTCCCGGATGGCGTCACCCGCAAGACCCTGGCGCTGGACGGCACCGAGATGTGGGACATCCTCGGCATCGCGGCCGGCATCAAGCCGCGCATGGAGATCACGTCGCGCATCCACCGTGCCGACGGCCGCGTCGAGGAAGTGCCGCTGCTCTGCCGCATCGATACCCTCGACGAGGTCGAGTACTACCGCCACGGCGGCATCCTGCAATACGTGCTGCGCGGGATGCTGAAGCAGGCCGCCTGACGCACGGCCGCGTCTCGGGACCTATTCGTCACAGGCCCAATTCGTCACGGGCCCAATTCGTCACGGGGACGTGATGGCGTGTTGAATCGCGCGGCGGCGCGTACGGGCGTATTGTGACGCCATGTTCACGCGCCGCCGCCTTCTCACCGCTTTCGCCGCCACCGCGGCGCTCGGCGTCGCCGGCGCCGGGCGGCGGGCGTCGGCGGGCGAGCGCGGGCCGGTCGTCGTCGAGCTCTTCACCTCACAGGGCTGCTCGTCCTGCCCGGCGGCCGACAGGTTCCTGGCCGAACTCGCCGGCCGCGGCGACGTCATCGCGCTTTCGTTCCACGTCGACTACTGGAACTACATGGGCTGGGCAGACCCGTTCAGCCGGCCCGAATATTCCGCGCGCCAGCGCCACTACAAGAAGGCGATGGGACTGCGCTACGTCTATACGCCGCAGATCGTCGTGGACGGCGCGGCCGAGGCGGTCGGCACCGAGCAGGCGACGGTCGAGCGCCTCATCCGCGAAGCGGCCGACCGGCCGCGGCTGGTGCGCCCGAAGCTGGCGGCCGACGGCATGACGGTCACGGTCGACCTGACCGCGCGGCCGGACGCCCCGCCGGCCGTCGTCTGCCTCGCGGTGTTCGACCGCCTGCACGCGACCGACGTCGCCCGCGGCGAGAACGCCGGCCGCAAGGCGGTCAACGCCCATGTGGTACGCGCGATGCCGGTGATCGGCGAATGGGCGGGCGAGGCCACCCGGCTCACCTATACGACCGACGCGCTGACCCGCGAACGCGGCTGCGCCGTCATCGTCCAGGCCCGCGGCAACGGCCCGATCCTCGGCGCCGCGATGATCCGCCCGCCGATGAGCTGAGGCGGCGGAGCTCCGTCAACACGCTTCGACCAGCGCCGTTGCGTCAGGGCGATCCGGCGTCCGGCAAGTCGGCCCGGCGCTCAATCGACGAAGCGGTTGGTGAAGAAGTCGGACGGCTTGTAGCCGGCCTTCAGCAGCCCGGCCGCCTCGTTGGAGGCGATCGTCTCCTTCCAGTCCACTTCCGACTGCCAGCCGATCGGCTTGCCCTTGGTGTTGGGCGTGTCGAAATAGGCGCGGTAGGCGGTGATCTGGCCCTTCAGGATCTCCGGATTGAGCTTGGCGTTGGGCCGCGCCTTGACGATGGCGGCGATCGCCTCGTCGGCACCGCCGTCGAAGATGTAGTTCCACGCGCGGATCTGGTTCTTCACGAAGCGGCCCAGCAGTTCGGGGCTCTTCTCCACCATCTCCTCGCGGACATAGAGGCCGGTGCCGGGCGACGACACGCCGTGGTCGGCCGCGTCGATCACCCGCGACGGGCGACGGTCGCCGATGATCGGCAGCACGTAGGGGCCGATGCTCATGACGCCGTCGGCCTGGCCGGCGGCGTAGGCGGCGTTGAAGGCGCCCGCATCGAGGAAGACGATGTTGACGTCGGCCCGCGTCATGCCGGCGCTCTTGAAGAAGGTGTCGAGGAAGGGGACCCAGGGGCTGGCGGCGAACAGCAGCAGCCGCTTGCCGCGCAGGTCGGCGACGGTCTTGATCGGGCCGTTCGCATCGACCAGCACGCCGAGGTCGGTGCGCCGCGACAGCCCGGCGATCGAGATGAGCGGCGCCCCTTTGCCCTTGGCGATCGCCATGGCGCCGAGGCCGCCGGTGCCGATGTCCATCTGGCCCGCCGCGACGAGCTGGATGCTGGCCATGCTGCCGCGGCCGTCGCGGATGTCCGTCTCGAAGCCGGCTTCGCGGTTCCAGCCCTTGGCCTCCGCCAGGAAGAGAGCGGCCGTGGTGCCGGCCGGCTCCAGGGCCAGCGTCACCGTCACCTTCTGCGGCGACTGCGCGGCGGCGCCGGTGACCGCGACGGCGAGCAGGGCCGGCACGATCGCGAGGAGAGCGCCCAGGCGCCGGATGGAAAGCGTCATGGCGGAGGGTCCTTGTTCTCGGGGTTCAGCGCGGGCGCCGGTTGCGCTCGGCCCGCACGGAGACGTGCCAGGGGATAACCTGGCGCTCGACGAAGGCCAGGAGATGGAAGAGGGCGGTGCCGACAAGGCCGAGGATCACGACCGCCACGAAGGCGCGCGGCGTGTCGAAGGCGCCCTGGGCGGTCAGGATGACGTAGCCCAGCCCCTGCTCGCCCGCCACGAACTCGCCGACGATGGCGCCGATGAGGGTGAAGGTGGTCGCCGCCTTGAGCGCGCCGAAGAGGTTAGGCAGCGCATGCGGCAGGCGAACCTTCAGGAGGATCGTGAGCCGGCTCGCCTGCTTGGAATAGGCCATGTTCAGCACTTCGGGATCGACCGAGCGCAGGCCGACCACGGTGTTGATGACGATGGTGAACACCGCGATGAGGGCGGCGATCACCACCTTCTGTGTCACGCCCGTACCGAGATAGATCACCAGCAGCGGCGCCAGCGCCACCTTCGGCACGCTGTGCAGCGAGGACAGCAGCGTGAACAGCACCTTGTCGAGCACGCGCGAGGAGACGATGAGCAGCGCCAGCGTCACGCCCAGCACCAGGGCGAAGAAGAAGCCGGCGATCGTGGTCGAGAGCGTGAACGCGGTGTTCGACAGGTAGAAGCGCGGCGACGACAGGAACTCGTTGGCGACCGCGACCGGCGAGGGCAGCAGGAAGGTCGGGATGCGGAACGCCATCACCACGGCCTGCCAGACGATCACCACGCCGGCCAGCACGAGGATCACGGGCAGCACATCCGCCACGAAGCGGCTGCGGCGGCGGGCGACGGCGACGCTAGCCATGACGGCCCGTCCCGGCACTGGTGATGCGCCCGCGAATCTCCGCCGCCAGCCGAATGAAGGGTGCGGTGTCGCGGTCGGCCAGCGAGCGCGGCCGCGGCAGGTCGACCGTGAACTCGGCGGCGATGCGGCCGGGGTTGCGGTCCATGACGATGACGCGATCCGAGAGGAAGACGGCTTCGGGAACGCTGTGGGTGATGAACAGCACCGTCTTGCGGTCGCGCAGCCAGATGCGCTGCAGCTCCAGGTTCAGCTCGTCGCGGGTGAGCGCGTCGAGCGCCCCGAAGGGCTCGTCCATCAGGAGGAAGCCCGGGTCGTCGACCAGCGCGCGGCAGATGGCGACGCGCTGGCGCATGCCGCCCGACAGCTCCCACGGGTAGCGGTCCTCGAAGCCGGCGAGGCCGAATACGTCGAGCAGCGATCGTGCCCGCTCGATATAGTCGCGCCGCCGGAGGCCCAGGAACTCGACGCTGATCAGCACATTGTCGAGGTTGGTGCGCCAGTCGAGCAGCAGGTCGCGCTGGAAGACGATGCCGAGGTCGGGCGGCGGCCGCGTCACCGTGCGGCCGTCGATGACGATGCTGCCGGCCGAGATCGGCTCCAGCCCGGCCACGCATTTCAGGAGCGTGCTCTTGCCGCAGCCGGACGGCCCCAGCACCGTCAGGAACTCGCAGTCGCGGACCGCGAGGTCGATGCCGGCCAGCGCCTCGACCGGCCCGCGGTCGGATTCGTAGACTTTGGAGAGGCCCGATACGGCGACACGGACCGCCCCCGCCGACGGCGCGGGGCGGTCCGATTCGACCGGCACCGGGCGGATCGCGGGCTGCGGACCCGAGCGGCTCATTGCGCCGCGGTCTTCCAGGGCGAGGGGTAGATGCGCGAGTACAGGCTGACCATCCAGTCGCCGATACGGATGCCCTTCGTGCGGTCGAGCGACGAGTGGAACTGCGGCACGTCGACGGGGTTCGGGTTGGTCACGAGCGGCGTGAACGCCGTCTCGAAGTCGGGGTTGACGAAGAACGGCACGGAATAGCGCTCGAGCCCGTAGCGATTGACGACACGGTGCGGGGTCGAGGTGAAGATCGCGTCCGACCACGCCTTCATCATCTCGCCGAGGTTGACGACGTAGCTGTCGGGGATCGGCGGCATGGTGATCCACTCGCCGCTCTTGGTCATGATCTCGAGGCCGCCCACGGTGTCCTGGGCGAGGATCGTGAATACGCCGGTGTCGGTGTGGGCGCGGGTCCCGATGCTCTCGGTCGAATCGTCGGGCGCCTGCGGCGGATAGTGCAACAGGCGCAGCATGATCATCGGCTTGGTGAAGAAGCGGTCGAGCGCGTCCGGCGCCAGGCCGAGGCCGATGGCGAAGAGCGGCAGCAGCTTGCGGCCGAGCGCCCACATCTGCTGCTGGTAGGCGGTCATGTCCGGCTTCAGCCGGGGCATCGCCGAGGGCCAGGGATTGGGGCCGTGCATCGGCTTGCCCGCCCGCACGTCCGGGTCGTCCGGCGGCAGGTCGAGATGGATCTGGAAGGCCTCCTGCAGGTTGGCCTTCAGCTTGGGGTCGGTGCCGATGTGGTTGGACGGGATGTAGCCGCGGAAGAGCGGCGACTTGGCGATCGCCACCTCGTTCTTGGCCTCGACCGGCAGGTCGAAGAACTTCTCGGCGGTGTCGAACATATGCGCGACCGAGGCCGCGGGGATGCCGTGATTGACGATGTAGAAGAACCCCACGTCGCGCGACGCCCGCGCCACCTCCTCGGCCAGACGCGCCCGAACGGCGGGGTCCGGGCTGTCGATCTCGGCCAGGTCGATGACGGCAATTTCCCCCGGTCGCGGGGCGCGCGCCTCAGGCAGCATGGGTTCTCCCGATGGGTATCGGGAGCCGATGCTATACTGATCGTCCGATCGGCCGCCACGCCTTCCGGCGATTTTATCCAATCTCCCGGCTGCCGAGCCCCTGCTGGAAACGCAGGAGGTATCCGTCGGGGTCAAGGACGACGAACTGCCGCTGGCCGACCTCGCGCGCACCGGCGCGGTACCAGCGTTCTTCCAGCGGCACCAGGATGCGCGCACCCGCGGCGAGCGCGGCCGTGTGCAGCGCATCCACGTCCGCGGCCGCGATCTGCAGGTTGATGCCGCGGCCGTAGGGGTATTCGAGTGGGCCGGCGAGCCAGGTGCGGTCGGCCTCCACCGTCTGCTCCAGCATCAGCTCGGCACCGTCGCGCTCCAGATAGGCGAAGCGTTGCTCGGGGCGGGCGTAGCGGACGGCGAAGCCGACCACGCCCGTGTAGAAGGCGAGGCTGCGGTCGATGTCCCGGCAATAGAGCTCGGGCACGAGGGTGGGCCGGGTCATCGTGCGACCGCGTCCGCCACGGCCGGCGCCAGGTCGCCGCGGCGCGCGACCCGGATATCGGCGAGGCCGAGCCAGCCGGCCAGCGACCGCAGCTCCGGCAACAGGGCGGCGGCGACCGCGGCGGGATCGACCCCGGCCTCGCCATGGGCCGCCTGGACCATCAGGGCGCCGGCCGCCCGGTCGGCCTAGAGGTCGATGCGTGCCGCCAGCCGGTCGCCCATCAGGAAGGGAAGCACGTAGTAGCCGTGGCTGCGCTTGTCGGCCGGCGTGTAGAGGCCGATGCGGTAGTGGAATCCGAACAGGCGCTCCGCCCGCGCCCGCTCCCAGACCACGGGGTCGAACGGCGAGAGCAGCGCGGCACCGGTGGCGCGGCGCGGCCGGCGCGCCTCGGAATGGAGGAAGGCGGGCCGGTCCCAGCCCTCGACCGCGACCGGCAGCAGCGTGCCCTCCTCCACCAGCTCGGCGATCAGGGTGGCGGACTCGTCGTTGCGTAGGCGGAAATAGTCGGCGAGGTCGAAGGCGGTCGCGACGCCGAGCGCCCGGACGGAGCGGCGCAGCAGCTCGCGCTGCGCATCCTCCTTGGCCGGCGCCGGGGCTGCGACGATGTCGGCCGGCAGCACGCGCTCCGTCAGGTCGTAGATACGCTCGAAGTTGCGCCTTGTTGCGGTCGTCACCCGGCCGATCCAGAACAGCCATTCCAGCGCGTACTTGCCCTCGCCCCAGCCCCACCAGGCGCCGGTGTTGCGCGCGCCCTCGCTCAGGTCCGAGACGGCGAGCGGCCCGCGGTCGGCGACCTCCGCCAGGACGCGCGCGACATAGGCCGGCTTCTCGGCGGCGAAGCGGGCGAGCGCGCCGTGGCCGCCCTGGCCGCGCGCCGCCTGCTCCATGCGCCAGCGCAGCAGCGGATGCAGCCCGAGCGGCATCAGCGAGGCGGCATGGCCCCAGTATTCGAAGAGGGTCCGCTTGCGCCCCCAGGCGAGGCGGTCGAGCAGCGGCATCGGGTAGGCGCCGAGCCGGGCGTGGAGCGGCAGGTAGTGCGAACGCACGAGCACGTTGACGGAGTCGATCTGCAGCAGGCCGATGCGATCGAGCGTGCGGCGGATATGCCCGGCACCGATGGCAGCGGCGGCCCCGGAATAGGTAGGCCGGGCGTCGGCGAGGCCCTGCGCGGCGAGGGCGATGCGGCGCGCCTCGGCGGCGGAGATCGTGTCGCGGCGTGCAGGCATCGGCCCGCCATCATGCCGCGGCCGCCCGCACCAGCGCCACCGTCGCGACGCCCGCCGCCGCCGCCGCTAGGTCGCTGCCGGTCGCCCGCATGGCGAACATGGCGACCGCAAGGCCGGTTGCCTCCGCGAGGCCGCCCTTCAGCGCGGCGGGCGCCAGGATCGCGGTCATGACGGCGATCGGGATGGCCTCCAGCGCCGCGCGCAGCCGGGGCGTGACGGCGACGAAGCCCATCGCCCAGAAGCCGCCGG
>JBFWXJ010000050.1:11782-21739 GCA_050187535.1 Alphaproteobacteria bacterium | reverse complement strand
GTAGGCGGTGCCGCCCGGCAGCACCTGCGCGTCCGCGGTCGGCACGTGGGAATGGCTGCCGACGACCGCCGACGCGCGCCCGTCGAGATGGTGGCCCATCGCCATCTTCTCGCTGGTCGCCTCGCCGTGGACGTCGACCAGGATGGCGGCCGCCGTCTCCCCCAGGCGCTCGTCGGTGAGCGCCGCGTCGACCGCCGCGAAGGGGCAGTCGAGCGCGTCCATGAAGAGGCGGGTCATGAGGTTGACCACGACGACGCGGCGGCCGTCCGCCAGCCGGTAGGCGCCGACGCCCGAACCGGGCGTGCCGCGCGGGAAGTTGGCCGGGCGCAGCAGCCGCGGCTCGGCTGCGATGGTGGCGATGATCTCGCGCTTGTCCCAGACATGGTTGCCGGTGGTGATCACGTCGACACCGGCCGCGAAGAAGTCGCGGGCGATCGCCTCGGTGATGCCGAAGCCGGCCGCCGCGTTCTCGCCGTTGACCGCCACGAGGTCGAGGCCGAGCGTGCGGCGGAGCACGGGGATGCGCTGGGTCACCGCCTCGCGGCCCGGGCGCCCCACCACGTCGCCGCAGAAGAGGAGGCGCATCGCCCCTATGCCATCAGGTCGAGGTGGGAGGGCGGTACGTCGCCGCCTCGGTCACGACGGCATCCAGCCCCGCATCCCAGGGATCGGTCGGGACCCGCGCGACGCGCTGGCCGTCATAGGCGATGCCGATCGCCCGCACAGGGCGCCGCGTCCGCAGCCCGGCCAGCGTCATGTCGTAGTAGCCGGCGCCGTAGCCGATCCGGCGGCAGCCGGTGTCGAAGGCGAGCAGCGGCACCAGCAGCAGGTCCGGCTCGACCTCGGGCGCATCGGGACCCGGCTCCGACAGGCCCATCGGCCGATCGGCCAGCACGTCGCCCGGGCGCCAGGCGCGGAAGGCGAGCGGCTTGCCGCGACCCCGCACCACCGGCAGCGCTACGCCGCAGCCGGCGGCGATCGCGTGCAGCAGCAACGGCCGCGGGTCCATTTCGCCGCCCATCGCGACGTAGCCCGAGACCGTCTCGCCCGGAAGGAACGCGAAATCCGCGAGAAAACGCGCGGCCAGGCGCTCGGCCGCATCGGGGCCGGCCGCGGCGGCGGCCGCGGGCCGCGCCGCCTTCGCCTCGGCGCGCAGCAGCCGCTTGGCGGCGACCTGCCCGTCGGCGTCGGGATCGGAGGCGGAAGGAAGGGTGGACGGGGCCGCCTCGGCCGTCGGCATGCTAAACCCTCCGTGGCCTGCATATGCAGGTGGGCGCCGTGTGACGCGGCCACGACCGCGCCAGGGACAGCTCCCGAGAGGTATACATTGGCCCCGGGGTGACAGCGTCCTGACGCACCAGGCAGCTCCGTCCGCCTCTACACCTATGCCTGCTCGAGGCGCGCGGCAATGGTCTCGATGCGTTGGGCGACGTTGTCGATCTCGCGGCCGAGCGCGTCGGCGGCACCGCTCTGCCCGTCGGCGGCCTTCTTCAGCCGCGCGATGTCCTCGAACGCGGACGCCAGCTCGTCGGCGACCAGCAGGCCGGCCAGGAGCATGAGGCGCGCCTCGCCGATCTGGCCGAGCTCGCCCGCGAGCCGCGTCGCCTTCTGGTCGATGTAGCCGGCGAGCCGCTGCAGGCGCTCCTCCTCGCCCTCGCCGCAAGCGACCGTGTAGGAGCGGCCGTTGACCGTGAGCGACACCGACGGCATGGCGCTGCCGCTCAATGGGTGCGGTCGAGGGCGCCGCGCACCCGCGCGATGGCGCCGTCGAGCCGATGGGCGACGGCATCCGCCGTCTGGCGCAGGGCCGCCTTCTCGGCCTCCATCTGCGCCAGCGCCTGGGCGAGCCGGTCACGCTCCTCCGCCAGCGCCTTGCTCTCGGCCGCCAGCACCGGCACGCGGGCCGCGGCGGCCTCCAGCCGGTTCAGCGCCTTGTCCAGGCGCTCGCGCGCCTTCTGCATGGTGTTGGGAATCGGGGGAAAGAGCGATCCGGCCATCGCCCGGTTGTAGGACCCGTCCCCGGCGGCGTCAACGCGGGCGCCCCGGCCGGCCCGCACATCGGGCGCACGGACGTTGAAGCGGCGCCGCGCCGCGTGGTTCTATCGCAGCGGGACGCATCCACGGGCGTCGCCATCGGGGGCACCTTGACCGCGCGGCTCCGCATATGGGCAGCAGCAGCCATGCTGGCGCTCGCGTCGCCGACGGCGGCGGCGCAGGCCCCGTCGCCCGACTTCATCATCGGGACCGACACGCTGGAGGAGAAGGAGATCGCGGCGCTGCGGCCGCATCTGGTGCGGCTCCTGGCGAACGGCGCCGTCCGCGAGCCCGTCCGCGTCACCGAGGGCCCGGTGTCGGCGACCCTCGTCGTCATCGCGGACGAGCGCGACGATGCGGGACGGCTGTGCCGGGAGGTCAGCCTCTCCTGGATCAAGGGCCGCAACCTCGCCGAGCGCCTCATCATCTTCTGCAGCGCCAATCCGGGCTGGAAGGCCGTGCGCAACGAGCTGCAGCGCGACCTCGTCACCTCCTATGCCCGGCGGCTCCTGGCGGACGCCAAGGAGCGCGGCGGAGGCCCGGCCCCGATGCCCGATCCCGTCGTCGCCTCCCGCGGCGGGCCGGAGCTGCTGAGCCTCCTCCCGCCGGCCGACGCGGGCTCCGGGCTGCGCCCGCGACCGGCCATCGAGGTCTCGCCGGCCGACGAGCTGCGCCCCCTGCCCGCCGCACAGCTCGCCGAGCGGCTGGAGCGCGCGACCGTCCTGGTGATCGCGGACAATTCGATCGGCACCGGCTTCTTCATCGACGCGACCCGGATCGTGACCAACCGGCACGTCGTCGATTCGAGCAAGGACGGCACCGTCATCCTCGTCAGCCAGACGCTGCACCGGCCGCTCGGCGGCAAGATCGTGCGGTCGACCCCGGACGGCCCCGTCGGCAGCCTCGACCTGGCGCTGATCGAGCTGCAGGAAGGCAGGGCGCCCGGACACCTGCCGCTGGCGACGGCCGCGCCGAAGCTGGCCGCCGTCGTCGCTTCGGGCTATCCGAGCCTGGTGATCCGAGACGACGCGGACTTCCGCGCACTGGTACAGGGCCAGATCGATGTGGCGCCCGACCTGAACCTGACGAGCGGCGGCATCCAGTCGGTGCAGTCGAACGCCGCCGGGGTCCGCGTCATCGTCCACACGGCCGCCGTGCTGAAGGGCAATTCCGGCGGTCCGCTGGTCGACGCGTGCGGCCGCGTCATCGGGGTCAACACCTACATCAGCATCGACCAGGCCCAGGCCGGGCGCATCTCCTATGCCCAGGTCGCCGACCATGTGGAGCGCTTCCTCGCGGAAGCGGGCGTGCCCCTGGCGCTCGACGTCCAGGGCTGCGGCCTCGGCGGCTGACCGACACACCCTTCACCTGCCGATGGGAGCCAGCACGGACATGCAGATCGACGCCCGGCGTACGGACGACACGCTCACCCTGGAGCTGACCGGCAGGCTCGACATCAACTCCGCGCCGGCTCTGGGGAGGGAGCTCGGGCTCGACGGCGTCCGCCGGCTCGTCCTCGACTTCGACCGCTGCGCCTATGTCTCCAGCGCCGGGCTGCGGGAGCTTCTGCGCGCGCAGAAGCAGCTCGCCGCCGCCGGCGGCACGATGCTGCTGACCAATGTCGGGCGCGAGGTCCAGGAGATCCTGGATATGACCGGCTTCTCCAGCCTGATCCCGACCCGGCGCAAGGTCCGCGAGGTCTCGATCGACGGGCTGGAGTTCCTGTCCGCCGGCGTGTGCGGCGAATGCTACCGCCTCGACCGCGAGACCATCCTCAAGCTCTACAACGACGGCATCGGCGCCGACGTCGCCGAGAAGGAGAAGGAGTTCGCCAGGGCGGCGTTCGTCGCAGGCATCCCGACCGCGATCTCCTACGACGTCGTCACCTGCGGCAGCCGCACCGGCGTCGTCTACGAGATGCTGGACGCGACGCTGTTCAGCACGGTGATCCGCAACGACCTCGCCAATGTCGACCGCCACGCCCGCAAGCTGGCGGACATCGCGCGGACGGTGCACGCGACGACCGCACCGCCCGGTGTCTTCCCGGACATCAAGGACAACTTCCGGCGCTACCTCGCGCAGATGGACTTCTTCCTCTCCCCCGACGAGATCGCCTTTCTCCGCCGCAAGCTCGAAGCCATCCCGGACGCCGCGAACTGCGTCCATTTCGACCTGCATACCAGCAACGTCATGATGCGCGGCGACGAGCCGGTAATCATCGACATGGGCGACTTCTCCCGCGGCCACTACCTCTTCGACATCGGCCTGATGTGCACCATCTACGGGCCCGAGCTCGCGATCAGCGAGATGGTCACGAAGATCCCGAACGAGGCGGGCGCCCAGCTGCTGGAGACGTTCCTCGATTCCTACTTCGCCGACAGGCCGCGCGACGAACGCGCGTTCTTCGAGCGGAACCGCCATTTCCTGGCCTCGCTGCGGCTGATCTACACCATCACCTTCTTCCCCCGGCTGCGCGACCAGCTGGCCCACAACGTGAAGAACGTGCTGCTGCCGCGGATGGGCGACTGACGCTTCGGTTGACGCGCCCCGGCGCGAACGGCAATTTGCGGCCCCCTTTTCCGCCATCAGTGGCCCCGATGCCGACCGCCGCCGCCTCCGCAGACGACAACCGCGCCATGGCCAATGCCATCCGGGCGCTCGCCATGGATGCGGTGGAGGCGGCGAAGTCCGGCCATCCCGGCATGCCCATGGGCATGGCCGACGCCGCGACGGTCCTTTTCACACGCTTCCTCGCCCATGACCCGGCCGACCCGGCCTGGCCCGACCGCGACCGCTTCGTGCTGTCGGCGGGCCACGGGTCGATGCTGCTCTATGCGCTGCTGCACCTGACCGGCTACGCCGACATGACGCTGGACGAGCTGAAGCGCTTCCGCCAGCTCGGCAGCCGCACGGCCGGCCACCCGGAATACGGCCACGCCGCCGGCATCGAGACGACGACCGGCCCGCTCGGCCAGGGGCTGGCGAACGCGGTCGGCATGGCGATCGCCGAGCGCCACCTCAACGCCGCCTTCGGCGACGCGCTGGTCGATCACTTCACCTATGTCATCGCCGGCGACGGCTGCCTGATGGAAGGGATCAGCCACGAGGCGATCTCGCTGGCCGGGCACCTGAAGCTGGGCCGGCTCATCGTCCTCTTCGACGACAACTCCATCTCGATCGACGGTGCCACCGGCCTCTCGGTTTCCGACGACCAGCCGGCACGCTTCGCCGCCAGCGGCTGGGACGTGCAGTCGGTCGACGGCCACGATCCGGAGGCGGTCGCCGCCGCCATCGCGCATGCGCGCAAGACGTCGACCCCGTCGCTGATCGCCTGCCGCACCACCATCGCCTATGGCGCGCCGACCAAGGCCGGGAGTGCCGGCGCCCATGGCAGCCCGCTCGGCGCCGACGAGATCGCCGGCGCCCGCACGAAGCTCGGCTGGCCGCATGCGCCCTTCGTGGTGCCGGACGAGATCCTGGCGGCCTGGCGGGCGGCGGGCAAGCATGCCGCCGGCAAGGCCGCGGAATGGCGCAAGCGCCATGCGGCCGCCGACCCGAAGCTGCGCGCGGAGTTCGACCGGCGGGTCGCGGGCGAGATGCCGGCCGCCGCCCTGGAGGCGCTGGCCGCCCATCGCCGGGCGCTGGCCGCGACACCGCCCAAGGTCGCGACCCGGCAGGCGTCGGGCGCGGTGCTGGACGTGCTGGCCGCCGCCATGCCGGAGCTGGTCGGCGGCTCCGCCGACCTGACGCCGTCCAACAACACCAAGGCCAAGGGCCAGGCGGTGATGCGCCCGCAGGACTGGGGCGGCACCTATCTCCACTTCGGCGTGCGCGAGCACGGCATGGCGGCGGCCATGAACGGCTTGGCGCTGCACGGCGGCATCGTGCCCTATGGCGGCACCTTCCTCGTCTTCTCCGACTATGCGCGGCCGGCGATCCGGCTCGCGGCCCTGATGGGCCTGCGCCTCGTCCATGTCGCGACCCATGATTCGATCGGTCTCGGCGAGGACGGCCCGACCCACCAGCCGGTCGAGCACCTGGCCGCCCTGCGCGCCATCCCGAACCTGCAGGTCTTCCGCCCGGCGGACGCGGTCGAGACGGCGGAGTGCTGGGAGCTGGCGCTGACCGGCCCTCGTGCGCCGTCGGTCATCGCGCTGACCCGCCAGACGGTACCGGCGCTCCGCACGGACGCGGGCGAGAACCGCTCCGCCCGCGGCGCCTACGTGCTGGCCGAAGCCGACGGCCCGCGGCGGGCGACGCTGCTCGCCACCGGGTCCGAGGTCGGCATCGCCATGGAGGCCCGTGCGGCGCTGGCGGCCGACGGCATCGCGGTCGCGGTCGTCTCGATGCCCTGCTGGGAGCTGTTCGCGGCCCAGGACGCCGCCTACCGTGCCACCGTGCTGGGCACCGCGCCGCGCGTCGGCGTCGAGGCCGCGATCGGCTTCGGCTGGGAGCGCTGGACGGGCGAGCACGGCGCCTTCGTCGGCATGAGCGGCTTCGGCGCGTCGGCGCCGGCCGGCGACCTCTTCCGCCATTTCGGCATCACCGCGGCCAATGTCGTAGCAACCGTGCGGAATTTGCTGCGTTGAATCGCGTTTTCCCGGTCGACTGACCCTTCCCGACCCGCGATCCTGCCTTCGGCGTCCCCCGCCGGCTCCCCCACCCCCGCCAGGAGGAACCCCCATGGCCATCCGCCTCGCCATCAACGGTTTCGGCCGCATCGGCCGCCTCGTCATGCGTGCGCTCGCCGAGAGCGGTCGCAAGGACCTCGTCGTCGTCGGCATCAACGATCTGGGCCCGGTCGAGACCAATGCCCACCTGCTGCGCTACGACAGCGTCCACGGCCGGTTCCCGCTCGAGGTCAAGACGGGCGAGGGCATGATCGAGGTCGACGGCCAGAAGATCCGCGTCACCGCCGAGCGCGACCCCGCGAAGCTGCCGTGGAAGGACCTCGGCGTCGACATCGCGCTCGAATGCACCGGCGTCTTCACCAAGCGCGACGGTGCGGCCAAGCACCTGGAGGCGGGCGCCAAGCGGGTGCTGGTGTCGGCCCCTGCCGACGGCGTCGACCTGACCGTCGTCTACGGCGTCAACCACGACAAGCTGACGAAGGACCACACGGTGGTTTCGAACGCGTCGTGCACGACCAACTGCCTGGCGCCGATGGCCTTCGTGCTGCACGACAGGATCGGCATCGTGAACGGCTTCATGACGACGATCCACGCCTACACGGGCGACCAGCCGGTGCACGACACGATGCACAAGGACCTGCACCGGGCGCGCGCCGCCAATCTTTCGATGATCCCGACCTCGACGGGTGCGGCCCGCGCGGTCGGCCTCGTGCTGCCCGAGCTCAAGGGCAAGCTCGACGGCACCTCCGTGCGCGTGCCGACCCCCAACGTCTCGATGGTCGACCTCGTCATCAACGCGGCGCGCGACACCACCATCGACGAGGTGAACGGGGTGATGAAGGAAGCGGCCGCCAGCAACCGCTTCAAGGGCATCATCGAGATCAACTCCGCTCCGCTCGTCTCGATGGACTTCAACCACTCGCCCGCCAGCTCGACCTTCGACGTCGGCCAGACCACGGTCATCGAGAAGCGGCTGGTCCGCTGCCTGTCCTGGTACGACAACGAGTGGGGCTTCTCGAACCGCATGCTCGACACGGCGGCCGCGATGGGAAAGCTGATCTGACCACCCCACTTCCCGAGGCACGGGCCATCGAGGTGCGGACCGCCGCCGAGGCGACGATGGCCGCGGCGGCGGCGCGCGCGGCCGGCGTGCCGGTCATGCTGCTGAGCCCGCGCGGTGCCGCGGCGGCGATGGGGCCGGCGATGTTCCAGGCGATCGTCGATGCGGCGCGCGCGGCCGAGCCGGCCGCCGCCGTCGTGGGCGCCATCGACTGCGAGGCGGCGGAGGGCCACGTTCTCCACGCGCTGCGCGTCGGCATCGACGCCGCCGTGTTCAGGGGCCCCGCCCTGACGGCCGCGAAGCTCGCTGCCATCGCGGCCGCCTCCGGCCGCCGTCTCATGTCCGAACGACCCGCGGCGCCGGCCCTGACCGGTGCCGCCGATCCTGCCGCGATCTGCCGGCGATGGCTGGCGGGCGGCGTTGCACGAACCCCCGGCCTCGCCTAATCAGGCGGCCGGCCGCAGGAAGGGAGATCTCCGATGAAGGCGACGCAGAAGGTCAAGCGCATCCTCGACGGGTACGAGAGCGACAATCCCGGCACCAAGGCCAACCTCGCGCGCATCCTGATGCAGGGGCGCCTCGGCGGCACCGGCAAGCTCGTCATCCTGCCGGTCGACCAGGGCTTCGAGCATGGCCCCGCGCGCAGCTTCGCGCCGAACCCGGACGGCTACGACCCGCACTACCACTATTCGCTCGCGATCGAGGCCGGGCTGTCGGCCTTCGCCGCGCCGCTCGGCATGCTGGAGGCCGGCGCCGATACCTTCGCCGGCGCCATCCCGACCATCCTCAAGGTCAACAGCGCCAACAGCCTGTCGCGCGACAAGACCGGCGCGACGCAGGCGGTGACCGCCTCGGTGCGCGACGCGCTGCGGCTCGGCTGCTCAGCGATCGGCTTCACGATCTATCCCGGCTCGGACAACGCCTACGACATGTTCGGCGAAATCGCCGCCATGGCCGAGGAAGCCAAGGAGCACGGGCTGGCGGTCGTCATCTGGTCGTATCCGCGCGGCGGCGACCTCTCCAAGGAGGCCGAGACCGCGATCGACATCTGCGCCTACGCCGCGCACATGGCGGCACTGCTGGGCGCCCACATCATCAAGGTGAAGCCGCCGACCGCAGCCCTCGGCCTCGACGCCGCCAAGAAGGTCTACGAGGCGCAGAAGATCGACATCGCGACGCCTGCGGCGCGCATCCGCCACGTCGTGCAGGCGTGCTTCGCCGGCCGGCGCATCGTCGTCTTCTCGGGCGGCGAGGCGAAGGACCTGGAGGGCGTCTACAACGAGGCGCGCGCCATCCGCGACGGCGGCGGCAACGGCTCGATCATCGGCCGCAACACCTTCCAGCGCCCGAAGGCCGACGCGCTCGCCATGCTCGACCAGATCGTCAAGATCTACCAGGGCAAGGCGTGAGGCGGATGGACCGGGCCGAGGACGGGGGCTGCCGGCTCTACCTGATCACGCCGGCCGCCCTCGACCCGGAGGCCTTCGCGGACGTGCTGGGTGCCGCACTGGACGGCGGCGACGTCGCCTGCGTCCAGCTTCGCCTCAAGGAGCTGGAGGACGACGCCTTCCGGCGGGCGATCGAGCGGTTGATGCCCGTCTCGCACGCCCGCGACGTCGCCTTCATCGTCAACGACCGGCCCGACCTGGCGGCCGAGATGGGCTGCGACGGCGCCCATGTCGGCCAGCAGGACGCGCCCTACGCAGAGGCGCGCCGGCTGCTGGGGCCCGACGCCATCGTCGGCGTCACCTGCCACGACTCCCGCCACCTCGCCATGGAGGCGGCGGATGCCGGGGCCGACTACGTCGCGTTCGGTGCCTTCTACGCGACCAGCACCAAGCCGTCGCGCTACCGCCCCGGGCCCGACATCCTGGAGGCGTGGACCCAGGTAACGACGGTGCCCTGCGTCGCGATCGGCGGCATCAAGCCCGAGAACTGCGCGCCGCTGGTCCGCGCCGGTGCGGACTTCCTGGCCGTCGTGACCGGCGTGTGGGACCATCCGGCCGGCCCGGGAGCGGCCGTCGCCGCCTACGAGCAGGCCATCCGCGAGGCCGGCACCCGGTGACTTGAGCGCGAGGCGGACGCAGCGCCTGCGGTTGGGGTATCATCCGCCCGCGATACTGATCCGGGGCGCCGCGCCGCGCCCGCCGATACGATCGGAGTGCGGCATGCAGTTCGGCACCATCGGGCCCGACCTGTTCACCGGCAGCGCGGCCGCCGACTCCTATTCCG
>JBFWXJ010000050.1:0-11682 GCA_050187535.1 Alphaproteobacteria bacterium | reverse complement strand
CATCCGCCCGCGATACTGATCCGGGGCGCCGCGCCGCGCCCGCCGATACGATCGGAGTGCGGCATGCAGTTCGGCACCATCGGGCCCGACCTGTTCACCGGCAGCGCGGCCGCCGACTCCTATTCCGGGCTCGACGGCAACGACACCGTCCTCGGCCTTGGCGGCAGCGACGACCTCGATCTCGGTCCAGGCGCCGACAGCGCCGAAGGAGGCGACGGCGACGATTTCATCGTCGGCGGGGCCGGCAACGACACGATCCGAGGCGGCGGCGGCGCCGATCTCCTGTTCGGGGGCAGCAACCTCGACAATCTCGGCAGCGGCGACGACGAGATCGGCGGCGGCGACGGCAACGACCTCATCCTGGGCGGCGACGGCAGCGACGCGCTCTTCGGAAACGACGGCGACGACCAGTTGAACGGCAACACCGGCGACGACACGGTCGACGGCGGCGGCGGGGCCGACTTCGTCCGCGGCGGCCAGGGCAACGACCTCGTCTCGGGCGGGATCGATGGCGACTGGCACGTCAACGGCAACATCGGCGACGACACGGTGCTCGGCGGCCCGGGCGCCGATTCCGTCTTCGGCGGCCAGGGCGACGACTGGATGGATGGCGAGGCCGGCAACGACTGGATTTCCGGCGATCTCGGCCGCGACCGCGCGAATGGCGGGGACGGCGACGACACGATCCAGGGCGGCGATGGCGACGACAGCCTCGTCGGCGGCCAGGGTACTGACATCATCGCGGGTGGGGAAGGCGCCGACACGCTGTCGGGGGGCGGCGAGCCAGATCAGCTCGCGGGCGGCCCCGGCGACGACCGGCTGTCGGGCAACGGCGGAGGCGACATACTGATCGGCGGCTCCGGCCGCGACACGCTCTCCGGCGGGCCCGGCGACGACTTGCTCCAGGGCAATGGCACGCTCCTCGGTCCGTCGTCGATGGAAGCGGACCTCTATCTCTTCGCGGACGGCAGCGGCATCGACACCATCTTCGGCTTTCAGATCGATTTCGACGTCATGGAGATCAAGGCGAACATCAACGGCACCGGTATCGCCTCCGACGCCGAGATCCTGGCGGCCTCATTCGGCGCGTCCGACGTCCACATCGATCTCGGCGGCGGCAACGAGATCATCCTGCTGGGCATCTCTGCCGACCAGCTCTCTCCTGCCATGTTTCGTTTCGCATTCGAGCCTGGATCGGGCGACTTCTTCGGCTGATCCCCACCCGCGCGGAGGCGCCCGGGCAGTTCTGCACGATCGGCCCCGACCGATCGACGGCGGCTGGACCGCTCACTGAGCCGACTACGGCGCCTTCTTCGCGACCAGCACCAAGCCGTCGCGCTACCGCCCCGGGCCCGACATCCTGGAGGCGTGGACCCAGGCGACGACGGTGCCCTGCGTCGCCATCGGCGGCATCAAGCCAGACAACTGCGCGCCGCTGGTGCGCGGGGGCGGACTTCCTGGCCGTCGCCCCTCACGAGCGGGCCATCCGCGAAGCCGCCGCCGGCTGACGCGGCGACGGGGGCGGACACCGCCCCGCCACCCGGAGTAGCATGGGCCCGCAGTCCGGATCGCGGGCACGCCGACGCGCCCGCCGATGCCATCGGAGGGCGGCATGCAGTTCGGCACCATCGGGCCCGATCTGTTCATCGGCACCACGGCCGCCGACGCCTATTCGGCGCTGGAGGGTAACGATACGGTCGTCGCCGCGGCAGGTGACGACGACATCTCGCTCGGGCCGGGCGCCGACAGCGCCGAGGGTGGGGCCGGCGACGACCTGATCCTCGGTGGCGCCGGCAACGACACGATCCACGGCGGCGACGGCGACGACCTCCTGTTCGGCGGCAGCAACCTCGACAATGCCGGCAGCGGCGA
The DNA here is from genome assembly GCA_050187535.1 of Alphaproteobacteria bacterium. Classification (GTDB taxonomy): domain Bacteria; phylum Pseudomonadota; class Alphaproteobacteria; order ATCC43930; family Allostellaceae; genus Allostella. Next base: position 9,810 of record JBFWXJ010000050.1, on the reverse strand, counting down.
CGACGAGATCGGCGGCGGCGACGGCAACGACCTCGTGCTGGGCGGCGACGGCGACGACGCGCTGTTCGGCGACGATGGCGACGACCAGCTGAACGGCAACACCGGCGCCGACACGGTCGACGGCGGCACCGGCGCCGACTTCGTCCGCGGCGGCCAGGGCGACGACATCGTTTCGGGCGGGATCGATGGCGACTGGCATGTCAACGGCAACATCGGCGACGACACGGTCTCGGGCGGTGGCGGCCCCGATTCCGTCTTCGGCGGACAGGGCGACGACGACATGTCCGGCGGCGACGGCGACGACTGGATGTCGGGTGACATCGGCAACGACCACGCGGCCGGCGACGCCGGCGACGACACGATCCTGGGTGGCGACGGCAACGACCAAGTCCTCGGCTTCGCGGGCGACGACAGCCTGGTCGGGGGCGCGGGAGACGACCGCGCCGACGGCGATGCCGGTGCCGACACGCTGTCGGGCGGCCTCGGCAACGACGAGTTGGCGGGTGGCGACGGCAACGACCGGCTTTCGGGCAACGGCGGCGACGACCGGCTGACCGGCGAGAACGGGTACGACACCCTCAACGGCGGCGCCGGCAACGACAGGTTCATGGGCCACACGCTGCCCAGGTCGCCGCTTCGCGGGGACGACCTCTACCTCTTCGCCGCCGGCAGCGGCGTCGACACGATCTTCGGATTCGACGTCGCCGGCGACATCATCGAGATCGCGGCGAACATCAACGGCACGGGGATCGACACCGACGCGGAGATCCTCGCCGCGTCGTTCGGCGCACCCGACGTCCACATCAACCTGGGCGGCGGCAACGAGATCATCCTGCTCGGCGTCGCCGCCAACCAGCTCCACCCCGGCATGTTCCGCTTCGCGTTCGATCCCGGATCGGGCGACTTCTTCGGCTGACCACCGTCCCACAGGGAGGCGACGATGCAGTTCGGCACGATCGGCCCCGATCTCTTCATCGGCACGGCCGGCGCGGACGCCTACAGCGGCCTCGAGGGCAACGACACCGTGTCGGGGCTGGGCGGCGACGACGAGCTGCATCTCGGCCCCGGCGCCGACAGCGCGGCGGGCGGCGCCGGCGACGACTTCATCACCGGGAGCGTCGGCAATGATTCGATCCGCGGCGGCGCCGGCGACGACCGGCTGTTCGGCGGCACCAACCTCGACAATCTCGACAGCGGCGACGACGAGATCACCGGCGGCGACGGCAACGACCTCATCCTCGGGGGCGACGGCAACGACGTCGTCTACGGCGAGGCGGGCGATGACCAGCTCAACGGCAACACCGGGTCAGACCGCGTCGACGGCGGCCCCGGTGCCGACTTCGTGCGCGGCGGGCAAGGCGCCGACACGGTGCTCGGCGGCCTCGGCGACGACTGGCACGTCAACGGCAATCTCGGCGACGACCTGGTCTACGGCGGCGACGGCAACGACACGCTGTTCGGTGGCCAGGGCGAGGACCGCATCTTCGGCGAAGCCGGCGACGACTGGGCGAGCGGCGACCTCGGGCGCGACGAGATCGTGGGCGGCCTCGGGAACGACACGATCCTCGGCGGGCCGGGCGGCGGCAACCTGGACGGCGACGACCGGATGGCCCTGGCGAGCAACGTCGAGCCGCCGGGCGGCGACGACAGCATCGTCGGCGGCGACGGCCGCGAATTCATCGACGGCGGAGCGGGCGACGACACGCTGATCGGCGGCGGCGACGACGACGACCTCAGGGGCGAGTTCGGTCGCGATCGTCTCCTCGGCGGCGACGGGAATGATCGCCTCGTGGGCGGCCCCGGCCGGGACACCCTCGTCGGCGGCGCCGGCGCCGACACCATGGCCGGCGATATCTGGGATTTCATCCCCGTCCGTGAGACGAACTATTTCGTGTTCGACCACGCGAGCGGCGCCGACCGCATCGTCGACTTCGACGTCACCCACGACATCATCGTGCTGCGGGCGAATATCAACGGCTCGGGGATCGATACCGCCGCCGAGGCGATCGCGGCCTATGGCGGTCTGGTCACCGCGGGCGGTGCCCCGTTCGACCTCTTCATCGACCTCGGTAGCGGGAATCGCGTCCAGCTCAACATACCGGTCGGCCAGCTCACCGCGGCCAACTTCCGCTTCTCCACCGATCCGGGGTTCGACGTCTTCTTCTGAACCCTCTCAGGGGGCGTCATCGCGCTGTCGGCGGCGGGACTACGAGTTCTCGGGCACGTCGATGCGCAAGCACTGGCAGAGCGGGCTCGACGACACCGCGCGAACGCTGAAGCACCGCAACTGGCTGATGGTCGACCGCACGCCGGAAGGTTTCGCGGTCTACGACGTGCACCGCGAGCGCAGCTACAACGACGCCTGGCGCGACTCCGTCCATCTGCGGTCGTAGGCGACGGGCCGCAGGTCGCCCGAGATCGCGCCCGTCGCCATCGCCGCGCGCAGGCGCGGCAGCCGGTTGAGGCCCGGCCCCTCGACGTCGATCGGGGCGAGCGGGGCCATCCGCGCATGCAGGTCGGCGATCCCCGCGGCGACGGACCAGCCCAGGGATAGGCCGGGCAGCCGGCGGGCGAGGCGGGAGAAGCCGACGCGGTAACTGCGGCGGTCGGGTGCGGCATCGGCCGCCCGCTCGACGCGCGCACCCGGCACCGCGGCCGCGACCGCGTCGGCCAGATCGACGATGCGCAGCGTCGCGGCGTCGCTGCCGACGTTGACGACGAGCCCCGCGACCTCGTCGGCCGGCCGCTCCAGCACGTGCAGGATCGCCCGCGCCATGTCGGCGACATGCACCAGCGGACGCCACTGGCGGCCTTCGCTCTTCAGGAGCACGCGTCCGGACTGGACGGCATGGGCGACCAGGTTGTTGACCACGAGGTCGAGCCGCAGCATCGGCGACCAGCCATAGGCGGTTGCGAAACGCAGCGCCGTCGGCGCGAACCGGCCGTCGGCAAGCGCCATGATGCCCGCCTCCGCCGCGATCTTCGAGACGGCATAGGCGGTGAGCGGGGCCGGCGGCGTCTCCTCGTCGACCACGTCGTCGCCGGCGGCGCCGTAGACGCTGCAGGTCGATGCCATCACGAAGCGGGCGGCACCGGCCGCGCGCGCTGCGCGCGCTGTCGCGACCGTCGCCCGGCCGTTGATCGCGTGCGTCAGCGCCGGGTCGATGGCACCCATCGGGTCGTTGCTGAGGGCGGCCAGATGCACGACGGCGTCACAGCCGGCCAAGTCGTCGGGCCCGATGTCGCGGACGTCACGGCGCACGGCTTCGTCGGGCGCCGCGACGGGCGCGGCCGCGCAGCCGTCGAAGAGGCCGCTGTCGATGCCGCGCACCCGGTGGCCATGGGCGCGCAGCAGCGGCACCAGCACGGCGCCGACATAGCCGGCATGCCCGGTGACGGCGATCAGCATGGGGCGCCTCAGGCGCCCGGCGGGGATGCGGGAACGGGCACGCGCGGCCCCCAGTTCGGCAGCAGGTCCCGCATGAGCATGCGGTTGCGCACCCGGGTCCAGCGCCCGCCGAGACTCGCGAGGCGGACCAGCAGCGTGTCCTGCAGCTTGCCGAAGCGGGGGCCGGCGGCAGCCCGGCCGGTCGGGTGGTTGAGCTCGGCCAGCAGCGCCAGGACCTGGCCCATCTCGGCGGCGAGCACGCCCTCGCGCCGGGCCTGCGGGTCCGTGATGCCGGCATCGTTCACCAGCCAGCTCACGGTCGCGGGATGGGTGCGGATCGACAGCAGCGGCTCGTCGACGATGTGGACGCGGCCGAGGAGTGCTGCGCGGAACGGCACGATGATGTCGGTCTGGGTCGGCGACCACTCGGCGTCCCAGGGCGGGAAATGCTCCATCACCGCCCGCGTGTGGGCGAAGGTGGCGCCATGCAGGCCGCGCTGGTAGCCGATGGCCGCGATGCCCTTCGCATCGGTGCGGAACGCTGTCCCCGGCTCGAAGAACGGCCGCAGCGGCAACCCGTTGTCGTCGATCAGGGTGCCGTTGCTGGCGAGGAGCAGCGCGCCCGTCTCCTGCCACACCGCGACGAGGCGCGACACGCGGTCGACGCGGGCGACATCGTCGCTGTGGAAGACGACGAGGAAGGCGCCCGTGGAAAGCTGCATCAGGACGTTGTTGCTGTTGCCGAAAATGTTGCGCTCGTTGCGGTGGAGCGTGATCCGGTGCGGCCCGCGGTATGCCGAAGTCATCTCTTCGACGATGGCGAAGCTGCGGTCGGTCGAGCAGTTGTCGACGACCACGATCTCCAGAGGCTCGTAGTCCTGGGCCAGCATCGAGGCGAACGCCTCGCCGACATGGCGCTCGTGCCGGAACAGCGGCATGATGGCGGAAACGAGGGGGCGATCGGGCATGGCAAGTCGGCGCGCGGGCAATTCGCCCCTAACGATAGTGCAGGGCGTGACGGCGCGCACCTCGTGATCATCGTCGATACCGCCCTGGCGCGCGTCGAGCGCGAGGGCAGGCCGATCCGCGTCGGCATGTTCGGGCCGGGCTTCATGGGTCGCGCCGTCGCGCGGCAGATCGCCCAGCGGCGGACCGGCATCCGCCTGGTCGCCATCGCCGCCCGCGACCCGGCAGCGGGGGAGCGCGCCTTCGTCGAGGCGGGGCTGCCGGCGCCGACCGTCGTCGACGATGCGGCGACGCTCGACGCCGCGGTTGCGGCGGGCCGCACCGCGGTCGCGACCGACCCGCTGCTGCTGGCCGCCGCATCGGGGATCGACGTCGTCCTCGACGCGACGGGGGCGGTGGAGGACGGCGCCCGGCTGGCGGTCGCGACGATCGCGGCGGGCAAGCATCTCTGCCTGTTCAACGCCGAGCTCGACGGCACGGTCGGCCCGCTGCTGAAGCGGCGCGCGGACGCCGCGGGCGTCATCTACACCAACTGCGACGGCGACCAGCCCGGCGTCACCATGAACCTCGTGCGCTTCGTCCGCGGCATCGGCGTCAGGCCGGTCATGTGCGGCAGCGTCAAGGGGCTGCACGATCCCTATCGCACGCCGGCGACCCAGGCCGGCTTCGCCGCCCGCTGGGGCCAGAGCCCGCACATGGTCACCAGCTTCGCCGACGGCACAAAGATCTCGTTCGAGCAGGCGGCGATCGCCAACGCGACGGGCATGTCCGTGGCGCGCCGCGGCATGACGGGGCCGACAGTGGCCGAGGGCACGCCGGTCGCGCGCACCATGCCCTTGTTTCCCCTGGAGGCCGCAGCCGCCGGCGCCGGCATCGTCGACTATGTCGTGGGTGCGGCGCCCGCACCCGGCGTCTTCGTCGTCGGCACCATCGACGACCCGGTGCAGCGGCGGTTCCTGGCGCTCTACAAGCTGGGCGACGGTCCCTTCTACTGCTTCGACACGCCCTACCACCTCTGTCACTTCGAGGTGCCGAACACGATCGCGCGGGCCGCCCTCTTCGCCGACGCCGCCATCGCGCCGGCGGGGCCGCCCATGGTCGACGTGGTCGCGGCGGCCAAGCGCGACCTGCCGGCGGGCCAGGTCCTGGACGGCCTCGGCGGTTTCGACGCCTACGGCCTCGCCGAATCGGCCGCGGCGGCGGCGGCCGGCCGCCTGCTGCCCATGGGCGTCGCCGGCGGCTGTCGCCTGCGCCGCGCCGTGGCCCGGGACACGGTGCTCACCTACGACGACGTCGAGCTGCCGGAGGGCCGTCTGATCGACCGGCTGCGCGCGGAGCAGGCGGCCGTCTTCGCCGCCTGAGACGCCCCATGCGCTTCCATCCCCTGCCGGGCCTCGACGGACCGGTGCTGGTCGAGCCCGAGCCCTTCGTCGACGGCCGCGGCACCTTCGCGCGCCTGTGGTGCCGCAACGAATTCGCGGCGGCCGGCCTGGTGGCCGAGATCGTGCAGGCCAACCTCTCGGTCAATCCCGCGGCCGGCACCCTGCGCGGCCTGCACTGGCAGGCGCCGCCGCACGGGGAGTCGAAGCTGGTGCACTGCATGCGCGGGCGCATCTTCGACGTGGTGGTGGACCTGCGGCCCGCCTCGCCCGCCTTCGGCCATTGGGCCGCGGTCGAGCTGGGACCGCCCGACACCCGGCTGCTGTGGGTCCCCGAGGGCTTCGCCCACGGCTTTCAGACGCTGGTCGACGATGTCGAGGTCGCCTACCACGTCTCCGCGTTCTACGTGCCCGGCGCGGCGCGCGGCCTGCGCTGGGACGACCCGGCGCTGGCCATCCCCTGGCCGCTGCCGGTCAGCCGGATCTCCGAGGCCGACCGGCGCTGGCCCGACTTCGCTGCGGCGACACGAGCCTGACCGATGAGGTGACGTCGGGCGCGCGCCGCCAGGGCGGCGCCCCGGACGCCCACAGGCTCTCCAGCCGCGCACGCTCGGCCGGCGTGTCCATGCACTGCCAGAAGCCGCGGTGGCGGAAGGCGGCGAGCCGCCCCTCGGCCGCCAGGCCCGGCAGCACGTCGCGCTCCAGCGACAGGCCGGGGTCGTCGGGCATCCGGTCGAGGATCGCCCGGTCGACGACGAGGAAGCCGGCGTTGATCCAGTCGTCGTCGGCCGCCTCCTTCTCGGCGAAGGCGAGGACGCGGTCGCCGTCGAGCCCGACCCGGCCGAACCGCTCCGGCCGCGGCACCACGGTCATGGTCACCGCCGCCCCGCCCTCGCGGTGGCGGGCGAGCAGCCCCAGGAGGTCGACGTCGGCGAGGCCGTCGGCATAGGCCAGCAGGAAATGCGGGCCGTCGAGGTGCGGGGCCAGCCGCTTGAGGCGCGCGCCGGTGCCGGCATCCCCGCCGGTCGCGATCAGGCGCATGGTCAGGTCGGGCCCGCGGCCGAGGCCCGTGACCGTGCCCGAGGCGAAGTCGAGGTCGAGGTCACCCGCCGTCCGGCAGAGATCGGCGAGCGCGCTCTTCACCTGCTCGCCGCGATGGCCGAGCGCCACGACGAAACGGCCGAAGCCGGCGGCGGAAAAACCCTCGACGACGTGCCAGACGACCGGCCGGCCGCCGATCGGCAGCAGCGGCTTCGGCCGCTCGGCGGTCTCGGGCCACAGCCGCTCGCCGCGCCCGCCGGCCAGGATGGCGACGGAGGGAAGGACGTCACGCGGCATCGGCGGGGGCTCCATCGGCGGCCGCGAGCGCGGCAGCGAGCTGCGGGCAAATCTCGCGCAGGTCCGGGTTGCGCGGCAGCACCACCAGCGCCCGCGACACCCGTTCCAGCAGCCGGCGGCCCAGCAGCATCCGCGGCAGCCGGAGCGCCGGCCGGCCCCACAGCGGCTCGGTGGCGCGGGCGGCGGCGGCGAGCGCCTTCGCTTCCTCGGCGATCAGCGCGCCGTAGCGCTTGCGCTGGATCGAGATGGCGGCCCGCGACAGGTCGTGGCGCTGGGCGTCCGTGACGCCCGCCAGGGAGAACATCTCGATCAGCGCCCAGGTGAAGTCGATATGCGGCGTCAGCCGCTCGAAGCGCGCGAACAGCGAGTTCTCCGCCACGCCGTAGAGCGCCCCTTCCGAGAAGGCGCGCGCGACATGGGCGACCTGCGGCCGCTCGTGCCGGCGCAGGCGCAGCAGCGGCGCGTCGACGGCACGGATATGGGCATAGAGAGACAGCTCGCAGACGAAGGCGGCGTCGGCGCCGAAGAGGAAGCGCTGCGGCTGCAGCCGCTCCATGACGCTGCGGCGATAGAGGCCGAAATAGTAGTTGGGGTACTGCCACTCGCGGATCACGGTGGTCGCCGCGGCGACGGGATCGGAGCAATCCGTCACGAACATCGGCCCCGGCATCCAGCGCCCTTCGGGAAGCGGCATCGAGCTCTCGTCGATCGGCGCCAGCTGCGCGGCGACGAGCCCGGTCCGCGGGTCGCGCCGCATCGGCTCGAGCAGCCGTTCGACATAGGTCGGCTCCAGCACGTCGTTGCCCGAGAAGGGCACGACGAAGTCGCCGCTCGCCACCGAATGGACGCGGTTGAAGTTGCGGACGGCGCCGATGTTGGCGGCATTGCGGTGATAGCGGAAGCGAGCGTCCGCCAGGAAGTCGCGGCAGATCGCGGCGGTGCCGTCGGTCGAGGCGTTGTCGAAGATATGGACTTCGATGGCGCGATGGGTCTGGCGCCGGATCGACTCCAGCGTCTCGCCGATATGCCGCTCCTCGTTCCAGACGGCGAGGCAGAGGCTGACCGTGTCGGCCGCGGCGTCCATCACCCCTCGCGGTTCCGCCGCCGCTACGCGTTCGCGGAGGTCGCCGACGATGTATCGTCGGACGCGACGATCGTGGGCTCGGGTATGGGGACGATGAAATGTCCGCCGCGGGCGAGATAATCCTTCTGCTGGGCGATGATCTCCTCGGCGAAGTTCCAGGCGAGCAGCAGCACGTATTCCGGCATCGCCGTCAGCAGTTCTCCCGGGGGCACGATCGGCAGCAGGGCGCCGCCCATCCTGAGGCCCCATTTGCGCGGGTTGAGGTCCGCCACGAAGTCGACGATGCGCTCGTCGATCCCGCAATAGGCGAGCATCGTCGTCGCCTTGCCGGCCGCCCCATAGGCCGCGATGCGCGCACCGTCCCACCGCAGCTTGCCGAGAAGTCCCGTGAGGCGCTGTCGAAACTGTGCGACGCGGTCGGCGAAGCCCGAATGGAAGGCGAGACGGTCGACCGAAGCGGCGTGCTCGGACTCGAGCAGCGCTGTCACGGCCGGCGACCGCGTGCCGCCGGCAGCCGCGTGGATGCGCAGCGAGCCGCCATGGATCGCGATGCGTTCGACATCGACGAGGGTCAGGCCGTGCCGGGCGAACAGGCGCTGCAGGCTGGTCACGGAAAAGTAGCAGAGGTGCTGGTGGTAGATCGTGTCGAAGGCGAGGCGCTCGACGAGATCGACGACATAGGGGACCTCGATCGCGACATGCCCCCGCGGCGTCAGCAGCTTCGCGATCCCCGCGACGAAGCCGTTCAGGTCCGGAACATGGGCCAGGACATTGTTTGCGACGACGAGGTCCGCCGTCCATCCTTCGGCCCGCAGGCTCTCGGCCAGCGCCTCGCCGAAGAAGGCGTCGCGGGTCTCGATGCCCAGCGCGCGCGCCACGTCGCCGGGGCCGGTCGACGGATCGATGCCGAGCACCTTGATCCCCCGGACGGCGAAGTGCCGCAGCATGACGCCGTCGTTGCTGGCGATCTCGATCACCCGATGCGCGGGCCCGAGCGCCAACCGGTCGATCAGCCGCCGTGCCGCCGTCGCGAAGTGTTCCCGCAGCGCCGGCGAGACCGAGGAGTAGTAGGGATAGGCGGGGCCGTAGAGGTCCTCAGGCGGCACCGTCAAGGTAATCTGGACGAGGGAGCAATCCTCGCAGAAGACCACCGACAGCGGCTCCATCCGATCATCGGCAACCGGTTCGTCGGAGCGTGGCAGGCGGTCGGCGAGCGGCGTCCGGCCGAGGTCGATCACCGGAGAGAGGCGAGGCGACCCGCAGGAGCGGCACCCGGAGATGGGGACGGCGACGGCCACGGTCGGCGCCGATCAGGCCGGCCGGCGCCGCACGGTGCGCGGCGTTCGCCACCGGACAGCTTCCGGCACCGCGGCGAGCTGCCGCTCGTCGTCCCATATGTCGAGGCACAGGCCGACCGTGTCCGCCGCAGCGTCCATCCGCCCTCGCCGTTCCGGCGCCGCCCCCCAGCGGTCGCTACGGCTGCGAGACTATCGCATGTCGCGCGCAATTGGCAGCCGGCACGCGAACCGGGCGAACGTCGGCGCGTCGCCGCCCTTCGGTTGCCTCGCCGGGAGGTTGCTGATAGGTTCCGCGCCCGCGCGGCGACCCCCCGGAATTCCATGAAGATCACGGCCATCGAAATCAAGCCAGGCAAC
>JBFWXJ010000049.1:0-21759 GCA_050187535.1 Alphaproteobacteria bacterium | reverse complement strand
CTCCGGAGTCGGCTCGCGGCCGATCTCGTGCAGCATCTGGCGCGAGGTGCGCACCAGCTTGTTGATCGTCTCGATCATGTGCACGGGGATACGGATGGTGCGCGCCTGATCGGCTATCGAGCGGGTGATCGCCTGCCGGATCCACCACGTGGCATAGGTCGAGAACTTGTAGCCGCGGCGATACTCGAACTTGTCGACCGCCTTCATCAGGCCGATGTTCCCCTCCTGGATCAGGTCGAGGAACTGCAGGCCGCGGTTGGTGTATTTCTTCGCGATGGAGATCACGAGGCGCAGGTTGGCCTCGACCATCTCCTTCTTCGCCTTGCCGGCCTCGCGCTCGCCCTTCTGCACCGTCTGGACGATGCGGCGGAATTCCAGCACCGGCAGGCGGGTGCCGCCGGCGATCTTGCCGATCTCGGCGCGGATGTCGGCGATCTGCGGGGCGTGCTTGGGCCCGGCGAAAACCTTCCAGCCGCGGCCGGGCAGCACCGCCAGCTTCTCCAGCCAGGCCGGGTCCAGCTCCGATCCCGGATACTGGCGCAGGAACTCCTCGCGGCGCACGCCGCAGCTCTCGGCCAGGCGCAGCAGGCGGCCCTCGAAGCCGACGAGGCGGCGGTTCAGGCCATAGAGCTCATCGACCAGCTGCTCGATGCGCAGGTTGTTGAGACGGATCGACTTCATGAGGTCGATCATCTCGGTCTTCTGCTTCTCGTAGCGCTTCTCGGTCGCCTTCGGCACCTCCTCGCCCTTCTGGAGATGGGCGAAGCGCTGCTCCTGCACCTTCTGCAGCTTCTTCTGGGAGAGGGTGATCTGCTCCAGCGTCGCCAGGATCTGCGGCTTCCACTGCTGCTCGAGCTGGGAGAGGGAGAGGGCAGCCTCCTCGGAGTCGAAGTCGCCCTCGGCTTCGCCGCCCTCCTCGGCCTCCGCCTCGGCCTCGCCCTCCGGGCCGCCGCCGCCATTGGCCGGCACCTCGGCGCCGGGCGCGGTCCCGGCCATGGCGTCGAGGTCGACGATGTCGCGCAGCAGGACCTTGCCGGCGACCAGCCCGTCGCGCCAGACGAGCAGCGCGCGCACCGTCAGCGGGCTCTCGCCGATGCCGCCGATCATCATCTCGCGGCCGGCCTCGATGCGCTTGGCGATCGCGATCTCGCCCTCGCGCGACAGGAGCTCGACCGAGCCCATCTCGCGCAGGTACATCCGCACCGGATCGTCGGTGCGGCCGATATCCTCGTCGTCGAGGTTGCCACGCGCCTCGGCCTCGTCGTCGGCCTCCGGCTGCGGGGCGGCCTGCTCCTCGGTCTCCTCGCCGTCGACGACGTTGATGCCGAGATCGGACAGCATCGCCAGCACGTCCTCGATCTGCTCGGACGACACCTGGTCGGCGGGCAGCACGGAGTTGACCTCGTCCAGCGTGACGAAGCCCCGCTCCTTGCCGCGCGCGACCATGCGCTTGACCGCCGCGGTCATCGTGTCGACCAGCGGCGCCTCGGTATCCTCGCGGCCTTCCGCCTGCTCCGCCGCCGTGCTCGCCGCCTTAGTCGCCATCGCGCATAGCCCCTGATCCGAATTTCCCGTCCGCCGCAGCCCTATCGACCGCCACTGCCGAGACCGCCACTGCCCGGCCCCGGCTCACAGCTTGCCCGTCCTCGCCTGCCGCACCACGTCCCGCTCCGCCGCGAGCTCGGCCTGGTGGCGCAGCAGCTCTTCCTTCTCGGCCGCCAGTCGCGCCAGCCGCGACGCCGTCGCCGGCGGGTCCGCCTCGGCGAATTCCCGCCCGGCGAGCGCACGCTCCCGTTCCAGCTCTTCCAGTTGCCAAACGATCTGCGCGTGGCGCCACTGCAGCAGGGCTTCCTCGGGTGACGGTCCCGCGCCGACGCAGGCCCAGCCCCTCCGAGCCTCCGAGCTGCGCAACCTTTCGAGGGTGGGGCCGTGACCCAGCCCCGTCAAATGGCTTTCGATCGCCCCGGAGTCAAGCCGCTCGGACGCCAGTGCGGCCACGAGGTCACACCTCAGCGCCTCCAGCGCAGGGGTGCGCAGGACGATCGAGCCCAGGCTCTCCGCGATCTCCGCCAGCCGCGCCCCGTCGCGCAGCGCCTGGCCGAGCAGCCGGCTCTCATGGACGTTCCACGCCTCCGGCAGGGCGCGCGGCACCCGTTCCGGCAGCACCTCGGCGAAGCCGCGACTCCACGGCCGGCCGCCCGCGGCGTTCCGGAAGGGAGGCCGGGTGGGAAACGCGAGTCTCGCCCCCGCGGCCGGCCGGCCACGGCCGAAGAGCTCGTCGCAGGCGCGGGCGAACTCCTGCTGATACTCCTGCTGGGTCTCGCGGTCCTCGATGCGGGCGGCGACGGTGCGCAGGCGCTGACGCAGGCCGGCCCGGCGCTCGGGCGTGTCGAAGCGGCCGCCCGCCGTCTCGCCCTCCCACAGCACGTCGCGCAGCGCCCGCGCCTCGGCCAGGACGGCGCGCATCGCCTCCGCCCCGCGGGCCCGCACGAGGCTGTCGGGGTCCTCGCCCTGGGGCAGCATGGCGAAGCGCAGCGAGAAGCCGGGCTTCAGCAGCGGCAGCGCCCGCTCCGCCGCGCGCGAGGCCGCCCGCCTGCCGGCCGTGTCGCCGTCGAAGCACAGGACCGGCTCCGGCGCGTGCTTCCACAACAGCGCCATCTGCTGCTCGGTCATGGCGGTGCCGAGCGGCGCCACCGCCGTCTCGATTCCCGCCCGGTGCAGCGCGATCACGTCCATGTAGCCTTCGACCGCGACGATCTCGCCCGCCGCGCGCGCCGGCCGCCCGGCCCAGCAGAGGCCGTAGAGCAGCCTTCCCTTCTGGAAGAGCTCCGTCTCGGGGGAGTTGAGGTATTTCGGCTCGCCGTCTCCCAGCACCCGGCCGCCGAAGCCGACCACCCGGTCGCGGACGTCGCGGATCGGGAACATGACGCGGCCACGGAAGCGGTCGTAGGTCGGCCCCTCGCCCTCCGGGCGGACCAGCAGCCCGGCCTCGACCAACAGCGCTTCCGGGAAGCGGCCGGCGAAGGCCTCCTTCAGCGCCGTGCGGCCGGCCGGCGCGAAGCCCAGCCCGAAGCGGGCGATGGCGGCAGCGTCGAGGCCACGGCGCGTAAGATAGGCGCAGGCGTCGCTGCCGACGCGGCGGTCGGCCAGCCGGTCGACGTACCACTGCGCAGCCGCTTCCAGCACCTCGTGATGCGTCGTCCGCCGCTCCTCGCGCGCCCGGTCGGCCGGGGATTCCTGCGGCAGCGGCAGCCCCGCCTCGCCCGCCAGCCGCTCGACCGCCTCGCGGAAGCCGAGATTCTCCGTCCGCATGACGAAGTCGATGGCGTTGCCGTGGGCGCCGCAACCGAAGCAGTGGAAGGTGCCGCGGCGCTCGTCGACGGTGAACGACGGGGTCTTCTCGTTGTGGAAGGGGCACAGCCCCTTGTGCGCCGTGCCCGCGCGAACGAGCCGCACGCGCCGCCCGACCGTCGCGACGAGACCGACCCGGGAGCGCAGCTCCTCGATGAATGAGGGCGGGAAGGCCAGACGATCCTCCCAGGCGGATGCCGCCGATGCGGCACCCCTTCAACGCGGGTTTGGCGACTCAGGCTTCAGGCGAGTCAGGGCTTCAGGCGAGTCAGGGCTTCAGGCGAGCTTCTGCTTTATAATGGCACTGGCGCGCGAGAAATCCATGCGGCCTGCGAAACGTTCGCGCAGCGCGGCCATCACCCGCCCCATGTCCTTGATGCCCGCCGCCCCGGTCTCGGCGATGACGGCGGCGATCGTGTCCGCCATCGCCGCCTCGTCCATCTGCTGCGGCAGGAAGCGCTCGATCACCGCGATCTCCGCCGTCTCCTGGTCGACCAGGTCCTGGCGGCCGCCCTTGGCGTAGAGATCGATGCTCTCGCGGCGTTGCTTGATCATGCCCTGCAGCATCTGCAGGACCTCGGCCTCGGAGATGCCGTCGGTGTTGCCCTTGCCGCGGGCGGCGATGTCTCGGTCCTTGAGGGCGGCCAGCGCGAGGCGGACGGTCGAGACCGACACCTGGTCCTTGGCGCGCATCGCTTCCTTGAGGGCTTCGCTGAGGCGGGCGCGCAACATGGCGGATTCTCCAGGGGGTGGGGCGGGCGCAGTCTAGCGGCCGGCATCCGCAACGACGAAGCGGAAAACCGGCGCCGGACGGCGACTTGCGGTGGCCTGCCGGCGGGAAACGCGGCATTGTTCGGGCCGAGAGGCGGGCGACCCGTCCAGGACGATCGGGAGGGACCAATGACGATGCTGAGGGTGGCGTTGAGGGCCGCCGGCGCGGCCGTGTTCATGGCGGCCGTGACGTTCGCCGGCGCGGCGTCGGCGCAGACGCTGCGCATGGCGCATATCTACCAGCCGGGCAATATCTGGTACGACGCGGCCGAGGCCTACGCCAAGGCGGTCGAGGCGCGCAGCGGCGGCAAGACCAAGATCCAGATCGCCCACAGCGGCTCGACCGGCGACTGGCCGCAGTCGATCGAGGGCCTGCTGATCGGCACCAACGACATCGTGCTGCAGAGCGTCGGCACGCTCGACCGCTACAACACGGTCGCCGGCGTCGAGGCCTTCCCCTACCTGATCCGAGACATCGACCACTTCAAGAAGGTCTACTACGGACCGGTCGGGCGCGAGCTGTACGACGACATCGCCCAGAAGACGAAGTTCCGGATCATCGGCGCCGGCTATCGCGGCGCCCGCCACCTCAGCAACAACAAGAAGATCGAGAAGGTCGAGGACCTGCGCGGCGTCAAGCTGCGCGTGCCGCCGCTCAAGATGTACCGGCTGACCTGGGAGTACCTGGGGGCGAGCCCGGTGCCGATGGGCGTCGCCGAGCTCTTCACCTCGATGCAGTCCGGCGTCGTCGACGGGCAGGAGAACCCGCTCGAGGTGCTGGAGAGCCTCAAATACTACGAGGTGCAGAAATACGTGGTGGAGACCGCCCACGTCATCGGCGCCATGACCTTCATCTTCTCCGATGCCCGCTTCAAGGGCCTGCCGGCCGAAACGCGCAAGATCCTCCAGGAAGAGGGCGACAAGGCCATGCTGGCGGCGACCGACCGCATGATCGGCATGGAGGGCGACCTCAAGAAGAAGCTGCAGGGCCTCGGCATGACCTTCATCGCTATCGACCCCGGCCCGTGGCGCGCGCGGCTGAAGGACATGCCGAAGGACTTCCCCGAGCTGGCGGGCTGGGTGGCGAAGGTCCAGGCCGTCCAGTAGCCCGGTGACCCGTGCCGACGCCGCCGGCGCCCCCTGGCGCCGGCGGGCCGACCGTCTCGCCCGCATGCTGGAGCGCGTGCTCGACGCGTGGCTCGGGCTGATGATCCTGGTGATGACGGCGTCGATCTGCTGGCAGGTGTTCGGCCGCTACGTGCTGGCGGCCGCCCCCGGCTGGCCGGAGGAGCTGTCGCGCTACCTCATGGTGTGGATCGCCATGGTCGGTGCTGCGGCGGTGCTGCGCTCGGGCGGCCATCTCTCGGTAACGGCGCTGCTCGACCGGCTGCCGCCGCGCTGGGCCGAGGTCCTGCTCGCGCTGCGCGACCTCGCGATGCTGGCGACGCTGGCGCTGCTCGCCTGGTGGGGCCTCGACTTCGCCGAGCTGATGGCGGTGCAGGAGACGGCATCGCTGCAGGTCTCGAAGGCGTGGGTCTACGTGGCGATGCCGGTCGGCATGTTCCTGACCCTCGTCGCCCTCGTCCTGGCGCGCGCGGCGGGCGGCACCTTCCGCGCGACCGACGTCGACGCCGACGACGCCAAGTCGATGTGAGGCGCGCGTCATGACCCTGGTCGAGCTGCTGGCCGTCCTCATCACGGTCTTCCTGCTGCTCTCCATGCCGATCGCCTTCGCCCTCATCCTGGCGGCGGGGGCGGCGATCTGGTGGAGCGGCGCCAACCTGATGATCGTGCCGCAGCAGGTGATGTCCGGCATCGACAGCTTCACCCTGCTGGCGGTGCCGTTCTTCCTGCTGGCGGGCGACCTGATGACGGCGGGCGGCATGACGACGCGCCTGCTCGACTTCACCAACGCGCTGGTCGGCCGCTTCCGCGGCGGGCTCGCCATGTCGAACGTCGCATCCGCCACCTTCCTCGCCGGCATCTCCGGCTCGGCGGTGGCCGACACCAGCGCGCTCGGCAAGGTGCTGATCCCGGGGATGATCCGGGCCGGCTATGCGCCCGCCTTCGCCGCGGCGCTGACGGCGTCCGCCAACATCGTCGGGCCGATCATCCCGCCGTCGATCGCCTTCATCCTGATCGGCGTGCTGACCAACCAGTCGATCACCCGCCTCTTCCTCGCGGGCCTCGTCCCGGGGCTGCTCTACAGCGCGGCGATGATGGTGGTGGCCGTGTGGATCAGCCGCCGGCGCAACTACCCGACCCATCACCGCGCCGGGCTGGCCGAGATCGGCTCGACCTTCCGCCGTGCGGCCTGGGCCCTGATGATGCCGGCCCTCATCATCGTCGGCATCCGCTCGGGCGTGTTCAACGTGACGGAGTGCTCGGCCGTCGCCGTCGTCTACGCGCTCTTCGTCGGCACCTGCGTCTATCGCGAGCTGACGCTCGCCGCGATCTGGCGCTGCCTCGTGTCGACCGGACGGTCGACCGCCATCGTCATGATCGTGCTGGGCGGCGCGCAGGTGGTCTCCTGGCTCTTGGCCTACGAGAACGTGCCGCAGCAGATGGCGAGCGCGATGCTGTCCTTCTCGCAGGATCCCTGGGTGTTCCTGCTGATGGTCAACGTGCTGCTGCTGCTGATCGGCACCTTCATGGAGAACGGGCCGGCGATGGTCATGCTGGTGCCGGTGCTCTATCCGATCGCCAACGCCCTCGGCATCGACCCGATCCATTTCGGCGTGCTGATCTCGGTCAACCTGGTGATCGGCCTGATCACCCCGCCGGTCGCCATCTGCACCAACATCGGGGCGATGATCGCCCGCGTCTCGACCCGCGCCGCATCGCGCGAGGTGCTGCCGTTCCTGGCCGCCGCCGTCGCGGTGCAGCTGATGATCACCTACCTGCCATGGCTCAGCCTGTGGCTGCCGGACCTCGTCATGGGCGGCAAGGGCTGAGGGAGGAGCATGTTGCGATGGGCGAGCGACTGAAGGACCGCACGATCCTGGTGCTGGGCGCGGGGTCGTCCGGACCCGGCTGGGGCAACGGCAAGGCGGCCGCCGTCGCCTTCGCGCGCGAGGGTGCGCGGGTGGCGGCCGTCGACCTGCGCGAGGAGGCGGCCGCCGAGACCGCCGGCATCATCCGGGACGAGGGCGGGTCCGCCATCGCCCTGGCGGCCGACGTGACCAAGGCCGCCGACATCGCCCGCGTCGTGGCCGCCACCATCGCCGAGCTCGGGCCGATCGACGTGCTGCACAACAATGTCGGCATCACCGCGCCCGGCGGCGCCATCGAGGAGAGCGAGGAGAGCTGGCGGCGGGTGATCGACACCAACATCACCAGCGTCTTCCTGGCCTGCAAGCACGTGCTGCCGGGCATGATCGCCCGCGGCAAGGGCGTCGTCACCAACGTCTCGTCGATCGCGTCCATCCGCTGGACCGGTTATCCCTACTTCTCCTACTACGCGAGCAAGGCGGGGCTGAACCAGATGACGGTCGCGATGGCCCTGCAGCACGCCAAGGACGGCATCCGCTGCAACGCCATCCTGCCAGGCCCGATGGACACGCCCTTGATCCGCCAGCAGATCGTCAAGTTCTACGCCAGCGAGGAGGAGATGCTGGCCCAACGCAACGCCGCCTGCCCGATGGGCCGCATGGGCACCGCCTGGGACGTGGCGGGGGCGGCGGTATTCCTGGCCTCGGACGAGGCCGGCTACATCACCGGCGTCTGCCTGCCGGTCGACGGCGGGGCGAGCGCGCGCATGCGGTGATACCGCCCGAACCTCGATAGCGATCTTGCGAGTCGTCCCTCGTGGCGAGCCTGTCGAACCATGAGGCTTTCCGGCCTGAGCGACCTCCCCCTTCGACAGGCTCAGGGCGAGGAAACACGCGCGTTTCCCAGAACCTCCTTGCCCAGCTAAGCCGCCGACAAGGCCGGCGGCACTGCCGCCAGCGTGGCGAGCGGCAGGTGGCAGGCGATGCGGTGGCCGGGGGACGGCTCCAGCACGGGCGGGGTCACGGTGTCGCAGACCGGGCCGATGCGGCGCGGGCAGCGATGGGCGAAGCGGCAGCCGGTTCCCGCGGCGGGCGAGGCGACGTCGCCCGCCAGACGAATGCGGGTGCCGGCCCGGGCGGCCGAGCCGACCAGCGGAACCGCGGACAGCAGCGCCTCGGTGTAGGGGTGATAGGGCGGGCGCAGCAGCTCGCCCGTCGGCCCCTCCTCGACCAGCCCGCCGCGGTACATCACGGCGACGCGGTCGGCGATGTGGGCGATGACGCCGATGTCGTGCGAGATGAAGAGATAGGCGACGCCGAGCCGGTCGCGCAGCTCGCCCAAGAGGTTGAGCACGGCCGCCTGCACCGACACGTCGAGGGCGGAGACCGCCTCGTCGCAGACCAGGAAGTCGGGCCGGCTGGCGAGCGCACGCGCGATGCCGATGCGCTGCTTCTCGCCGCCGGAGAGCTGGTGCGGATAGCGGTCGCGGTAAGCGGGGGAGAGACGCACCAGCTCGAGCAGCCGGGCGACCTCGGCCGCGACGGCCGCTCCGCGCGCGACGCCGAAGAAGCGCACCGGCCGGCCCAGGATCTCGGCCACGGTCTTGCGCGGGTTGAGCGAGCTGTCGGGGTTCTGGAAGACGATCTGCGCCCGCTTGCGGAAGCCGCTGCCGGGCCGCTCGCCGACGGGCTCGCCGGCGAAGCGCACGGCACCGCCGTCGGCCGGCACCAGCCGCAGCACGAGGCGGCCCAGCGTCGACTTGCCGCAGCCGGACTCGCCGACGAGGCCCAGCACCTCGCCCGGCCGCACGGCGATCGAGACCCCGTCGACCGCGGTCACGCCCGCCCGTCGCCGGAGCCGCCACCCGTCGAGGGCGAGGCCGCCCATCGCGAAGCGCTTCACCAGCCCCGCGGTCTCCAGCAGCGGCGGCGCATCGGCCGGGAGGACCGGGCGGGCAGGCGGCGGCGCCTCGTCGGCGGGCCAGGGCAAGCCGTCGATCGCCTCGGCGCGGTGGCAGCGGGCGCGGACATCCGCGGCGACGGGGCGCAGCGCCTGCGGCGCGTCGCAGCCCGCGGCCGCGAAGGGGCAGCGCGGGCGGAAGTTGCAGCCGGGATCGGGCCGCGTGAGGTCGGGCAGGCCCCCCGGGATCGGCACCAGCCGGCCGACGCGGTCGCGGTCGGCGCGCGGCAGGGCGCCGAGCAGCCCGCGCGTATAGGGATGGCGCGGCCGCGCCATGGTGGCGGCGGTCGGCCCTTCCTCGACGACGCGGCCGGCGTAGAGCACGGTCACCTGGTCGCAGAGCCGGTCGACGATGCCGAGATTGTGGCTGACCAGCAGCATCGAGAGGCCGCGACCGACGCGCAGGGATTCCAGCAGGTCGAGGATCTGCGCCTCGATGGTGACGTCGAGCGCCGTTGTCGGCTCGTCGAGCAGCAGGAGGTCGGGCTCGCAGGCTAGTGCCGTCGCGATGACCGCGCGCTGCTTCATGCCGCCCGAGAGCTGGTGCGGGTAGGCGCGCGCCACCTCGGCCGGCCGCGCGATGCCGACGTCGGCCAGCAGCTCGACGACGCGGGCGGCGGCGGCCTGGTGCCCCATGCCGCGGTGGAGGACGAGCGGCTCGGCCACCTGCCGGCCGATGGTCAAGGCCGGATTCAGGGCAGCCGACGGGTCCTGGAAGACGACGCCGATGCGCCGGCCGCGCAGAGCCGCGGCGGCCGGTCCCAGCAGGTCCTGCCCGTCGAAACGGGCCGCCCGGGCCTCGACCGTGGCGCCGGCGCCGAGCAGGCCCAGCACCGCCAGCACGACGCTGCTCTTCCCCGATCCCGACTCGCCGACCAGCCCGAGCGCGCGGCCCTTCGGGATCGCGAGCGACACGTCCTGGAGGGCGGCGAGCGGCCCGCGCCCGGTCGCGTAGGTGACCCGCAGCCCGTCGATCGCGAGCAGCGGCGCCTCAGCCATGGCCCCGCCCGCGCAGCCTGGGGTCCAGCAGCTCGCGCAGCCCCTCGCCCACGAGGTTGACCGAGACCAGCAGCACGCAGAGGCAGATGCCGGGCGCCAGCCCGATCCACGGCGCCTGCTCGATGAAGGGGCGGCTCTCGGCGATCAGCAGGCCCCATTCGCTGGCCGGCGGCTGCAGCCCGAGGCCGAGGAAGGAGAGCGCCGAGCCGAGCAGGATGGCGAAGGTGATGCGCAGCGCCGTCTCGACGATGATCGGCGGCCAGGCATTCGGCAGGATTTCGCGCGCGAGGATGTAGAAGGCCCCCTCTCCCCGCGCCCGGGCGGCCTGGACGAAATCCTCCGCCAGCAGGCCCAGCGCCACCGAACGGGCGATGCGCGTCATGATCGGCACGTAGACGATGCCGACTGCGGTCACCGTCTTCCACAGGCTGGGGTCGGTCACCGCCAGGATGAGCATGCCGAGCAGGATCGGCGGGATCGAGATGAGCAGATCGATGCCGCGCATGATGCCTTCGCCGAGCCAGTCCTGGCGAAAGGCGGCGACGAGGCCGAGCGGCACGCCGACGACGAGGCTGATCGCCGTGGCGCCGAGGCCGATGCCCAGCGAATAGCGCGCCCCTTCGAGGACGCGGGCCAGCACGTCGCGGCCGAACTCGTCGGTGCCGAACCAATGGGCGGCCGACGGCGGCTGCAGCCGCTCGCGCACCGCGAACTGCGTCGGGTCGTAGGGCGAGAGCGACGGGCCGATAAGGGCGGCCGCGACGATGAGGCCGACGACGACGGCGCCCAGCGTCAGGGCGGACGGCGCGCGGAAGCCGCGGCGGGTGCCGGCGGTGGCGACGGCGTTCATCGAAGATGGCTCATGGAGCGCGGGATAGGCGTGGTTGCGTCCCTCGCCGATGCTCGGGATGAGGAGATTTTCTCAGTGCGATCGAATGACTTCCTCATCCCGAGACGCCCAGGACGCGGGCCCCCAGCGCGATGGAAGAAAGGTGCTCCTCCGACGCCAGCTTCCTCATGGTGAGCCTGTCGAACCATGAGGCTCTCAGGCCGGAGAGCCTCGTCCTTCGACAGGCTCAGGACGAGGAAACACTCCATAGCGTGTGAGGGATCGATCGGCGTCACGCCACGCTCCGCCCGTAGCGGATGCGCGGGTTGACGGCGGCGTAGAGCAGGTCGGCCACGAGGTTGGCGACGGCGTAGACCGTCGTCACCACCATCATGCCGGCCAGCAGCAGCGGCAGGTCGTGGTTCTCGATGGCGTAGATCAGGAGGCGGCCGAGGCCGGGATAGGCGAAGACGCTCTCGACCACGACGATGCCGCCCATGAGGATGCCGACGTCGACCGCCAGCACCGTGATCGTCGGCAGCAGCGCGTTGGGCAGCGCGTGCCGGCGCAGCACGAGGCGCTCGGGCACACCCTTGGCGCGAGCCGCCAGCACGTAGGTCGAATCGAGCGTCTCGATCATCGACGAGCGGGTCAGCCGCGAGACATGGGCGATGAGCCCGCTCACCAGCGTCGCCACCGGCAGCACGATATGGGCAGCCCAGCGCAGCAGGCCGCCCTCGCCGAGCGGCGTGTAGCCCGTCGCCGGCAGCCAGCCGAGCCACGCGGCGAAGACGAGGATCACCACGATGCACCAGAAGAACTCCGGCACCGCGATGAAGAAGTACTGTGCCAGCGTCAGAACGCGGTCCGACAGCGTGCCGCGATGGGTTGCCGAGTGGATTCCGAGCGCGATGCCGATGAGGGCGACGAGCGACAGGCTGATCCCGGCGAGGATGGCCGAGCGCCCCATCGCCTCGGCGATCAGCGGCCCGATCGGCCGCTCCATGACGAGCGACTGCCCGAGGTCGCCCCGCAGCAGGCCCGAGAACCAGCGCCAGTACTGGACGTAGAGCGGGTCGTTGAGACCGAGCTTGTCCTCCAGCGCCTTGACGGCCGCCGGCAGCGCGTACTCGCCCAGGATCATGTAGGCGACGTTGCCGGGCAGCAGGTGGACGATGCCGAAGATCAGGATCGACATCGCCCACAGCACCGCCGCGACGGCGACCAGCCGCCGCACGAGATAGAGCGCCACTTCGGGCGCCCTGCCCTGTACCCGCTGCCTATCGGCCCGGGGTCAGCGAGCGATGTACCCGGCGCGCAGGTCGAACCAGCGCATGGGGTGCGTCGCCACGTCCTTGACGTCCGCCCGATAGGCGCAGGCGAAGTTGACCGCGTAGGCGAAGTACCCGGGCGGATCGTCGGCCATCGCCTTCTGCATGGCGACGTAGAGCGGCTTCTGCTCCTCGGGCTTGCCGGTCAGCCGCGCCTTGTCCAGCGCCTCGTCCACCGCCTTGTTGGAATACTTGAAGAGCTTGGCATTCCAGCTTCCGTGCGAGTGCAGGAAGGGATAGGTGCCGGTGTCGATGGTCGGCCGGGCGAAATAGCCGTCGATGTAGAAGGGCGCGATGCCCGAGACCTCGGCCGCGTAGCGGGCAAAAGGCACGCGCTGGATCTCGATGTCGAAGCCGGCCGGCTTGGCCAGCTGCTGCAGGGTGACGCCGAGGCGCTCGCGCACCGGCCGGCCGACCGGCACGACCAGCGGCACCTTGACGCCGTTGGGGTGCCCGGCCTCGCGCAGCAGGCGCTTGGCCGCCGCGGGATCGGACTTGGTGACCGGGATGTCCTTGTTGAAGAAGGGATGCGTCGGCGGGATCGGGCTGTGCGTCGGTGCGCCCTCTCCGAACAGCGTCAGCTCGACGACGTCGCGCTTGTCGACGGCGAGGTGGAAAGCCTTGCGCACCCGCGGGTCGTTGAAGGGCGGGATGGCGTTGTTCATGATCGCCGCGTCCCACGACGCGGTGGCGACACTGTCGACCCGGAGGGCGGCGTTGCCCTTGAGCTGCTTCACCTGCTCGGGCGGCAATTCCCACAGCACGTCGATGTCGCCGGCCTGGAGGGCGGCGATGCGCACGCTCATCTCGGGCATGATGCGCATCTCGACACCGTCGAGCTTGGGCTGGCCCGCCTCGAAGTAGTTGGGGTTCTTGGCCAGGATCAGCCGGTCGCCCGGCGTGTAGCTCTTGTAGACGAAGGGCCCGGTGCCGACCGGGGCGGTCGCCATCTGGTCGAACAGGTCGCGCGGCAGGATCTTGACCTGCCGGTCGGCCAGGATGTCGGCGAAGCCGCCATAGGCGTATTTCAGCTTGAAGACGACCGTGTAGGGGTCCGGCGTCTCCATCGTCTCGATCATCTCGTAGTTGGACCGCGGGCCGGAACCGGTCGCGGGGTCGAGGATGCGCTTGTAGGTGGCGACCACGTCGTCGGCCACCATCTCGCGACCGTTGTGGAACTTGACCCCGTGCCGCAGCTTGAAGGTCCACGTCTTGAGATCGGGCGAATAGGTCCAGCTCTCCGCCAGCTCCGGCTCGACCGAGAGGTCGGCGCGCATTCGCGTCAGGCCGTTGAAGACGAGATTGTCGAAGATGTACTCCTCGCCCGTCGTCGTCTTGGCGGGATCGAGCAGCTTCAGGCTGGTGCCGACCGCGATCCGCAGCACGCCCTGGGCGGCCGCCGGATCGGGCAGGACGAGGGCCGCGGCGAGGGCGGCCGGCAGGACCATTCGCAACATCTTGCTCATCTTTGTTGTCCCCTGTTCCGCGTCTTGGTTCTTAGTTCGGTTACGCAACACCCTGGGCACGGTCCGGATCGACCGCGCGGACCACGAACTCCTCGACCCAGGGAATGTATTCGGTCCACAGCGCGCGCAGCGCCGTCAGCGGCTCCGGCTGGGAATCGATGCGCAGGTCGACGAGCGGGAAGACCTCACGCTCGACCACCAGCAGCGCGGCCGACATGATCGCCCCGTGCTCGCCGCCGGCGGCGAGCCCCGCCTCGAGCCCGCGCAGCAGCCGTTCGGCCAGCGGTGCGGCGGTGTCGACGGCGAAGGCGTCGGCCATCGCGGCCGGCACGCGATCGTTGGCGAGGATGTTGCCGATGGCGACGCAGTTCTCGACCTCGGCCGCGTTCAGCGACGGTTTCACATGGGCACCGTGGAAGAAGGCAGTGCCGCCCTTGGCGTCGAGCACCGCGAGCTGGCGCCAGGCGTGGTCCGGCGTCGAGGCGACCAATGCGTCGATCGTCTGCCGTGCGGTGCAGCCCGAGCGCAGCAGCGCCAGACCGCGCGGCCCCAGCCGCGGGTCGGTGCGGTGCTGCGTCAGCACGGCGCCGACGCCCGGCGCGCAGAACGGCACCCGCGCGCCCACGGTGATGTTCGATGTGGTGACCGCGGCGCCGAACTGTCCGGTCCGGACGCAGCGCCCGATCAGGGAGAAGGTCATAAATCCCTCGTCGCCCTATGATCGCCGGGCGCTGCGGCCCGATGCATCCCCTGTGCCGTAATGGACGGCGGGGGAATTGCACGCCTCCCGCGCGCGCCCGAGCGAGAGGAGAGGTCGATGGTGCATTCGCGTTACCGGAAATTCAACACGCGCGACGTCTATGGCCCCCAGGCCCTCGACAACGACGTCTGCTGGATCGTCAAGGCCGAGCCCGGCCGCACGGTCTTCTTCCGCGGCCTCACCGGCTTCGACCTGGACAGCAAGATGCAGGGCATCGGCGATCCAGCCGCCCAGGCCGAGCAGGCGATGCAGAACCTGCACGTCCTCCTGGCCGAGGCGGGTGCCAAGCTGGAGCACATCTGCCAGCTCCACATCTACATCCTCGACCGCGCCCACCGCAGCCTGATCTACCCGGTCATCGGCCGCCACCTGAAGGGCGTCCACCCGGTGATGACCGGCCTCATCATCGCCGGCCTGGCGATCCCGGAGATGCTGGTCGAGATCGACGTGACCGCCGTCATCCCGGCGGGGGCGTAGCTCACGCGCCCGCGATCGCCGCTGCCGCCGCCGCGTCGATGTGCGGCGGCAGCGCTTCCGCGTCGCAGGCGGCGAGCACGAGTGCGGCCGTCACCGCGGCCGCGGCGCGGAGCTGGTGCGGCGCCACGGTGTCGCGGGTGTCGCCGTCGGTCAGCAACAGGCGGAAGGCCGAGCGCGGCTGGTCGAAGCCGGCGACCAGGCGGAGCGCCGGGATGCCGTTGCGCACATAGTTCGCGTGATCGGAATTGCCCATGAAAGGGGCATGGATGCCGACCGAGAGCCCGGCCGGGGCGAGCGCGGCCGCGATGAACTCGGCCACACCCGGAAAGCCGCTGGTGAGCGCCGTCAGCCCGTCGGCGCCGGCCACGGAATCGAGGTTGACGTTGAAGGCGATGCGGGCGCGCTCGGCCGGCGCCATCCGCGCCAGATGCTCGCGCGAGCCCATGAGCGCCCATTCCTCGATCGTGTAGAGGGCCACCTCGAGCCCGCGGCGCAGCCCCGGCACGAGGTCGCGCACCGCGGCCGCCACGGCCAGCGCGCACGCGACGCCCGTGCCGTTGTCGATGGCGCTCTCCGCCAGGTCGTGGCCGTCGTAGTGCGCCGAGAGCACGACCACCTCCGGCCCACGCCCCGGGACGGTCGAGAAGAGGTTGCGGGCGACTGCGTCGCGGAGTCGGCCCGAGACCGCGAGCGTCACGGGCGCCCCGTCCAGCACCGCCAGCGCGTCGCCGGTCTCGCTACTGACCCCGACCGCGGGGATGTGGCCGGCGCTGCCGTCGCCCGACGAGCCGGTGACGAGATGGTCGCCCGGCTCGTGGAAGGCGATGACGAAGCCGGCGGCACCGGCCGCCCGCGCCATCTCGTACTTGCGACGGCGATGGACATGACCGGTCGCGAACATCAGCTCGTGGCGCACCATGACGATGGCGCCGCGCACCCGCTCCGCGGCCCGTGCGAAGTCCTCGGGCGCGCCGCGGCCGAGATCCACCAGCGGCGCGGTCAGGCCGTCGGTCGCGGGCGAGCGCACCAGCGCATGGGCGGGAAAGCTGCGCCCGTCGGCGGCGCGCACGGACGAAGGCCCGCGCGTCCAGCCGCGATAGGCGATGTCTTCGCGGACGAC
Source organism: Alphaproteobacteria bacterium (assembly GCA_050187535.1). Lineage (GTDB taxonomy): Bacteria > Pseudomonadota > Alphaproteobacteria > ATCC43930 > Allostellaceae > Allostella. Next base: position 5,705 of record JBFWXJ010000049.1, on the reverse strand, counting down.
CGCCCGGCCCGTCGCCTCGCCCAGGCGCGCGTCGAGCCAGGCGGCGGCGCGCGCCTCGCTCTCGGTCCCGGCGAAGCGCCCGCCGGTGTCGCAGATGCCCGCGAACAGCGGGTCCAGCAGCGCCTGCGAGGCGATCCTTTCAGTCACCGCATCCAGCATCAGTGAAATTCCTTTCAAAAAAGTTCACTTCGATCGTAGCATGTCAGCCAGCGGCGAGGAGCGAACCCATGGACGTGCTGCTGACCGATGCGATGGTCGTGACCTGCGACGACGCGCGCCGCGTGCTGCGCGACGCCGCCGTCGCGATCCGCGGCGACCGTATCGCCGCCGTCGGCCCGACCGCGGAGCTGGCGCCGGCCAATCCCGACCTGGAGCGGTTGTCGCTGAAGGGCAAGGCGATCCTGCCCGGCCTCATCAACGGGCACACCCACACGGTCCTCACCGTGCTGCGCGGCAGCGTCGAGGACCTGGGGGGCGATGCCGTCTACGGGTACATGTCGCCCATCAGCTTCGCCATGACGCCCGAGGAGCGCGGGATCATGTCGCTCGTCGGCTGCCTGGAGGCGATACGGTCGGGCACCACGACGCTGGTCGAGAACTTCCGCTTCGTCTCCGGCTTCGCGAAGGCCATGGCGTCCTCGGGCCTCAGGCTGTGGCTGGCCGAGAACTGCGCCGACGCCCTGCTGCTGGAGATCCGTCACGGCCGCTACGTCTACGACCGCGCCTTCGGCGAGGCCTTCCTCGGGCGCGCCACCGAGCTGATCGAGGCGATGCACGGGAGCCATGGCGGGCGCGTGCAGTGCCAGGTCGCGGCCCACGCCACCGACAACTGCTCGCCGTGGATGCTGGCGGAGCTGAACGGGCTCGCCGCCCGCCACGGCCTGACGCGCACCGTGCATCTCGCCCAGAGCCGCGGCGAGGTCGAGCAGGTGAAGCGCGCCCACGGGCTGACGCCGGCCGGCTACCTCGACGCCCACGGATGGGCGGCGCCCGACGTGACCGGGACCCACTGGACGTTCTGCACGCCCGAGGACGTGAGCCTGCTGGCCGCGCGCGGCGTCGCCATGGCCCATTGCCCGGCCAACTCGTCCCGCAAGGGGCCGCACCGGGCGCCCGTCAACCTCATCCGCGACGCCGGCGTCACCATCGCGTTCGGCACCGACAACATGACCGAGGACCTGTTCCAGACGCTGCATATCGGCTCGCTGGTGCATCGCGGCGCCTATGGCGGCGGCGTCTCCCCGGACCCGCAGACGATCCTCGACGGCGTCACCCGCGACGGGGCGAAGGCGCTGGGGCGGCAGGCCGACCTCGGCACGGTCGAGGCCGGCAAGAAGGCGGACCTGACGGTGCTCGACCTCGACCAGCCGGCGATGCGGCCGATCGTCAGCCTCGTCTCCAACATCGTCCACTATGGCCATCCCGGCCTCGTCAGGCACGTCATCGTCGGCGGCGAATGGGTGATGAGGGACGGGCGCATCACGACCCTCGACGAGGCGGCGCTGCTGGAGGAAGGTCAGAAGGTCGCCGACCGCGTGTGGACGAAGCTGATGGCCGAGAGCCCGGACATCCCGCCGCCGCGCGGCTGGCAGGCGCCCGCCCACTGACCCTGCCCTTGCGCGAGGAACCATGGCCCAGATCTCCGATCCGCCCTCCGGCACCACCGCCATCGAGACCGAGGCCGACGCCCGGCTGCACCTGGCGGCCGTCTACCGGCTGCTGGCCCATTACGGCCTCGACGACACGATCTTCACCCATGCCTCGGTGCGGGTGCCGGGGGAGAGCGACACGTTCCTCATCAATCCCTACGGGCTCCTGTTCGGCGAGATCACGCCCACGAGCCTGGTGAAGATGTCCTATGACGGCGAGCTCAGGGGCCCATCGAACTATCCAGCCAACGCCGCCGGCTACGTCATCCACTCGGCCGTGCTGCAGGCACGCCCCGACATCACCTGCGCGGTCCATACCCATACCCGCGCCGGCGTCGCGCTGTCCTGCCTGGAGGGGGGACTGCTGCCGCTCAACCAGTTCGCGCTCGAGTTCCTGGGCCGCGTCGCCTACCACGACTACGAGGGCGTGGCGCTCGACATGGACGAACAGGAGCGGCTCGGCCGCGACCTCGCCGACAAGCCGGTGATGGTGCTGCGCAACCACGGCCTGCTGACCGTGGGGCAGAGCCCGGCCGCCGCCTTCTACCTCATGTACTACTTCGAGCAGGCGGCGCGCGTGCAGATGGACGTGCTGGCGTCGGGGCGGCCCTTCCGCCTGCCGCCTCCCGAAGTGCAGACCCATACCGCCGGACAGTTCACCACGGCGACCGACCCTGCCAGGACCGGCCAGCGCATGTGGCCGGCGATGCTGCGCCTGCTCGACGAGAAACAGCCGGGCTGGCGGAACTGACACCCCCCAGAGGAACGAGACCATGGCCGACGGCGGCGACGCGCCTTCCCTTCTTTTCAGTCCCTTCCGCCTGCGCGGCGTGACCTTCCCCAACCGGATCGTCATCGCGCCGATGCAGATGTACATGTCCGGCCCCGACGGCATCGCCACGGACTGGCACTTCCAGCATCTCGGCAAGTACGCGGTCGGCGGCGCCGGCACCGTCATGACCGAGGCGCTGATGATCGACCCGGTCGGGCGCAACACCTATGGCGACCTCGGCATCTGGTCGGACGAGCATGTCGGGCCGCTGAAGCGCATCGTCGACTTCCTCAAGTCCTGCGGCACGCTGCCGGCCGCCCAGCTTCACCACTGCGGCCCGAAGGCGTCGCGCCAGCGGCCTTGGGAAGGGCTGGGGCCGCTCGGCGAAGCGGAGGCCGCGCGCGGCGAGCCGCCGTGGCAGCCGGTCAGCTCGACCGCGACGCCGACCGTCGACGGCTGGCACAAGCCGCACAAGCTGACGCCCGCCGAGATCGCCGAGGTGATCCACAAATATGGCGAGGGCGCCAGGCGGGCGGCCGAGGCGGGGTTCGAGGTCCTCGATATCCACGCCGCCCACGGCTACCTGCTGCACACCTTCCTGTCGCCGGTGAACAACGACCGCGATGACCAGTACGGCGGCGACTTCGCCGGCCGCACCCGCATGATCCTGGAGCTGGCCGAGGAGCTGCGGCTGCACTGGCCCGACGACAAGCCGCTCTTCTTCCGGCTGTCCTGCGTCGACTGGCGGGCCGACCTCGACACCCGCAACGACGGCTGGAAGATCGAGGACAGCATCATGCTCGCCCGCGAGCTGAAGGTGCGCGGCGTCGACGTCATCGACTGCTCGTCGGGTGGCATCCGCGCGCCCAACTCCGGCATGGACTTCGTCTACAAGCGCCAGCCCGTGAAGAAGGGCCACCAGGTGCCCTACGCCGCGGCGATCCGGCGCGAGTCCGACATCCCGACCATGGCGGTCGGCGCCATCGTCGACGGGCCGCAGGCCGAGCGGATCCTGCAGGAGGGCAAGGCCGACCTCATCTGCATCGGCCGCCAGGCGCTCTACGATCCGCACTGGCCGCTGCATGCCTCGTGCGAGCTCGGCATCGACCCGAAATGGCAGAAGTGGCCGCCCTCCTACGGCTGGTGGCTGGAGCTGCGCGATCGGGTCGGGCTGGCCGACTGACCGCCAGCGCCGTCGCCGGGGGCGGCATCCCCGGCGACGGCAGCTAGAACAGGCCGTGGAACGGCGGCGGCGTGACGATCGACACCTCGTCGAAGAACTGGAAATTGGCGGCCGTCAGATCGGTCCGTGCCACCTGGAGCTCCAGCGTCAGCGACCCCCCGAACGAGATTCGCGTGCTGACCTGGCCCGGAACGAAATGGCCGACGGCCACGGCTAGCAGCTCGGCGGCGTTGTCGATTCCGGAACCGCCGATGTTGCGGGCGAGGAGAACGACGTCGTCGGCCGCCGAGAAGTCATCGATCAGGCCGAGGCCGTCGCCGAGGCCGAACTCGAACACGTCGCGGCCCGGCCCTCCCGTCATGATCACCCTGGCCGAGCCGCCGAAGAAGAGATCGTTGCCGGCGCCGCCGTACAGGTGATCGAAGTCGTCCCCGTCGCCGAGCAGCATGTCGTCGCCGTCGCCGCCATAGAGCAGATCATACGGGCCACCCGCGCTCGGTTCGCCTCCTCCACCGCCCGACAGGGTGTCGTTACCGACGCCGCCGAAGATCCTGTCACCGTCCAGGTCGCCATTCATCCAGTCGTTGCCGATGCCGCCCTCGAGCGAATCGTGGCCCTGGCCGCCGTACACGGTGTCGGCGCCATCGCCGCCATCCACGAAATCGTCGCCGAGATTGCCGTTGACGTGCCAGTCGTCACCGTCGCCGCCGAAGACGAAGTCCGCGCCCTGCCCGCCGCGAACGAAGTCGGCGCTCGCGCCGCCGTAGACGAGATCGCTGCCGGTGTTGCCGTTTACCTGATCGTCGCCTCCCTCGCCGTCGATCGTGTCGGCCCCGTCACCGCCCAGCATCGTGTCCGCGCCGTCGCCGCCGACCAGCCGGTCGTTGCCGGACTCGTTGTTGTCGATGTTCGTGCCGCCGAAGAGGGCGTCGTCGCCGGGGCCGCCGATCATGGTGTCGTTGCCCGATCCACCGATGATCAGGTCGTCGCCATCGCCACCCGTCCCGGAGTCGGCACCTGAGCCGAGATCCAGCGTGTCGTTGCCGCCGAGGCCAGAGACGGTGTCGTTGCCGTCCAGCGCGAAGTAGTCGTCGCCGAGCGCACTGCCGAAGAAGATGTCGTTCGCCGTCGTTCCGATGATCATCGTCCCCACGCCCACCCGCGCGCGTCGCCGTCACCAACGATCGACGACTGCGGCATCCGTGTCGCTCCTCCTAACGGGATCGGCGATCCCGATCCACGCCGATTCACACGGTCGACGCCGCAACGCTGAGCCGGGCGAAGCGCCGAACCCGGCGGCGCCGCGCGATCGCGAGGCGGTCACGTGCCCACCGATGTCAACCGCGCGCCGGAACCGCCCGACCCCGTCGTCAGTTGGACGCGGTGAACGACACCGGGAGCGATGGCGATGGCGAAGCGGGCGGCGACGAGGAAGGCCGGCGGCGAAAACGAGGCTGCCCGCGGCGAGGGCGGCGAGATGCATCAGTCGGCCGCGGGCGATACGCCGGTCCTGACGACCAACCAGGGCATCCCCGTCGCCGACAACCAGAACTCGCTGCGCGTGGGGCCACGCGGGCCGACGCTTCTCGAGGACTTCGTGCTCCGCGAGAAGATCATGCATTTCGATCACGAGCGCATTCCCGAGCGCATCGTGCACGCCCGCGGATCAGGGGCCTACGGCTTCTTCGAGACCTACGAATCGCTGGCCGACGTGACCCGCGCGGACTTCCTGCAGCGTAAGGGCGAGCGCACCAAGGTTTTCGCACGCTTCTCGACGGTCGCAGGCGGCGCCGGGTCGGGCGACATGCCGCGCGACGTGCGCGGCTTCGCGGTCAAGTTCTACACCAACGAGGGCAACTTCGACCTCGTCGGCAACAACATCCCCGTGTTCTTCATCCAGGACGCCATCAAGTTCCCGGACCTGATCCATTCCGTGAAGATGGAGCCAGACCGCGGGTTCCCGCAGGCGGCCTCGGCGCACGACACGTTCTGGGACTTCGTGTCGCTGATGCCCGAGAGCATGCACATGATCATGTGGGCGATGTCGGACCGGGCGATCCCGCGCTCGCTGCGCATGATCGAGGGCTTCGGCATCCACACG
>JBFWXJ010000048.1:13566-21887 GCA_050187535.1 Alphaproteobacteria bacterium | reverse complement strand
CTGCACCCCGCCGGCGTGTTCCGCGCAACCTGGTTCCTCTGCGAGAAGCGGTTCTTCCCGATGATGCAGGACTACCAGAACGCGCTCTATATCAACCTCGAGGATCCGACCAATGCGGTGATCTACGATCGCGATTTCGTCGCTGCACTCTACCGTGCGGCGGGGCTCGCGATCGTCCAGGTGGTCCCGCCCGATGTCCGCGGCTTCCAGTGGGCCGTCTACGCGACGAGAGATGCCGACGCCGTGCCGGTGGCGTTCCCCGAGGACACGGCGCCGTTCCAGCGCATGGTGCCGCCAGCCTAGAGGCGGGACGTGATCAGCCGCGCGCCTCGTCGGCGTACCACGGCGTCTCCTGGTCGAAGCGGTTCGGCTGGTCGAAGATGCCGATGATGAGGGCGCCTTCCGGCGCCCGGGCCTCGTGGTAGCTGCCGGGCTCGCGCCACACGAAGTTCCCGGCCGTCGCGACGCCCAGATGGTCCTCCAGGCTGCCTTCGAGGATGAACGTCTGCTCGATCCCCTGGTGGAAATGGGCCGGAACCACGGCACCCGGCTCCATCCGGAACAGGATGGTCGAGCGGCCCGTGGCGGCTTCGGCGAACAGGACCTTGCACGCGATCTTCGGAAAGGCCGAGGGCTGCCAGCCCATGCCGGCCACGTCGATGTAGTGGGATCGCGCTGCCGGGTCCGGCTCCTTCTTCACGACGATCATCGGCTGTCCTCCCGGTCGGCGACTTCGCCGCCGGAGAGCCTACGGCGGCGGGCATGTGTGCGCCAGCGGCGATGCGGCCGGCTCGCGCGCATGCTATGGGAGCGGGCGGGAAGAGGGAGATCATGCGTCTCGACTGCTACGTCACGGGGGCGGTCAGCTGCCCGCTGGTGCCCGCGCCGCAGGATCGCGCGTGGATGGACTCCTCGCCGGACCGCTATCCCTATCGCTGCCTGCCGCTCAACATCGCCAACGCGTTCGGCTGGCACCTGCTGACGCCCTGCACGCTCGACATCGAATACACGGGCGGCCCCCGCCGCGAGGACATCGTCATCTCGTCGCCCGATCCGGTGGCGGGGATGGACCATCTCGTCGTCTCGCATTTCATGCGCGGCGTGCTCACCTTCCATCCGGGCTATCTCTTCCGCACCGACCCGGGCTGGCAGCTGCTCGCGACGGGGCCGCTCAACTGGCCCAAGGACGGGATCGCGCCTTTGTCCGGCATCGTCGAGACGGACTGGCTGCCGTTCCCCTTCACGATGAACTGGCAGCTGACCCGTCCGGGCCGCGTCCGCTTCGAGAAGGGCGAGCCGTTCTGCCAGATCGTGCCCGTGGCGACCGGGCCGCTCGACGCCGTGACCCCCGCATCCGGCCGATCGCCGAAGACCCCGAGCTGCGCCAGGAGTACGAGGCCTATCGCGACCGTCGCACGGATTTCCTCAAGCGCCTGGCGGCGGGGGAGGAGGAGACCGTCCGGGAAGCATGGCAGAAGTTCTATTTCCGTGGCCGCCTCCCGACCGGCACGAAGGCGCCGGAGAGCCACGCCTCGAAACTGCGCCTCGCCGATCCGGTCGACACGCGGCCGACCGCGGCACCGCCGCCGCCGCGGCCCGAACGCTCGGCGCCACGAGATGCTCGGCACCCTCGCGTCGTGCTGCCCGGCCTGTCGCGACGGCCGGTGCCGATCAGCCTGCGCCGTCACGAGGGGATCGGGGTCACCGCGCCCGACTACGCCTTCGCCCGAGCCGTCGCGACGGTGCCGATCGGCGCCGCCGAGATCGAGCGGATCAGCAACGAGCTGCCGATCGTCTTCACGCTCGATCCCCCCGGCATCCATGCGGTGCTCGGGGTCGAGGGGGGGCGCAACCTCTTCGTGTCCGATGGGCGGTGGGACGGCGTGTCCTACATCCCCGCGATCGTCCGCCAGTATCCGTTCTCGCTCGTGCCGGATTCCGCGCAAGCCGGCCGCTTCGTCCTGGCGCTCGACGAGGACTGCGCCTGGCTCGACCGATCGTCGGAGCGCAAGCTGCTCGCGGGCGGCAAGCTCACCGAGCTCGGCCGCACCGGCGCGGCGATCGCCGATGCGCTGGCGCAGGACCTGGGCGCGGCGCGCGCCTTCGTCGAGGCGTTGGCCGACCGCGACCTCCTGGTGCCCACGGCCGAGGCGGGCGGCGATCCGCTGATGCAGCGCCCGGCGCTCGCGGACACGCTCGTCATCGACCGGGTGCGCTACGGCGCGCTGCCGGCCGATGTGGCGGAGGACTGGAAGCGGCGGCGCTGGAGTGATTGGGTAGCGCGCCATTCGGTGTCGCTCGCCAACTGGTCGCGCCTTGCCGAGCGCGAGCAGGCCCGGCAAGAGGCCATGGAGGAGACGGCATGACCTTTCCCGAACTGGTGGCGGCATTCACCCGCGCGGTCGAGGCCGGCGACGGCACGGCGCTGGCGGCGCTGTTCGTCGAGGACGGCGTCTATGTCGATGCCTTCTACGGCCCGTTCGCCGGTCGGCAGGCGATCGCCCACATGCTGCATCACCACTTCCACGGCGCCGCGCGCGACTTCCGGTGGGACATGACCGGCCTCGTGTGCGACGGCAGCACCGGCTATGCCCGCTACCTGTTCAGCTACACCTCGACCATGGGCGAGGCGTCCGGGCGCAGGGTGGTGTTCCCCGGGATCGCCTGCTTCGCGCTCGCCGGCGACCGCATCGTCCGTTACGAGGAAGCCTTCGACCGTGGCACGGCGCTGGCCCAGCTCGATTTCGCGCCCGAGCGGATCAAGAAGGCGCTCCTGCGCTGGGCGAAGGCCGAGTGCGAGCGGCCGGAGGCGGCCCGGCACCGCGAAGGCTGATCGGTCAGCCCTTCGATCGCTCGTCCCAGCGACGCTTCAGCAGGCGGGCGAAGCCGCGCGGGTCATGCCGCGGGTCGACCTCGCGCGCGGCCGCACGCAGCTCGGCGGCGGCGGCCTCCACCTTCGGTCGGGCGCGCTGGGCCAGATCGACGGCCTTCTCGCGCACCTTCGCCTGCACTCGGGGGTCGGCGGCCAGGCGCCGCGCGAGCTGGAGGATGATGGTCTTCATGGCGCTTCCATGTGGCCCCGCGGCCGGCGCAGGACAACCGTGCCGTCGCGGTCGAAGCCGCCGCCCGGTCGGAAGCCACGGTCGACGACCGAGCCGCGCGCCGAGGAAGCCGCGGGCGGTGCCGAACCCGGCGTCCTGGCATCCGCGCGCCCGGGGTCGACGGGCGGCGGCTTTGCCGGCCGTGGCGGCTGCGCGGGCGGTGCGGCGGGCGTCCTGGACCACGGGCCGGGCAGGGGGCGTTCCGTCGCCGGGCGCGCCGGCTTCCCGGGCCGCGCGATCCGGGGCGATCCCGGGCGCTGCCAGACCGCCGTCGCCCGCCACACGAAGTCGATCACCGCGAGCAGGATCGCGCGCGCGATCAGGATGGCCAGCACCCCCGCCACCCAGGCGGCGACGATGCCGACCGGGCCGGCCCGCTCCACGAAGAGCAGGAGGTTCAGCAAGGCGGCTTCCAGCTCCGGGTTGCCCAGCTCCGGCGTGACGCTGCCGAGCACCCGGCCGGTCTCGACCAGCGCCTGGAAGGCGCCGACCATCAACACCGTCCAGAGCAGGATGGCGACGAGGGAGAGGGCCCTGACGATGAAACGCAGGATGGCGCCGGCCTCCGATTGACGGCGCGATCCTAGCGGAACGGGCGTATGTCGGATAGTTGACGCGGCAGATGTCGGGGCGAACCATCGCCCGCGGATCGGAGGGATGGAGATGGCGGAAGCTGCGATGCCCGGACCGGCGTCCCCGCAGGCGCGCCTGGCCGCGGCTGCCGCGCTGCACGATGCGGGCCGGCTGCCCGAAGCGGAGAAGGCGCTGCGGTCGCTGCTGGCCGATCCCCTCGGCACCGGCGGGCCGCGCCCGGTCCCAGTGCTGATCCGGCTGGCGGGCGTCCTGCTCGACATGGGCGAGGTCGAGCGGGCCTATGCAGTGGTCGACGAGGCGGCGGCATCGGAGCCGACCAACCCGCTGGCGCTCAACCTGCGTGGCACGGCGTTGGTCCGTCTCGGCCGGCGGCGCGAGGCGGAAGCGGCGCTGCGCGCGGCGATCGCCGTCGAGCCGGAGATGGTCGAGGCGCATTTCAACCTCGGCAACCTGCTCGCCGGCGAGGCGCGGATGGCGGAGGCGGCCGTCGCCTTCCGCGTCGCACTCGATCTGGCGCCCCGCTTCACCGCCGCCCGGCGCGCTCTCTCCGCGGCACTGCGCGACGACGGGCGCTTCGCCCAGGCGCTGGCGGAGATCGACCGCGTCATCGCCGACGAGGGCCGGTCGCCCGAATTGCTCAACGAGCGCGGCATCGTCCTGATTGCGCTGCGCCGAGCTGAGGAGGCGGTCGCCGCCTTCGACGCGGCCATCGCCGCCAACCCGGATTTCACCGCCCCGCAGTTCAACCGCTCGATCGCGCTCCTGCACCTCGGCGACTACCGCCGCGGCTGGGCCGCGTACGAGAACCGCTTCCGGACCGCGATGGTGCGCCAGATGCCCTTCGAGCGGCCGCGCTGGACAGGGGCCGAGCCGATCGAGGGCCGCACGATAGTGCTGTGGGGCGAGCAGGGACATGGCGACACCCTGCAGTTCGTGCGCTACGCCACGCTCGTCGCCGGCCGCGGCGCGCGCGTGGTGGTCCTGTGCCAGACGGGGCTCGCTCCGCTCCTGGCGTCGGTTCCCGGCGTCGACGCCGCCGTCCCCGTCGGCGCCTCGGTCGGCCCGCACGACTTCCACGCGCCGCTCATGAGTCTGCCCGCGATCTTCGGCACGACGCCGCAGACGATCCCGGCAGCGGTGCCCTACCTCGCCCCCGATGCGGCGACGCGGGCGCGCTGGGCCGGGCGGTTGCCGGATTCCGGCCGCCTCCGGGTCGGGCTCGCGTGGGCGGGCGAGGCGCGGGCGCACATGCCGCAGAGCCACGCGACCGATCGTCGGCGCAGTCTGCGCCTCGATTGGCTGGCGCCGCTCTTCGACGTGCCCGGCGTCGATCTCGTCTCGCTGCAGTTCGGTCGCCGAGCCGCCGAGCGCCAGCAGGTGGCGTTCGGCGAGCGTCTGATCGACCCGATGGCGGACGTGCGCAGCTTCGCCGACACGGCCGCACTGATGGAACAGCTCGATCTCGTGATCTCCGTCGACACCGCGGTCGTTCATCTGGCGGGCGCGCTCGGCCGGCCGACCTGGATGCTGTCGCGCTGGGACGGCTGCTTCCGCTGGTTCATCGACCGTGACGACAGCCCCTGGTACCCGACGCTGCGCCTGTTCCGGCAGCCCGCACCGGGCGATTGGGCTCCGGCGATCGCTCGCGTAGCGGAGGCGCTGAGGGAGCGCGCAGCCGCGCGATGACGGAGCTCTGTGGCGACGAGCGGCTGGGATACCTGCGCAGCCGAACGGTCTTCGAGCCGGGCGCCGGGCTCCGGCTGGACGACAGCTATCGGCTGGCCCACTTGCCACTGGTCGCGCCCTCTCACCCCAGGGTGATCGCCGAGCGCGCCGGGGCGTACTACCGGATGGGACGGCATGCGCGCGTCCGCTCGCTGGTGCTGCCGGTGCCGTGGCCGGCCCTGGCCGCAGCGCCGGCCTGGCGCGAGCTGGACACGGCACTGCGCCGGGCCAGTTTCGCCCCCAAGCTCGCCTGGGACGTTTTCGCCCAGCGGCGGGACCGCCTGCACGCGACGATCTGCGGCTCGCCCCTGCCCGAACGCTTCGACGACGCCCGGCGACGGGAGCTCGCGGCGATGGGCCCGGTCACCGTCGCCTTGCGTGGCCTCTTCTCGGGAAACGTCAATGTCGGCCGGCTGTATCTCAAGGTCTATCCCGAGATGCGCGGCGGCGCGAATGCCCTCGGCGCGATCCAGCGGGCGATCGGACGGAACGAGACCGATCTCTGGGTCGTCGGCATCCACAACCTCGTCGACGATCTCGACGCCGCGGAAGCGTCCGAGCTGGCGGCGCTGATCGTGGCGTGGTGGGATCGGCCGCTGCTGCGCCTGACCGTCGACAGGCTCTGGCTGCTCGATGCCTGCGATGACCTCGTCCTCGACTCCGAGGTGGCGGACGTCATCCCGCTCGTAGCAAGCTGGGCACCGCAACCCGCCGGAGGATGACCGCATGTCGGCCGTCGCCGACACCGAAGCCGAGGATGGGCGCCGTCTGGCGCTCGATCTGTTGGACGCGCTGCGTGCGATCGGCGCCGACGGCGTCGGCATCACACGCGAGACCTATGGGGCGGGCGAATCCGCCGCCTTCGACCTGCTCGAGCGCACCGCTCGCGCGCACGGCCTGCTGACCCGGCGCGATGCTGCGGCCAACCTGTCGATCGCCATTCCGGCTGCACCCCACGGGCTGGACCCGACGCCCGAGGCCCCGTGCATCGTCGTTGCCTCGCATCTCGATTCCGTTCCGCAGGGCGGCAACTATGACGGAGCGGCCGGCGTGCTCGCCGGATTGCTGGCGTTGCTGCGGCTGCACCGGGCGGGCGTGCGGCCGCGCCGCGCGCCGCGGCTGATGGCGCTGCGCGGCGAGGAGAGCGCCTGGTACGGCAAGGCCTATCTCGGTTCCTCGGCGCTCTTCGGCCGTCTCGGTGCGGACGACTTGGCCCTGCCGCATCGCGGGGGCGGCCATACGCTGGCCGATGCCATGGCTGCCGCCGGCGCCGACCTCGCCCGCCTGCGTGCGGGCGAGCGGCTCCTCGATCCGGCGGCGGTGGCCGCCTATTTCGAGCTCCATATCGAGCAGGGGCCGGTGCTGGTCGCCCGCGGCCTGCCGACCGCCGTGGTGACCGGCATCCGTGGCAACATCCGCCACGCCCGCATCGTCTGCCGGGGCGACGCGGGGCACTCGGGCGCCGTTCCGCGCTGGCTGCGCCGCGACGCGGTCTTCGCCTTCGCCGACCTCGTCACCCGCCTTGACGAGCATTGGCGCGTCCTGCAGGAGCAGGGCCTCGACCTCGTGGTGACCACGGGAATCGTCGGCACCAACCCCGCGGAGCACGCGATCAGCCGCATCCCGGGCGAGGCCGCCTTCAGCTTCGAGGTGCGCAGCCAGAGCCGCGACACGCTGGAGGCCTTCTACCATCTCATGCGCACGGAATGCCGGGCCATCGAAGGTGCACGCAAGGTTGCGTTCCAGTTCGACCGGCGCCTCGATTCCGCGCCGGCGCGGATGGACGAAGGGCTGGTCAAGCGGCTGCTCGCCCACTCCCGGACGCTCGGCCTGCCGGCCGAGACCGTGCCGAGCGGCGCGGGCCACGACGCCGCTCTCTTCGCCAACGAAGGAATCCCGGCTGCGATGATCTTCATCCGCAACGACAAGGGCTCGCACAATCCCGACGAACGGATGGACATGGACGATTTCATGGCCGGCGCCGAGCTGCTGTATCGGGCGCTGGCCGAGGCGACCGGCACCGGAGGCGACGAATGATCGAGGCTCTGCCCGGCCGCGACGAGATCGGCTCCCTCACTGCCCGCATGCTGCTGGAGGTCGATGCGGTGCAGTTCTGGGGCGACCACCCGTTCATCCTGACGAGCGGCTGGGCCAGCCCCGTCTATGTCGACTGCCGCCGACTGATCTCGTATCCCCGCATCCGCCGCGCCGTCACCGACTTCGCCGTCGCGACCATCGTCCGCGACATCGGGTTCGAGCGGCTCGACCTGGTGGCCGGCGGCGAGACCGCGGGGGTCCCCTTCGCTGCCTGGATCGCCGACCGTCTCATGCTGCCCATGCAGTTCGTGCGCAAGCGTGCCAAGGGCTTCGGGCCGGCGGCCCAGATCGAGGGCATTGCCGCCGACGGCGCGCGCACCTTGCTCGTCGAGGACATGACGACCGACGGCGAGAGCAAGCTGGCGTTCTGCCGCGGACTGCGCCGCGCCGGAGCGCGGGTCGAGCATGCCTTCGTCGTCTTCCAGTACGGCATCTTTCCGGGCGTGGCGGAACGCTTCGCGGAGATCGGCCTCAGGCTCCATGCCCTGGCCACATGGTGGGATGTGCTCCGCGAGGCGGAGCGCGGTGCGGCGTTTCCGCCGGCCGAGCTGGCGGATCTTCGGACATTCCTGGAGAATCCCGGCCGCTGGTCGTCGCAGCACGGCGGAATCGCCGCATTGCCGGCCAGGGATTCTGGTGCCGCAATGCCCTGACCGGCGCCGGGGTTGTCGAATCCGATCGGGTTTGCGCAGATTGCTCGCATGATGGAGGTCGTCGGGCGACCCGTCCCGGGGGGCATGGGCGGGTCGTCGGCCGGGCGGCGCACGTCGCGAACGTGACCGCCGGCGTCCTGCTCCGGAAGAT
>JBFWXJ010000048.1:0-13466 GCA_050187535.1 Alphaproteobacteria bacterium | reverse complement strand
TCGGCATGCCCGTCAATCTCTTTCATCGCTGGGCCGCGGAGACCGACGCGCACGTTCTCTATCTGCGTGCGCCGGTCGCTGCGGGGTTCGATGACGGAATCCCGGGGGTCGGCTCCGATTTTCCGGCCCTCGTCGAGTTCGTCCGGGGCGTCGCCGACGTGCTGGAGGTCGCGGAAATCGGCGTCTACGGCAACAGCATGGGCGGCTTCGCCTCGATACGGCTCGGGCTCGATGTCGGCGCGCGACGGATGATCTCGGCGGCCGGCGTCGCGGGGATGCTGCGGCCCGGCGTGCGTACCCTGCCGACGGCCGCCGAGCGACAACGCGGCCGCCAGCTCCTCGTGGATCGCCTGGCGCCCGGGTTGCGGGCGGCGGCCGGCCGGGTCGAGGTGCTGTGCATCTTCTCGCGCGAGAACACGGGCGACCGCGATGACGCGGCCGCCCTGGCCGGCCTGCCCGGCGTCCGCCTGTCCGGCCTGGAGCGCGCCCATCACAACGTCGGCCGCCATCTGGCGATCGACGGCCGCCTTGGCCAGTTGCTCGCTTGGGTGTCCGGGCATCCGCGAAGCCGATGGGCCCGCGCCGACCACACTCGGCGAGAGCCAGGGACGAAGATTGTTCCGCGACGACGCCTGCGCGCTCTGCCCGGCAAGCCGCTCGCAGGCGGCTTTGCCGATCCCGTGGAGGCGATCGACCGCCTGGCGCTCGCCGATCCCCGTGCACGGTCGGTTCTGGCTGCAGACGGCTCCGTGGACCGGGGGACGCTGGTTGCGGGCAGCTGGGCGCTCGCCCGACGTCTGCCGGCGGACGACCCCTCTCCCGTGGCATTCCTGGGTGATTTCGCTGCTTCCTATGTTGCGGCAATGATCGCCTGCCGACGGTTGCGGCGCCCCTTCGTACCGCTCGATCCCGGTACTTCCGTGCTACGCATGGAGCAGGTTCTGCTGTCCAGCGGTGCGACCGACCTGGTGCTGGCGTCGGCCGGTCCTCGGCCGCAGTTTCCTCTCCGGTCGATCCGCACGACGATCTTCGATTGGGCGGATGCCCGAGACGACGGCGACGCTCCCGTCGTCGATCGGCCGGACGAGGCCGCCTTCGTCGTCTACACCTCGGGATCGACGGGCGTGCCGAAGGGCGTGGCGCATCCCCCGCGAACCGCGGCGTCCTTCGCTGCCCTGGAACGAGGGGAGCTCGACCTGCGCGCCGGCGATCGCGTCGTCGTGGTCTCGCCGCCCGGCCTGGTCGGTGCGCCGGTGACGTCGCTGGCGGCTCTGGCGGCCGGTGCCGAGTTGCTCGCGGTCGGCGAAGGCCGGACGATCGGCGACATGATCGGGCTGGTCGGGCGCGAGCAGGCGACGCACCTCGTGGGCTATGTCGGGCTGATGCGGGCGCTCGCTTCGCACGCGGGCGCGGCCGAAGCTTTCGCCCGGGTCCGTGCCATCCAGGTCTATGGCGACGCGGTTGGGGTCGAGGATTTGGCTGCGCTGCGCGCACCGATGATGCCGGACGGCAGGGTATGCCTCATCTATGGCCTGACGGAGTGCGTCACCATGACCCTGTGGACGCCGCCGCCAGATTTCTCCGCCCCAGGCGGCCGCCTCCCGCTGGGCCTGCCCACGGACGGCGTCGAGCTCTGGCTCGATCCGTCCGATGGCGCGGACGAGGGCGAGCTGCTCGCGACGGGACCGCGCCTGATGACCGGCTACTGGCGGGACGACGCCGCGACGAATGCGCGCTTCGTGCCGCACCCGGACGACCCTGCGCGGCGCCTGTTCGCCACGGGCGATATCGTTCGTCTCCGCGCCGATGGGATGCTCGACTTCGTCGGGCGTCGCGACAACCTCGTGAAGCTGCGCGGCCGGCGAATCGAGTTGGAGGACATCGAAGCGGCCGCACGCCGTCTCCCGGGCGTCACCGGCGCGGGCGTCGTGGCCAGGCGCGGCGCGCGGGCGACCATCGATTCGCTCGCCCTGCACGTCGCGGGTGGAGCCGACGGCGAAGCCGTCCGATCCGGTCTCGCGGCTACGCTTGCCGACTACATGGTGCCGGCGCATGTGATCTCAGGGGCAAACCTGCCGCTGACGGCGACCGGCAAGATCGATCGCGTCCGTCTCGGCGAGATCGATCGGCGGCTCCGCGATCGCATGGGAGAGGAGGCCGGAGGCGCAGAGGGCCTATGGCCCGATCCGCTGGCCCGTCGCATCGCAGCCATCATCGCCGACGAGGCGGGGGTCGAGGTCATCTCACCCGAAGCGGCTGCGGTGGATGCAGGGATGGACTCCCTGCAGGCGGTCAATGTCGCACTCAGGATCGAGAAGCAGTTCGCCGTTTCGATCGCCCCCGAGGAGTTGCTCGGTCGCCGCCTGTTCGGCGACATCGTCGGCGAAATAGCTGCCCGCGCGATGGGGTGAATATGACGACTGTCGGCCGTGTCGCCGATTTGGGGCGTTCGACCATGAGCGAGGGTGTTGGTGCGAAGGACCTTCTTGCCCGATTGCTGGCAGTGCCGACAGCCGATCGGGCGAAGGCCCTCGCGCACGATCTCTCCAGGATGTCGTTACTGCGGCCGACCGCTGACATCGAACACTTTGCGGCGCTCGCCGCCGAGCGGCGGTGGGACGAAGCGTTCCGTGCAGCTCCGCCGGCGCGCGTACCATCGGAGGCCGGAGCCCTCCGCACGATGCTGGATGCGATCCGTGCCGGCGGGCGCGATCCGCGGTTGGCGGCGGCGCTGTCACGGCTCGTGGAAGAGGAGGGTGCCGGGGGCGTGGCGGGTGGCCTCTATCTGGTCGCCTGTGCCGTCTCGGGCATCCCGGTCACGGCAGCGGGGTCGCCGCGTGCGTGGCTGGCGAGCCTGGGCGCGATCATGGACGAGTGCGAACCGGATCTGCTGTTCCGGATCCCAGCCCTGCTGCCGCCGTCGATGCACGCCGACGGCATGTTGTCCGTACTGTCCGACATGGCCGCGCGCCTGCCACCGGCCGTTCCGGGCGATGCGTTCCTCCACCGGCCCCACATGCCGGTGCAGCTCGCGCCCGCGGCCGACGCGGTTTCCGAGCGGCTTCTCGTGTGCGTCTGCGGGCGACAGGGCAGGCTGGGAATGCCGGTCAACGTCTTCCATCGCTGGGCTGCCGGGGCGTCGGCCCATGTCCTCTACCTCCGGGCCTTGGACGATGCTGGCTACGACGACGGCATCCCCGCCGTTGGCGCGGGCTTCACGGTCCTGGCGACCTTCGTCCAGGACGTGGCCGGCGCGCTCGGCGTGAAGCACGTGGGCGTCTACGGCAGCAGCATGGGCGCCTTCCCAGGCCTGCGCCTCGGTCTGGCCGTGGGCGCGCGGCGCATCGTGTCGGCCGGCGGGATCGCGATTGAGGTGCGCCCCGGATCCCGCACCGTGCCCACCCCGGGCGAACGCGCCGAGGCGCGCAATTCGTTGCGCCGCGAGCTGGAGCCGGCGCTGCGTGCCGTCGCCGGTTGCACCGAGGTCTTGTGTCTTTACGCCCGCGGGCATGCCTTCGATCGCGCCGACGCGATGATTCTTTCCGGCCTGCCCGGCGTACGCTCGGCTGGGGTGCCTCAGACGTTTCACAATGTGGGGCGCCACCTCGCGACGACGGGCACGCTCGGACCATTGCTGGCCTGGACTGCGGGTGCGCGCGCAGACTTGGACGGGCTGTCGATCGACGAACAGGATTCAGCAGGATGATCTCGGCCCCGCAGCGCCGATTGCGATCGATTCCGTCGAGTGCTCCCATGGCGGAGTTCGTCGACCCGGTGGCGGCGATCGACGAGCTGGCGCGCACAGATCCATCCGCCCGTTCGGTCGTCACCAAGAGCGGCGTCCTCGACCGGGGCGGACTGGTACGGGCGAGCCGCGCTCTCGCCTGCCGCCTGGCGCCGGACGATCCGGCACCGGTCGCGTATCTGGGCGATTTCGACGCGAGCTATCTCGCCGTCATGCTCGCCTGCCGTCGATTGCGGCGTCCGTTCGTTCCCCTCGATCCGACCACGTCCGAGCTGCGGCTGGCACAGATGCTGTTGTCCAGCGGCGCGACGGACGTCGTCCTGACCGTGGGAGGCCCGCGGCCGCCGCTGCCGTCGAGGCCGATCCGCATCACCACGTTCGACATATCGGCCGCCGTGGCCGAGGGCGATCCGCCCGCGGTCCGTCATCCCGACGAGATCGCGTTCGTGGTCTACACGTCGGGCTCCACCGGCGTGCCGAAGGGTGTGGCCCAACCGCCGCGGACGCTGGCGTCGATCGCCGCGCTCGAGCGCAAGACGGTGGACCTCCGGCCGGGCGATCGCGTGGTCCTGGTCTCGCCGCCCGGGCTCGTCAGCGCGCCGGTGCTCTCCTTCGCAGCGTTGGCGGCCGGGGCCGAGCTCCTCGCCGTCGGTAATGGCTCCGACGTCGGTGCTCTGCTCGCTTTCATGAGTCTGGAACGGGCGACCCACTTCCTCGGCTATGTCGGTCTCGCGCGGGCGCTGGCGTCTCACCCGGCGGCGAAGTCCGCATTCTCCGCCATGCGGGCGATCCAGGTCTTCGGGGATGTGGTCGGCGTCGAGGATTGTGCCGTGCTGCGCTCGCCGATGCCGCCGGGCGGCGCGGTGCACCTCCTCTACGGGCTGACGGAATGCATCATGATGGTGCTGTGGGCGCCCCCGGAAGCGTTCCCGGGGGAGGGCGGGCGCCTGCCTCTCGGCCCGCCCGCGGACGGTGCCGAGCTCTGGCTCGACGTGATGGACGGCGGCGACGAAGGCGAGCTGCTGGGGGTGAGCCCGCGAACGATGTCGGGGTACTGGCGCAACGAGGCGGCCAACCGGGCCTGCTTCGTGGCCCACCCGGACGATCCCGGGCGAAAGCTCTTCGCCACGGGCGATGTCGTGCGCCTGCGGCCGGACGGGATGCTCGAATTCGTCGGACGCCGCGACAACCAGGTGAAGCTGCGCGGCTGGCGGATCGAGCTGGAGGAGATCGAGGCGACCGCGCGCCGCATGCCGGGGGTGACGGGGGCGGGGGTGGCGCCCCGTCGCAGCGGCCGCGTCACCGTCGACGCGCTCGCGCTGCACTTCACGGGCGACGCGCTGCCCGACGATGTGCGGGCGGGTCTGGCGGCGGTGCTGCCGGACTACATGGTTCCCACCCACGTGGTGCCGGCCCCGGCGCTTCCGCTCACGCCGACCGGACAAATCGACCGCGTGCGACTGGCGGAGATCGACCGGCAGAGACGCGACCAGGCCGAGACCGAGGGGGGCGACGCGGCCCAACTATGGCCCGATCCGCTCGCCCGTCGCATCGCGGCGATCATCGCGGAAGAGGCGGGCGTGGAAGTGGTTCCGCCCGACGTCGCCGCGCTCGAGGCGGGAATGGATTCCCTCCAGGCGGTCAACGCCGCGCTGCGGATCGAGAAGCAGTTCGCGGTCTCGATCGAGCCGGGGCAGCTTCTGGGCGAGCACACCTTCGCCGCGATCGTCGGCGACATCATGGAGCGCGCGAGAATTTCAGGTTGAGATTTCCCGCCCGGGAAGTCCTAAATCGATCCGACCGGCGGCAGAACCGTCCGCACTTCGCGGGGACCGACGGGACGGGAACATGGCCGAGCTACTCCTCTTCAGTGCCATCACGCCCACCGTGGGCTTTCAGCTCTGGGCGAGCGACGGCACGGCAGCCGGGACCCAGCGTCTCACGGATACGATGCCGGGGACGCTCAACGGCAATCCCTACGCGTTGGCGGCCGACGGCGATCGCGTCGTGTTCATGGCGCTCGACCCGGAAAGTCCGGCCGATTTCGCCTTGTGGGAGACGGACGGGACGGCGGCGGGGACGACCCGGCTGGCCCCAGTCTCCGCGGACGTCACATCGCTGGGAGTAGCCGGAGGCACGATATTTCTCGTCGGCGACGACGGTTCCCACGGCAGCGAGCTGTGGAGGGCCGGCGCCGACGAGGCGTCGGTCGACCTCCTGCGGGACATCCGGCCGGGCCCCGACGGATCGTCCCCCGGGCCACTGATCGATCTCGGCGGCATCCTCTATTTCGGTGCCGATGACGGGACCGGCCGCGGGCTGTGGCGCAGCGACGGCACGCCCTCGGGGACATGGCTCGTCGCCGATGTCGAGATCGACCCGGACACCATCCCGGGGACGATGGTCGAAATGGACGGCACCCTCTATTTCGCGGCCGACGATGGGACGCGGGGGCTCGAACTCTGGCGATCGGATGGCACGTCGTCGGGCACCGTTCTGGCGGCCGAGATCCGCCCCGGCGCGAGCGGGTCGGCGCCGACCGATCTGGCCGTCGCCGACGGCACGCTCTATTTCGCGGCCAATGACGGCACGCTCGGCCGCGAGCTCTGGAAGTTCGACGGCACGGTTGCGACCCTGGTCGCCGATCTGCGCCCTGGGCCGGACAGCTCGGACCCGGTTCCGCTCGCGGCGATCGGGCCGACCCTCCTTCTCTCCGTGGATGACGGACAGTTCGGCCGCGAGTTGTGGCGCAGTGACGGAACCGCGTCCGGCACCTATCTCCTGCACGATATCCGGCCCGGGGACTTCGGGTCGGACCCCGGCCCCGCCGCGGCGATGGGCGGTCGCGTCTACTTCGGCGCCCGCGACGGCAGCCATGGTGTCGAGCTCTGGGTCACCGACGGCAGCTATGACGGGACCAGCCTGGTCGTCGATATCAATCCGCTCGTTCCCGGTGATTCCGCCCCCAACTATCTGACCCGGCTGGTGGTGCCCGATCCGGAGGAGGACACGGTGCCACCGGACACGGGCATCGTGACCGGCCCGCCGCCGCTCGGCGAGGCGACGACTGCCGTGTTCGATCTCTGGGCAAGCGAAGAGGGTGGCAGTTTCGAGGGCGCGCTCGACGGTGGCCCCTGGGCGGCGGTGCCCGATCCGCTGACGTTGACCGGGCTGGCGGCCGGCCCACACAGCCTGGCGGTCCGGGCCGTCGACGCCGCCGGCAATGCCGATCCGACGCCGGCGCCCTACGAGTGGACGGTCACGGTGGCTCCGCCGGACGCGACGCCGCCCGAGACGACGATCCTGTCCGGGCCGGAGTCCATGGGCGCGCCCAGCACCGCCGTCTTCGACTTCGCCGCGGACGAAGGCGGCGTCACCTACGAGGTGTCGCTGGATGGCGGCCCATGGCTCGGCGTGCCCGACCCGCTCACGATCGCCGGCCTCGCCGACGGCCCGCACAGTCTCTCGGTCCGCGCCACCGATGCCGCGGGCAATGTCGATCCGACGCCGGTGGGCTGGGGCTGGGTCGTCGGCTCGGCGGACGTGCCGGAGCCGGTCGTGCCGCCCGATACGACGATCGTTGCCGGGCCCTCTGCGCCCGGCCCGGCGCGCATCGCCGTCGTCGATCTCGCCGGCAGCGAAAGCGCGGTCGGCTTCGAACGGCGCCTCGACGACGGGCCGTGGCTGCCGGCGAGCGACCCGCTGGTGCTGACCGGACTCGCTGCGGGCACCCACACGCTTGCCGCGCGCGCGTTCGATCTTGCCGGCAATGTGGACGCGACTCCCGCCACATGGTCCTGGGTCGTCCAGTCGACCGTATCTGCCCCTGACAGCGGTCCCGCGCCGAGCCCGGGCGGGCTCTCGCGCGAGATCCATTCCTTCGCCGAGGCGGATACCATCCCGTCGGACAGCCTCGTCCGTCACATCCAGAGCTGGGCGTCGCTACGCCTCCCCGATCATGTGCCGAACGTGACGCTGCTCGGCTTCGACGAGCTGAATGCGGACGGCAACGGAGCCGCCAATGTCCTGCTGGGCAACGGCAGCGCCAACGTCCTCGTCGCCTATGGCGGCAATGACAGCGTCGTCGGGATGGGCGGCGACGACTTCCTGGCGGTCGGGGCCGGCGACGACACCGTGTTGGGCGACGATGCGGCTGCCTCGGTTGCGGGCGACGACACGGTATGGGGCGGGCAAGGGGCTGACCGGATCGACGGGGGCGCCGGCGACGACCTGCTCAACGGCGACCGTGGCGACGACCGCATCGCGGGCGGGGCCGGCGACGACCTGCTGAACGGCGGCGCCGATGCCGACAGCCTGGACGGCGGCGACGGTGCGGATACGCTGCAGGGCGGCCAGGGCGGCGACCTCGTCGTCGGCGGCGCCGGGACCGACCGGATCGCCGGCGACGCCGGGGCCGACACGCTCTGGGGCGGCATCGTCGGCGGCCAGGGAGACGGCGCGTCCGATCTGTTCGTCGTGCAGGTCGACGGCGAGATCGAGGTGATCGGCGATTTCGAGCCGGGCATCGACCGGCTCCGCGTGGACGCGAGCGCCACCGGCATCATCGACATGGCGGGCTTCCACCTGCGTGCCACGGATACGGATGAGGGACTGCTGCTGGCGCTGGGTGCCGGCTCCTGGCTGCTGCTCCAGGGTGTGAAGGAGAGCGAGATCAGCCTGCCCGATCTCCTGATCGTATAGCCGACAGTGCGGCCGCGATGGCGGGCACCGCCTCCGGGTTGACCAGCGCCGAGAGGTCGCCCGGCGGGGCGCCGGTGAGCGCGGCGCGGACGACGCGGCGCATCGTCTTCATATTGCGGGTCTTCGGGAGGTCCGGCACGGCCAGGACCAGCGCCGGCCTGAAGGCGGACCCCATGGCGGCGACGACCGCGCGCGACAGGTCCTCGCGGAGGCCGGGACCTTCGGCGACGCCCGGTGCCGCGATGACGACGCAGGCGACGGCCGCGCCCTTGATCGGGTCCGGCAGCGCCACGACGGCCGCATCCGAGACGAGCCCGGTCGCCAGCAGCGTCGCCTCGATCTCGGCCGGACCCGTGCGCTTGCCGGCGATCTTGAGCGTGTCGTCCGAGCGGCCGTGGACGTACCAGTAGCCGTCGGCGTCGCGCGAGGCCCAGTCGCCGTGCACCCATATGCCCGGGATGCGGCGCCAGTAGCCGTCGAGATAGCGTTCCCGGTCGTTCCAGAGCCCGGCCGTCAGCCCCATCGGCGCATCGCGCATCACCAGTTCGCCGACGGTGAGGGGCGGGACCGGTCGGCCGGCTTCGTCGACGATGTCGGCGCCGGTGCCCGGGATCGGGCCGGTGAAGCTGGCCGGGCGGATCGGCAGCAGCGGGTTGGTGGCGAGGATACCGCCCATCTCGGTGCCGCCCGTGTAGTTGAAGAGCGGCCGGGTCCCGCCCAGCACGTTCGTGAAGATCCAGCGCCACGCCGTTTCGTCCCACGGCTCGCCGGTCGATGCGGCGACGCGCAGCGACGAGAGATCGTGCGCCGCCGGCCCGGTCGCCCCGTGGCGCGCCATCAGCCGGGCGATGGTCGGGCTCATGCCGAGGAAGGAGACCCCCTGGTCGGCGACCAGCCGCCACAGGCGATCCGGCTTCGGGAAGTCGGGCGTGCCCTCGGCCATCACCAGCGTGGCGCCCAGCGCGGCGGTCGCGACGATCTGGATCGGGCCGACGAGCCAGCCGATGTCGGTCATCCAGAGGAGGCGGTCGTCGGCCTTCAGGTCGAAGACGAGGCTCATGTCGAGCAGCGTCTTGACCAGGAATCCCGCATGGGTATGGACCGTGCCCTTGGGGCGCCCCGTCGTGCCCGATGTATAGGCGACGAGGAGCGGCGCGTCGGCCGGAAGCGCCGGCGTGGCGAATGGCGCTCCGGTCGGCAGTGCCTCCCACCAGCGGTCGCGCCCCGGCTGCATGGCGACCGCCTCGCCCGAGCGGCGGAAGACGACGACGTGGCGCAGCGTCGGCACCGCTTCGGCGGCCTCATCGACCTCCGCTTTCATGGCGATGTGCCGGCCGCGGCGCGGGAAGCCGTCGGCACAGAGGATCGCAACCGCTCCGGCGGCCGCCAGCCGGTCGGCCACCGCGGCCGCACCGAAGCCCGAGAAGAGCGGCAGGATGACCGCGCCGATGCGCGCCAGTGCCAGGAAGCCCGCCGCCGTCTCCGGCAGCATCGGCATGTAGAGCCCGACCGGGTCTCCCACGCCGATGCCGAGCGCCGTTAGGCCGCGCGACAGCCGGTCGACCTCGGCGGCGAGCTCGCCGTGCGTCCAGCGGCGGACTTCGCCCGTCTCGGATTCCCAGACGATCGCCGGGTGCCCGGCACGCGGGCCGGTGCCGTGCCGGTCGACCGTTGCCAGCGCCACGTTGGTCGTGCCGCCGACGCACCAGCGCACCTAGGGCAGGCCGTCGTCGGCGTCGCGCAGGCGCGTCCACGGTGTCGCGAACGGCACCTCGAAATGGCGCAGCACGGCGCCCCAGAACCATTCGGGATCGGCCGCGGCGCGCCGCTCCATCGTCGTGTACTCGGCGATGCCCGCGCGGTCGAGGAAGGCGCGCCAGTTGGTCGCCCGCGCGAAGGCGGCGTCGGGTGCCCAGGCGGCACACGGTCTGGCAGCTTCCATCGTCTCCTCCCGGCCCCGGGCTCTCGCGCCCGGTGGATTTTCGTCGGCGGTTGCCGCAGTATCCCGCCGAGTGAACGATCGTTCAATCAGTCGTATGGCAATCAGTCCGATGGGAGGACGCCTGTGACCGACCCCTATGCCGCGTACCAGCGGCTGAAGTTCGACCGCCCGCACCCGCGCGTGCTGCGGATCACCATGTCGAACCCGGGCAAGCTCAACGCCGCCGACCAGGTCATGCATGGCGAGCTGACGCGCGTGTGGCGCGACATCGACACCGACCGCAGCGTGTCGGCGGTCATCCTGACGGGCGAGGGAAAGGCATTCTCCGCCGGCGGCGACTTCGGGATGATCCGGCAGATCATCGACGACTTCGATACGCGCGCCGCCAATTGGAAGGAGGCGCGCGACCTCGTCTACAACCTCATCAACTGCGGCAAGCCGGTGGTGAGCGCGATGCGCGGACCGGCGGTCGGCGCCGGTCTCGTCTGCGGTGTGCTGGCGGACGTCTCGATCGCCGCCAAGGACGCACGGATCATCGACGGCCACACCCGCCTCGGCGTCGCCGCCGGCGACCACGCGACCATCATCTGGCCGCTCCTCTGCGGCATGGCCAAGGCCAAGTACTACCTGCTGCTGTGCGAGCCCTTGTCAGGGGCCGAGGCGGAGCGCATCGGCCTCGTCTCGCTCGCCGTCGACGACGCCGAGCTGGACGAGAAGGCGGTTGCCGTGGCGACCAAGCTGGCGGAGGGGGCGCCGCACGCGATCCGCTGGACCAAGTACGCGCTCAACAACTGGCTGCGCCAGGCCGGGCCGATCTTCGACGCCTCGCTCGGCCTGGAGTTCCTCGGCTGGAGCTCGCCCGACGTGCGCGAGGGGCTGGCCGCCCACCTCGAGAAGCGCAAACCCGCGTTCCCGCCCGATTCCGCGTTGTAGAATCGTGCCGCGACCCCGCCCCGCGACAATGCCGGGGCGGGCAACGAGAAACGTTCGAGGGAGGGCTGTTCCCGTGCCCACTGATATCAGGTCGATGCTGTCGTCCGCGCGCGCGGCGGCGATCCGCGCCGCCGGCGGGTGGCACGGCCGCACCATTCTCGACGGCCTCGACAGCTCCGTCACGGCGACGCCGGACAAGCTCGCGATCGTTGACGGCAACAGCATGACCGGTGCGACGACGCGGCTCACCTATCGCGAGCTGGCACGGCGCGTCGACAGCATCGCCGCCGCGCTGGCCGAGATGGGCGTCGGCAAGGGCGACGTCGTCTCCTGGCAGCTCCCGAACTGGTGGGAGTTCACGGCCCTCCACCTCGCGGCGATGCGGATCGGCGCGGTGTCGAGCCCGCTGATGCCGATCTTCCGCGAGCGCGAGCTGCGCTTCATGCTGCGCCTGGCCGAGGCCAAGGTGTTCGTCGTGCCGCGGGTGTTCCGCAACCACGACTACGCCGCCATGGCCGCGGCACTCCGGCCGGAACTGCCGGATCTCGCCCGCGTGCTGGTCGTGGGCGGGGAGGGTGCCGACGCCTTCGAGGGCCTTTGGGACGGGGCGGCCCATCCGCCACCGCCCGCCGCGCGTCGTCCCGGGCCGGGCGACATCATCGAGATCCTCTACACCTCGGGCACGACCGGCGAGCCCAAGGGAGTGATGCACACCTCCGACACGCTCTTCGGCAATGTCGTTCCCTATGCCGAGCGCCTCGGCCTCGGTGCCGGCGACACCATCCTCATGGCCTCGCCGCTCGCCCACCAGACCGGCTTCCTCTTCGGCATGATGATGCCGGTGCATCTCGGCTGCACGGTGATCCTCCAGGATATCTGGAACGCCGGCCGTGCCGCCGACCTGATCGCGGCCGAGGGCGTCACCTTCACCATGGCGTCCACGCCGTTCCTCTCCGACCTCGCCGACGTGGCGGAGACGCGGCGCGACGACCTGCGCACGCTGCGCATCTTCCTGTCCGCGGGCGCGCCGATCCCGCGCGCGCTGGTGCGTCGCGCCTCCGACAATCTGGGTGCGGCCATCGTTTCGGCCTGGGGCATGACGGAGAACGGCGCGGTCACCACGACCCGCCTCGACGACCCCCCCGAGAAGGTGTTCGAGACCGATGGCTGCGCGTTGCCGGGCATGGAGCTGCGCACGGTCGGCGACGACGGCGCCGTGCTGCCGCCCGACCGCGAGGGCCGGCTGCAGGTGCGCGGCTGCTCCAACTTCGTCGGCTACCTGAAGCGGCCGGAGTGGTACGCGACCGACGCCGACGGATGGTTCGACACGGGCGATCTCGCGCGGCTGGACGCCGACGGCTATGTCCGCATCACCGGCCGCACCAAGGACGTCGTCATCCGCGGCGGCGAGAACATCCCCGTGGTCGAGGTCGAGGGGCTGATCTATCAGCACCCGGCCGTCGCGGAATGCGCGGTGGTCGGCATGCCGGACCCGCGGCTGGGCGAGCGCGCCTGCGCCTATGTCGTGCTGCGGCCCGGCACGGCGCTCGCCTTCGCCGAGCTGGTCGAGTTCCTCGGCACCAAGAAGCTCGCCCGCAACTACCTGCCCGAGCGGCTGGAGGTGGTGGCGTCGCTGCCGCGCACGCCGAGCGGCAAGATCCAGAAGTTCCGCCTGCGCGAGATGGCGAAGGAGCTGACCGCCGCGCGCTGAGCGATGGCCGAGGTCGACATCTCCGGCTGGGTCGTTGGCCGCGTTCTCGCGCGGCAGGCGGCCCGCATCGGCGGCCGCGACTACCTGCGGCCGGTCGACGGCCCGCCGGTCACCTATGCCGAGATGGACGAGCGCGCGACGCGGATCGCCAATGGCCTCATCGCAGCCGGCGTGGCGCCGGGCGACCGGGTGATGGCGATGCTGCCGAACGGCCCCGACTTCGTCGCGGTCTTCTGCGGCGTGGCGCGGGCGGGCGCCGTCTTCGTGCCCGTCAACACGGCCTTCAAGGGCGCCTTCCTCGAGCACGTTGCCAAGGTCGCGGCGGCCCGCGTGATGATCGCGGCACCCGAGCACCTGGCGGAGCTGGCGGCGTCCGCCGGGCGGATGCCGCATCTGGCCATGGTGTTCGTGGCGGGCCCGGTGCCGGCGATCGA
>JBFWXJ010000047.1:0-21960 GCA_050187535.1 Alphaproteobacteria bacterium | reverse complement strand
AGTCCGCTGCCGTGAGGAACGTCGCGAGCGTCATGCGGTCCCGGAAGATCCAGCCATACTTGTCGGGCTGGGCCTTGAGGTCGCGCTCGTGCACCGCCAGCGCCTCGGTGTTCATAATCGCGACGCAGGCGGCGCTGAAGTCCTGCAACGGCGACAGCGTCACGTCCTCGACGATGGCGCCGGCGCCGGCCAGCGTCGCGAGCGCGCCGTCGATGCCGCGCGCGATGTCGAGGTCCGCCCGATCGTCGCGCTCGTGGAAATGACGCACGACGCCGATGCGCAGTCCGCGCACCTCGCCCGTCAGCGCCGCCGCGTAGTCGGGGATCGCGACAGCGGCCGAGGCGGGATCGCCCGGATCGTGTCCCGCGATCGCCTGGAGCATCAGGGCCGCGTCCTCGGCGGTCCAGGTCATCGGTCCGATGTGATCGAGGCTCCAGGCGAGCGGCGCCACGCCGCGGCGCGACACCAGCCCGTAGCTGGGCTTGATGCCGGCCAACCCGCAGAAGGCGGACGGCGTCCGAATGGACCCCGCCGTGTCGCTGCCGAAGGCGCCGAGCGCCAGGCCCGCCGCCACCGCCGCGCCGGAGCCGCTGGACGAGCCGCCGGTGAAACGGTCGGTTTTCCACGGGTTGCGCGCCGGCGGGAACGGCAGCGACCAGTCCGGCCCGCCGAAGGCGAACTCGTGCGTGGCGAGCTTGCCCAGCACGACGGCACCCGCCTCGCAGATCTTCGCCACCGCGACTGCGTCTTCGGTCGGCACGTTGTCCATCAGCAGGTGCGAGTGGCAGGTCGTCCGGATGCCGGCCGTGGCGTAGATGTCCTTGATGCCGATGGGGATGCCGTGCATCGGCCCGCGCCAGCGCCCGGCCATCACTTCGGCCTCGGCGCGCCGGGCGTCGGCCATGGCGCGCTCGGGCGTGACCAGGACATAGGCGTTGAGCTTGCCGTCGACCGCGGCGATGCGGTCGAGCACGGCCCGGGTCAGCTCGACCGGCGACAGCTCGCGCCGGGCGATGCGCCGCGACGCCTCGGCGATCGTCAGGTAGTGCAGCGCGTCGCTCACGGGCTGGTCCCCGGCTCGAAGACATGCGCCGGCTCGTCGCCGTATCCGTAGCTCGCGCGCCGCAGCCGCCCGACCATCGTCTGGAGGTCGCCATGGGCTGCGAGCAGAGCCGCGAGCCGCTCCTCGGGCACCGGGAAGCCGGCCGCGGCGATGCGCGCCCTGAACTCCTCCGTGGTGAGCCTGGGCGTCGAATCGGACATGGCGCGCGCTCCGGTCTGTGACGGGACGCGCACTCTCGGCCCGCCGAGGGCGGCGATCAAGGGCCGCTCACGATCGGCTGATGCGTGGCCGATGCCGCGTGCCTTCCAAGGGAAACCCTGCATAGACTGGTATGGGCGATCCGGCGGAAGGTCGATGCGTATGGCAGCGATGGATCGGCATCTGGGGCGGCGGAGCGGCCGGTGACGGCCGATGGCACGGCGCCGCGCGGTCGCCGGCGATGGCGCCGGTGGGCGCTGCTCGGCATCGCGGTCGCGCTGATCCTCGCCTGGTTCAACGCTCCCTGGATCGTCGAGCGCCTGGTCGTCGCCCGGCTGGCAACGGCCGGTGCCGGCCCGGTCGCGCTCGACGTGCGGCGCGTCGGCCCGTTCGAGACCCTGATCGAAGGGCTTCGGCTCGGCTCGGACACGACGTTGGCAGCCGAGCGGGCGATCGTCCGCTACACGCCGCTGGCCGTCTTCCGCGGCGAAATCTACTCGGTCACGCTGGAGGGGCTCGCCGTCGCCGGCCCGGTCGCCGACGCGGCGGCGACCGCCGCCCGGGTCGAGGGTTGGCTGCGCACGGGGACCGGCGTGCGCGTCGCCCATGTCGAGTTCGGCGAGGCGAAGGCGACCGTCGAATCTCCGGGTGGCAACTGGAACGCGACGCTGCGCGGCCATCTCTCGCAGGCCGCTTCGGGCGCGCTCGACGGCAGCGTCTCGGTCGTCGCGACCAGCGTCGCCGGCGCCTTCGGCGGCGAGTTGCGCCTGAAGCCCGACGACTCCGGCCGCACGACGGCA
This sequence comes from Alphaproteobacteria bacterium, assembly GCA_050187535.1. Taxonomy (GTDB): domain Bacteria; phylum Pseudomonadota; class Alphaproteobacteria; order ATCC43930; family Allostellaceae; genus Allostella. The sequence continues at coordinate 19,899 of JBFWXJ010000047.1, read as the reverse complement.
CGGCTGGCGGTGCGCGAGGGCATCCTGCGCCTGCCGGGCCTCACGCTGGAATCGATGACCGGCGAGATTGCCGTCGCGCGCGGCGCCGGGCCGCTGCCGGACGTCGAGATCGACATCCAGGCGGGCGGCAAGGCGGCCGGTGGAGGTGGCATCGAGCGCGGGCGGCTGCGCGTCCTCGTCGAAGGCGGCACCGCCGGCGCGTCGCTTGCCGGAATCGACCTGGACGGACGCCGGCTGACCGTCGAGACCGCATTCGACGTGACATCCGATGCCGATGGGGTCGCCCTGCGCCCGTCGCGGCCCGGCAGCATCTCGTTCCTCGACAGGCCGGTGCGCGGCGCCATGCCGCTGGCGCTGGACGCACGCATTATGCCGGGCGGCGCGCCCGCCCTGCGGCTCGTCCGCGACGGCGCCGGCACGCGGGTGATCCATACGCTGCGCATCGAGCTTCGGCCAACCACGCTGCCGACCGCATTCGGCCCGGCGCGCCTGCAGGGCGGATTGCTGGCGATCGACGGCACGATCGGCGAAGGCTCGGCGCGCGGCGCCGCGACGCTCGCGGGCCTGACGATGGCGCTGCCCGACCGCCGGATCGCGGCCGAGGACGTCTCCCTGGTGCTGCGCTGGGAAGAGATGCCGCCGCGCCTGGAAATAGCCGCTCGTCAGGTGCGCTCGACGGCATCGCCGGCCCTCTTCGCGCCGTTCGCGCTGAGAGTGGCGGGCGCGCCGGCCGCCGGTGGAACCACGCTCGCCGGCCGCGGCACCGGCGAACGCTTCACCTTCGATCTCGACGGAACGGCGGCGCGCGACGGCTCCGGCGCCGCACGGGTGCGGCTTCGCCCGGTCGATCTCGCCGGTGGCGGCCTCGCCGGCCTGTCGCCCGCGGCGGCGGCGGTCGCACGCGACGCGTCGGGCACCCTCGCCGCGCGCGGCGAGCTGCGCTGGAGCGCCGCCGGCGCCGACGGCAGCGGCCGCGTCCTGCTGCGCGACGTGTCGGCCGCACTGCCGTTCGCACGCGTCGGGCGCGTCGACGGCGTCGTGGCGCTCGAATCCCTGGCGCCACCCACGACGTCGGGCGTGCAGCGGCTGTCCGTCGGTGTCGTCGATGCCGGCCTGCCGCTGACCGGCGGCACCATCGCATTCCGCCTCGACGGCGGCCGCCCCTCGCTGGAGAGCGCCCGCTTCCAGATGGCGGGCGGCCTCGTGACGCTGACCGAGGCGACGCTGTCGCCGGCCTTCGACGTCGCCCTCCTGCGCCTGGAGGCGGCCGGCCTCGACGCCGGGATCATCGCACGCGACGCGGGCGTCGACGGTCTGGCGGCCGAGGGGCGGATCTCGGGCTCGCTGCCGATCGAGATCCGCGGCGGGACCGCGTCCTTCGCCGGCGGCATGCTGGCGGGCACCGGGGCCGGACGGCTGGCGCTGCGGCAAGCGGGCGGCCCGCCGGCGTTCCGCAGCGATACGGCCGGCGAGACCGCGGGCGACACCGGGCTCGACGGCGCGCCCTGGGCCGACCTGCGGCTGGCGATCGAGCGTGACGCCGGGGGGCGCATGCTGGGCCGCGTCTCGGCCGCCGGGCGTCCGCAGGTCGCCTTCGACCTGGAAGGACGGCTGGATCGCCTCGTCCGGCGGGCGCTGGACCGCTATCGGGCCCCACCCGAGATCGAACGGAGCATCGGCGAGTATGGCGACCCTTGAGTGCGGGCGCGTCACCCCGGCGCGTTGCAACAGCGCTATCGAGTGACTAGCTTTGCCGGGCGATCGCGCCCCGTTCGGCCCACGACAAGGCCCAGCGCCCGCCCGCTTCCGCCCCGAAAGGTCGATTCCGCATGCCGCTTCCCGCTTCGGTGGACGAAACACTGGCGCTGCTCGGCAGCGCCGACTACGTCGCCGACCGCAGCCTCGCCACCGCCGTCTACCTGTCGCTGGCGCTGGGCCGGCCGCTTTTTCTCGAGGGCGAAGCCGGGGTCGGCAAGACGGAGATCGCCAAGGTCCTGGCGGAGGCACTCGGGCGCAGGCTGATCCGCCTGCAATGCTACGAGGGGCTCGATGTCGCGTCCGCCGTCTACGAGTGGAACTACGCGCGGCAGATGATCGAGATTCGCCTGGGCGAGGCGACCGGCGCTGGTCGGGAGTCGTTGGAGGAGGAAATCTTCTCCGAGCGGTTCCTGATCCGCCGCCCCCTCCTCCAGGCGCTGGCGCCGGACCCGGCCGGCCCGCCGGTGCTGCTGATTGACGAGCTGGACCGCACCGACGAGCCGTTCGAGGCCTATCTGCTGGAGGTCCTGGCCGACTTCCAGGTGACGATTCCCGAGATCGGCACGATCAAGGCGCCCGCCCCGCCGATCGTCGTCGTTACCTCCAACCGCACCCGCGAGATCCACGACGCGCTGAAGCGCCGCTGCTTCTACTACTGGGTCGACTACCCCGACGCGAAGCGCGAGGCGCAGATCCTGAAGGTGAAGTGCCCCGGCGCCGGCGAGGCCCTGACGCGGCAGGTCGTCGCCTTCGTGCAGGAGCTGCGCAAGATGGACCTCTTCAAGCTGCCGGGGGTCGCCGAAACCATCGACTGGACGCATGCGCTGATGCAGCTCGACGCCTTCGAGCTCGACCGCGACACGGTCAACGACACGCTCGGCACGCTGCTCAAGTACCAGGACGACATCGCCCGCATCCAGGGCAGCGAGGCCAACCGCATCCTCAACCAGGTGAAGGCCGAGCTGGCGGCGACCGCGGGCTGACCATGGACGCTCCGCGCCGCCCGCCGGAGCGCGACGATTTCGGCGGCAGCCTGCTGCCGAACATCATGCACTTCGTGCGCACGCTGCGTGCCGCCGGCCTGCCGATCGGCCCGGGCAAGGCGATCGACGCCGTGCGCGCCGTCCAGGCGGTCGGCATCACCAACCGCAAGGACTTCTACTGGACGCTCCACGCCGTGCTGGTGAACCGGCAGGAGCAGCGTGAGCTGTTCGACCAGGCCTTCCACGTCTTCTGGCGCAACCCCGAGCTGCTGGAGAAGATGATGGGCCTGCTGCTGCCCAACATCCAGCGGCCGGACGAGGAGCGCGACCCGCTGGCCCGCCGTCTGGCCGAGGCGCTGCACGGCAAGGACAATCCCGGCCGCGAGGGTCCGCGCGAGGAGGAAGTCGAGATCGACGCGGCGATGACGTGGTCCGACCGCGAGCTGCTGCAGACCATGGATTTCGAGGCGATGTCGGCCGACGAGGTGGCGCAGGCGAAATCCGCCATCGCCCGCATGCGCCTGCCCATCATGGAAGTGCCGACCCGCCGCTTCCGCCCCGACCCGCAGGGTGCCCGCGCCGACCTGCGGGCCACTCTGCGCGCCGCGCTGCGCTCCGGCGGCGCCACCATCCCGCTGCGCCGCAAGGAGCGCCGGCTGCGCCATCCGCCGCTGGTCGTGCTCTGCGACATCTCCGGCTCGATGAGCCGCTACTCGCGGATGCTGCTGCATTTCCTGCACGCGCTGACCAACGACCGCGACCGCGTCCACACCTTCCTCTTCGGCACGCGGCTGACCAACGTCACCCGCTACCTGAGGCACCGCGACATCGACCTGGCGCTGGGCCGCATCGCCGAGGTCGTCGAGGACTGGTCGGGCGGGACGCGCATCGGCACGACGCTGGCCGCCTTCAACCGCACCTGGTCGCGCCGCGTGCTGGGCCAGGGCGCGGTCGTTCTGCTGATCACCGACGGCCTCGACCGCGACGCCGGCGAGGGCCTGGGCAAGGAGATGGAGCGGCTGCACAAGTCCTGCCGCCGCCTGATCTGGCTCAACCCGCTGTTGCGCTACGAGGCATTCGCGCCCAAGTCTCTCGGCATGCGGGCGATCATGCCGCATGTCGACGAGTTCCGGCCGATCCACAACCTGGAGAGCCTGGGGTCGCTGGCCCAGGCGCTCGGCCGGCCGGCCGCGGCCAATGCCGCGGAAATCGCCCGCTGGAAGGAGGCCGCACGCACATGACCGAGCCCGACATCCTGGAGCAGGCCGCGGAGTGGCGCGCAGCCGGCAAGGGGGTGGCGCTCGCCACCGTCGTCGTCACCTGGGGGTCCTCGCCGCGCCCCGTCGGCAGCCAGCTCGCCGTCGACGAGAACGGCGCCTTCATCGGCTCCGTCTCGGGCGGCTGCATCGAGGGTGCGGTCGTGCGCGAGGCGCTCGACTGCATCGGCGACGGCGCGCCGCGCCTCCTCGACTTCGGCATCACCAACGACCAGGCGTGGGAAGTGGGCCTCGCCTGCGGCGGCAAGGTGCAGGTCTTCGTCGAGCGCGTCGAATGAAGGCCGCCACACTCGCCACGCTCCGCGCCGCCCGCGCCGAGAAGGTACCGGTGGCGCTCGCCACGCATCTCAAGTCGGGGGCCGAGGCGCTGGTCTGGAGCGACCGCAGCGAGGGCGCGCTGGTGCTCGACGAGGCCGCGCTGGCCGCCGTGCATCAGGCCATGCGCGACGACCGCGGCCGCACCATCGACACCGCCGACGGGCAGGTCTTCGTCAACGTCTACAACCCGCCGCGGCGGCTCATCGTCGTCGGCGCCGTCCATATCGCCCAGCCACTGGTGCCGATGGCCGCGATCGGCGGCTTCCAGGTCGTCGTCATCGACCCGCGCCACGGCTTCGCCACGGACGCGCGCTTCCCCGAGGTGACGCTGGAGACCGACTGGCCCGACGAGGCGATGGAGCGCCTGAAGCCGGACGTGCGCACCGCCGTCGTGACGCTGACCCACGACCCCAAGTTGGACGACCCGGCGCTGACCGTGGCGCTGCGCTCGCCGGCCTTCTACATCGGCGCCCTCGGGAGCCGACGCACCCATGCGGCGCGCGTCGGCCGCCTCAAGGAGCTGGGGTTCGGCGACAACGAGATCGGCCGCATCGACGCGCCGATCGGTCTCGACATCGGCGCCGTCTCGCCGGCCGAGATCGCCATCAGCATCCTCGCCGGCATCACGAAGACGCTGCACGCCGAGCCGACGCGATGAGATTCGGTCGATGAGATTCGGGCCCGTCCCCGCTGCCGAGGCGGAAGGCGCCATCCTGGCGCACAGCCGCAAAGTCGGCGCGCGGACCCTCAAGAAAGGCCGCGTCCTGGGCGGCGAGGACGTGGCCGCACTGGTGGCAGCCGGAATCGACAGCGTTATCGCCGCGCGCCTCGATCCGGGCGACGTCCCGGAGGATGCGGCAGCGGCGCGGATCGCGGCGGCGGTGATGGGCGACGGGCTCACGGCGAGCGCACCCTTCACCGGCCGGGTCAATCTTTTCGCGGACCGGGCGGGCCTTGCCGTGGTCGACGCCGCCCGGCTCGACGCGATCAACCTGGTCGACGAAGCCATCACCGTCGCCACGCTTCCGAGCAATGTCCCGGTCGAGGCCGGGCAGATGGTCGCGACGATCAAGATCATCCCCTTCGCCGCGTCCGGCGAGGCGCTGGAGCGGGTCGCCACGGCCGCCGCGGGGGAGGCGCCGCTGGTGCGCGTGGCCGGCTACCGGCCGATGGCGGCACGCCTGATCCAGACCACGCTGCCGGGCGTCAAGGCGAGCGTGCTGGACAAGACCGTGGACGTGACCCGGGCGCGGCTCGCCGCACTCGGCGGCAGCCTCGTCGGCGAGGAGCGCACGGCGCACGAGCCCGCCGCGGTGGCCGAGGCCGTGCGGCGCGCCGCCGATGCCGGCGCCGACCTGATCCTGATCGCCGGCGCCTCGGCCATCGTCGACCGCCGCGACGTGCTGCCGGCCGGCATCGAGGCGTCCGGCGGCACCGTTGACCATTTCGGCATGCCGGTCGACCCGGGCAACCTGCTGCTGATGGCACGGCTGGATGGCACGCCCGTCCTTGGCCTGCCGGGCTGCGCCCGCTCGCCAAAGATGAACGGCTTCGACTGGGTGCTGCAGCGCCTGGCGGCGGGCATCCCGGTCGGCCGCCGCGACGTGATGCTGATGGGTGCGGGCGGCCTGCTCGCCGAAATCCCGACACGGCCGCAGCCGCGGGCCGGCGATGGGCCAGCCGCGACGCCCCGCGCCCCGCGCATCGCTGCCCTGGTGCTGGCCGCCGGCCAGTCGCGCCGCATGGGCGCTGCCAACAAGCTGCTGCTGCCGGTGGACGGCGCGCCGATGGTGCTGCGCACGCTGGACGCGGTGCTAGCCTCGAAGGCGCGGCCGGTCGTGGTCGTCACCGGCCACCAGCGCGACGTGGTCGCCGCCGCCGTCGCCCAGCGGCCCGTCGCGGTCGTCCACAACCCCGACTACGCCGACGGCCTCAGCACCTCCGTCAAGGCCGGCATCGCCGCCCTGCCCCCCGATATCGACGGCGTCCTCATCTGCCTCGGCGACATGCCGCGCATCGGCGCGGCCGCGCTCGACCGGCTGATCGCCGCCTTCAACCCGGTGGAGGGCCGCGCCATCTGCGTGCCGACCGCCGGGGGCAAGCGCGGCAACCCGATCCTCTGGGCCAAGCGTTTCCTGCCGGAGATGGCGGCCCTCACCGGCGACGTCGGCGCCCGCCATCTGGTCGCCGCCCATGCCGACGAGGTCGCCGAGGTCGAGGTCGGCGACACGGGCGTGCTGATCGACGTCGATACACCTGAGGCCCATGCCGCGCTCGCCGGCCCTGCAGCCGCATGAGCTTCGATCCGGCCGCGTTCCGGCGGCTCTTCCCCATCTTCGATGCGCCGACGCCGGGACCGGCCCTGCACTATCTCGACAGCGGCGCCTCGGCGCAGGTGCCGCGGCATGTGATCGACGCCGTCGCCCGGCACGATGCGACGGCGCGCGCCAACGTGAAGCGCGGCGTCCATCGGCTGGCCGAGGCGGCGACCGAGGCCTACGAGACGGCACGGCTGTCGGCAGCCCGCTACCTCAACGCCGCCTCGCCGCGCGAGGTGATCTTCACCGGCGGCACCACCGGCGCCATCAACCTCGTCGCCAACTCCTATGGCGCCCTGCTGGAGCCGGACGACGAGGTGCTGGTCTCCGTCCTGGAGCATCACAGCAACATCGTCCCCTGGCAGCTCCTGCAGCTTCGCCGCGGTGTGGTCGTGCGGCCGATACCGGCAACTGCCGACGGGCGCATCGACCTCGACCGGCTCGACGCCATGGTGGGGCCGCGCACGCGGCTCGTCGCGGTCACCCATTGCTCGAACGTCACCGGGGCTGTCACCGATGTCGGCCGCGTCGTGGCCGCGGCCCGCTCCGTCGGCGCCAGGGTGCTGATCGACGGCGCCCAGCGCGCGCCGCACGGACCGGTCGACGTCCAGGCGTTGGGCGTCGATTTCTACGCCTTCTCCGGGCACAAGGCTTTCGGCCCGAACGGCATCGGCGTGCTGTGGGGCCGCGCCGGGCTGCTGGAAGAGATGCCGCCCTTCATGGGCGGCGGCGAGATGATCGCCCACGTTTCATTCGGCGGTTCGAGCTGGGCGCAGATTCCCAACAAGTTCGAGGCGGGAACGCCGCCGATCGCGCCGGCGGTCGGTCTCGGCACGGCGCTGGACTGGCTGTCGGGTCTCGACTGGAGCGCAATCGTCGCCCACGAGCTGCGCCTGACGGGCCGAATCCTCGATGGCGTCGCCCGTATCCCGGGCTCCCGCCTGCTGGGCCCCAATGGACTGCAGCAGCGCCTGGGCGTCGTCTCGTTCGCGCTCGACGGGCTGCATCCGCACGACGTCTGCCAGATGGTCGACGCCACCCACGGCGTGGCACTGCGCGGCGGCCACCACTGCGCCCAGCCGCTGATGGAGAGCTGCGGCCTCGTCGGCACCGTGCGCGCCAGCCTCGCGCCCTACAACGACGACGACGATGTCGACGCGCTGCTGGAAGGCCTCGACCGGGCGGTTCGCGTGCTTCGCGGCTGAGCTTGTGAGGCGCGGGCGCCGCCGATCGTGTAGAATGCCCGCCATGGACGATCGCCCGACGCTGCCGCGGCTCGCCCGCGCGCTCGCCCTCGCCCTTCTGATCGCCGGCGGCGTGTCGGTCCCCGGGCCCGTAGCGGCCCAGACCGTGCCGCCGGCCACGATCTGGGCCGATGTCGGCGCGGCCGTGCAGACCGAAAGCTGGGCCGAGGCACGGCGGCTGGCCGACCTCACCGGCGACCCCGTCGCCGCCAAGGTCGTGCGCTGGCTGCAATGGGTGCGCAGCGATAGCCCCGCCGACCCCGGCGAGATCGCGCAGTTCATGGCGGCCAACCCGGAATGGCCGGCGCAGGCTCGCCTTTCGCGGCGTCTCGAGGACCGGCTCGACCCGCTGCCGCCGGACGCCACCCTGATCGGCTGGTTCGACCGGCGCGCGCCCGAGACGACCGCGGGCCGCGTCGCATACGCATCGGCGCTGCTGCGTGCGGGACGGTCGGACGATTCGCGCGCGGTGCTGCGGCGCGCCTGGGTCGACGGCACCTTCCGGCCGGAGGAGGAGCAGGAGTTCCTCGCCCGCTTCGCCGATGCGCTGCGCCCGGTCGACCATCAGGACCGCGCCGACCGGCTGCTGCGCGAGAACGAGACGGGCAGCGCGCAACGCATGGTCGCGCGCGTCGATCCCGCGGCGCGCCGCGTCCTCGAGCTGCGCCTACGCCTGCGCGCCAGGCGCCCGCCGGAGGGCCTGGACAAGCTAGGCGAGATCGAGCGCGCCGATCCCGGCCTCGCCTTCGATCTCCTTCGCTATTACCGGCGTGCCGAGGACGACGCCGCAGCCGAGCGCCTGCTTTCCGCCGTCGGCCCGGAGGCGGCGCGTCCGGATGCCTGGTGGGTCGAGCGCAACCTGCTGGCGCGCCGGGCGCTGCGCACCGGCTCGGCGGCCACCGCTTACCGCATCGCCGCCGGTCACGCTTACACCGATGGCTCGCCGCTGGCGGAGGCGGAGTTCCTGGCCGGCTGGATCGCGCTGCGCTTCCTCGGCGACGCGGCCGGGGCCGAGCGCCACTTCGCGCGGCTGGAGGCTTCCGTCTCGATGCCGATCAGCCGGGCACGTGCCGGCTACTGGCGCGGCCGTGCGGCCGAGGCGGCCGGTGACACGGCGGCGGCGTCCGCGCGCTGGCGCGAGGCGGCACAGCATCTCACCACCTATTACGGGCAGCTCGCGGCCGAGCGGCTCGGCATCCGCACGGCGCCGGACTGGGTGCTGGCGCCGGCCGCGACGGCGACGGAGGAAGGCCTCGTCCGGCTCGGCGCGCGCGAGCCGGCGGCGGCGGCGAACCTGCTGGCGCAGATCGGCGAGCTGCGCTGGGCACGGGCCTTCATCTCGCAGCTCATCGCCCGGGCCCAGGGCGACGCCGAGATGGCCGAGGTTGCCGAGCTGGCACGGCGCATCGGGCTGCCCTCGCTGGCGGTCCTCGCCGGCAAGCGCGCGGGTTACGACGGCACGCATCTGCCGGGCTATGCCTTCCCGCTGCAGGTGGTTCCCGAGCAGGGCTCGCCCGAGCCGGCCCTGGTCAACGCGATCATCCGCCAGGAGAGCATGTTCGATCCGGCGGCCGTCAGCAGCGCCGGCGCCCGCGGCCTCATGCAGCTGATGCCCGCCACGGCGCGGCATGTGGCACGGCAACTGGCGCTGCGCTACGACGCTCCGCGGCTGACCGCCGACCCCGCCTACAACGTGACGCTGGGGCGGGCCTATCTCGCCGGCCAGATCGACGCCTTCGCCGGCTCCTACATCCTGGCGGCCGCCGCCTACAACGCCGGGCCGGGCCGGGCGCGGCAGTGGGTCCAGGACTATGGCGATCCGCGCGGCGGCAAGGTCGACCCGATAGACTGGGTCGAGCTGATCCCCTTCAACGAGACACGCAACTACGTGCAGCGGGTGATGGAGAACCTTCAGGTGTACCGCTGGCGGCTGGCCGGGGCCGGCGCGCCGATCACGCTGGCCGCGGACCTGCGCCGATGACCGCCATGGCGCTGGCCGCGACCAGCGTGTGCGTCTTCGACGCCTACGGGACGCTATTCGACGTCGCGGCGCCCGCGCGCAACTGGCGCGACCTCGTCGGGGAGAAGGCGACGGCTCTCTCCGACCTGTGGCGGCGCAAGCAGCTCGAATACACGTGGTTGCGCAGCCTCATGGGCCGCTACGAGGATTTCTGGCACGTCACCGGGGCGGCGCTCGACCATGCCTTCGCCACGCTCGGCCTCAAGGACCCGGCGCTGCGCGCGCGGCTGATGGAGAGCTATCTGGAGCTCGATCCATACCCCGACACGCGGGCTGCACTGGCGCGCCTCAAGGAGGCCGGCCGCCGCACGGCGATCCTGTCGAACGGCGCCCCGAGCATGCTGGCGGCCGTCGTCGGCGCGGCCGGCATCGGCCGGCTGCTGGACGCGGTGCTGTCGGTCGACCGTCTCGCCGTCTACAAGCCGCACCCCTCGGTCTACGCCATGATCGGCGAGCGTTTCGGCTGCACGCCCGCCGAGGTGTGCTTCGTGTCGGGCAACGGCTGGGACGTGGCGGGTGCCGCGACGTTCGGCTTCCAGACGGTGTGGATCAACCGCGCCGGTCAGCCGGCCGAGGGACTGCCCGGCCGGCCGGCCGCGACCATCGCCACGCTCGACGAGTTGCCGGCGCTGCTCGGGGTCTGACCGGCTCAGCGCCCGCGGAAGGGTGCCGCCACCCGGTCGACCTGTTCCCTGATCGACCCCATGCACTGCGCAGGGCTGCCGTAGCCACCGGCGAGCAGCTTGCCGAGCTCGTCTGGGATGATCCCGTTCGCGATGTCGACCCAGGCCGGCAGCTTGGGTTCCGTCCCCATTGCGTTGTCGATCGTCCACTCGGTCGCCGCGAAGTGGCGCGTCGTGCCCGGCCCGACCTTGGCGGCCGCCAACACGCGCGGGTCGCGATAGGTCGAATTGCGCGCCGCGGCCGCACCGTTGCCGAGGATGGCGGAGAGCGCGGAGACGTCCTTGGAGCAGGCCCACTGCATGAAGATCCAGGCCGCCTCGGGGTGCGTCGAGTAGCGCGAGAGGCAGATCGACGAGCCGCCCTGGTGGCCGATATGCGGCACCTCCAGGAACCCCGCGTCCTCGGGCGCGCGCAGCTTGGCCTCGGCAGGCGGGCGGGCCGCCTCCATCAGGCCCGCGACCTTGGAGCCCGGCCCGTCGAAGCTGGGGAAGAACTCGCCCCAGGAGATCGCCATCGCCGCCTGCCCGTCGGCGATCGAGCGGTACTCGCCGTCCCAGGTCCAGGACTTCGCCTCGGGCGGCATGTGCTGCACGAGGTCCAGCATGTAGGCGAGACCGCGCATGCCGTCCTCGTCGCCGCCGGCGAAGAAGCCGTCGCGGCCGAACACCGAGCCGCCATGGGCCCACAGCCACGCCGTCCAGTCGCAGGTGAGCGAGTAGTGGCCGGCCCTGAGCTGCCCCGTCGTGCCGCGGATGCCGCGCCCGCGCTCCACCTCGTCCAGGGCCCGGACCGCGGACAGGTACTCGGCCATCGTCGTCGGCACCCGGAGGCCGTGCTTCTCCATCAGGTCGCGGCGGTACATGAGAATGAAGATCGGCACGTCGAAGGGAATGCCGATCGTCCGGTCACGATAGGTCGCGATGCCCTGCATCAGCGGCCGCGGGAAATCGTCCCAGTCGAAGCCCGGCAGCGCCAGGTCCGAGCGACGGTCGTAGTATTCGCGCGGGTCGACGGTGTCGCCGACGAAGAGGCTGGTCCAGGACTGGTCGATGTACCAGAGGTCGTAGGCACCGGCCTGCCCGCGCACGTCGGCCGTCACCTTGTGCAGCACCTCCTCCAGCGGCACGATCTCGATCTCGACGTCGATGCCGGTGGCGGCGGTGAACTCCTCCTTCACCAGCATGCGTGCCACCGCGGTCGGCGGCGTCATCTCCGACACGAAGCGGATGGTCGTCCCCCGATGCGGCCGTCCGACATCGCGCAGCCATTTCGTCATCTCGGGCGACGCAGCCGCGGCGGCCCCGGTCACGAGCCGGGGAAGCGGGCGGCCTCCGCCGAGCATGGCGGTCGCGAAGCTCGACAGCCCGATGCCGGCCAACGCCAGCCGTCGCAGGAACGCGCGCTTGCCGATGCGCCGGTCGGCGAATGCCCGAGCGCTGTCGGCGACGTAGCGCTTGCGGTCGTCGTTGTCGGTCACTTTCCCCCCGCGGACCCTTCAGGGCCCCGCGGCGAATGTAGAGCGGCCGGACGCTCGCGTCACATCACGCTGCACAACCTCAGGGCGTCGTAGATCGCCGCGTGGACGTTGCGGCTGGTGACGGCGTCGCCGATGCGGTGCAGCTCGAAGGAGCCCCCGGAGGGGCGCGGGCGCTGCGGCCGGCCGGCGACCAGCGCCTCGATGTCGGTGACGCCGTCGTTGACCGAGCGGGCGCGCAGACCGTCGAATACCTCGCAGACGGGAACGGTGCCGCGCTCGACGACGACCTGGGCCGCCGTCAGCTCCATCTCGGTGCCGGTCAGCTCGTGGCGGAAGGTGGCGATCAGGCGGTTGCCGCTCGCCCGCACCCGGCGGAGCTGGTGGTCGAAGGTGGTGCGCACGCCGTTCTCGGCGAACCGCTTCCGGTAGACGACGCGGGCGTTGTACTCCATCTCCATCGCCATGTTGTCGTCGATGGTGACGAACTGCACGTCCCGCCCCTGCTCGGCCAGGTGGAGCGCGCAGGAGACGGCCTCGTGGCGGCCGGTGCCGTCGTAGACGATGACCTCGTCTTTGGCGCGGCCGCCATCCGACAGCACGTCCCAGACGCTGACGCAGTGCTCGGCGCCGTCGACCCAATCGGTGTCGGGGATACCGCCGGTCGCGACGATCACCGTGTCGGGCCGCTCGGCCAGGACGTCGTCGGGCTCGGCCCAGCGGTTGAGGCGGACATCGACGCCGAGCCGCTCCAGCTCGGACTGCCGCCAGTCGACGATGGCGATGAGGTCGCGCCGCCACGTCGCGCGAACTGCCGTCAGGAGCTGGCCGCCCAGCTTCGCGCCCGCCTCGAACAGGACCACCTCGTGGCCGCGCTCGGCCGCGACACGGGCCGCCTCCAGCCCGCCCGGCCCGCCGCCGACGACGACCACCCGGCGCCCGGCGTCGGGGGAACGCTGGATCACCTGCGGCAGGTACTCCTCGCGCCCGGTCGCCGGGTTATGGATGCAGTTGGTCTTCTTGTACATGCAGTAGGAGGCGCCGACGCAGGGCCGGATGCGCTCCGCCTCGCCGCGCGCCAGCTTGTTGACGAGCTGCGGATCGGCCATGTGCGCGCGCGTCATGCCGACCATGTCGACGATGCCCTCGGCGACGGCATGGCGAGCCGTCGCGAGGTCGGGGATGCGGGCGGCGTGGAAGACCGGTAGCTTGGTCTCGCGCCGGAAGGCGCCGACGGGCCGCAGGAAGGGTGCCAGCGGCTGCGACATGCCGGGCATGTTGTGCTCGGCCAACGCCAGGTCGGTGTCCATCCGGCCGAAGATGCAGTTGAAGAAGTCGATATGCCCGGCGCTCTCGAGAATGCGGGCGAGCCTGAGGCACTCCTCGAAGTCGATGCCGTCCTCGATGTCCTCGTCGACGGCGAAGCGGATGCCGACCAGCCAGTCGTCGCCGACGGCCTTGCGGATCGCCTCGTGGACCATCAGGCCGAAGCGTGCGCGGTTCTCCGTCGAGCCGCCGAACTCATCCGTGCGCAGATTGGTGCGGGGCGAGAGGAACTGGCCGATGAGGTGGCCGCCCGTCACCGTCTCGACGCCGTCGAGCCCACCCTCCTTGCAGCGCAGCGCGGCGGTGGCGTAGTCGCGGATCACCCGGTCGATGTCGCCGCGGTCCATCTCGCGCGGGAAGTTGCGGTGGCGCGTCTCGCGCACCCGAGACGGGCCCATCGTCGGCAGCCAGTTCCAGGCCATCGCATCGGCGCGCCGGCCGAGATGCGAGATCTGGCACATGATCGCGGCACCCTGGGCGTGGATGCGCTCGGAGAATTGCTGGAGGTACGGCAGCACCCGGTCGCTCGACACGTCGATCTGGCCGCCGCCCCAGCTCGAATCCGGCGACACCATCGACGAGCCGCCGAACATGGTCAGCGCCAGCCCGCCCTTGGCCTTCTCCTCATGGTAGCGCTGGTACTTCTCGCCGGGCAGCCCGCCCTCGTCATGGGTCGAGGCGTGGCTGGTGCTCATGACGCGGTTGCGCAGGTGCAGCTTCTTGATGCGCAGCGGCTGGAGCAGCGGGTCGCGGGCAGGGGCGGTCGCAGTCTCGGCGTGCAGGGCGGCCAAGGCGGTCTCCTCGGAGGGTGCTCCATCATCCATGCCCAGGCGCCCACGTCAGCTTGACAATGCGAAGGGGGGATATACGCTCTGCGTATGGTCGGACTGGCCCGGCTGATCCCCTCGCCGCGTGCCCTGCTCATCTTCGAGGCGGCGGCGCGCACGGGTAGCTGCAGCGCCGCGGCGCGCGAGTTCAACCTGACCCAGCCATCGGCCAGCCGGAACATCGCCGAGCTGGAGCAGCGCCTCGGCGTCGCCCTCTTCACCCGCAGCCCGGCCGGACTGGACCTGACCGCCGAAGGCCAGGTGCTGTACCGGGCGCTGGCCGAGGGCTTCGCGCGCATCGAGACGGCGATCCACGAGATCGCCGCGCAGTCGAGCCGCAAGCAGGTGGTCGAGCTCTCGCTCTCGACCGCCTTCGTCATGCACTGGTTCATACCCAGGCTCGGCGACTTCAACGCCGCCTTCCCCGGGGTCGACGTGCGCTTCCAGCTCATTTCCGGCACGTTGCGCGGTGGCCTCGGCGCGGTCGATCTCGGGACCCGCATGGCGGGCGACAATGACGACGACGTCCATTCCTGGCCCTTCGCGCCGGAGATCGTGCTGCCCGTGTGCAGCCCCGCCTATCTCCAGCGCAACGGCCCCTTGGAGCGGCCCCTGCGGCCGCAGGGCCATGTGCTGCTGCAGCTCTCCGACCCGCTGGAGGACTGGGGCCGCCTGTGGGGCGAGGACCGACACGGCGCCTGGATGGCCTTCACCGACTACGCCGTCGTGCTGCAGGCGGCGATGAACGGCGAGGGCATCGCGCTCGGCTGGATGACGTCGATCGCCAGCGCGCTGCTCGACGGCAGGCTCGTCCCGGCGTCCGACCGGCGCGTCGCGACCGGCAAGTCCTTCCATCTCATGGCGCCGCGCACGAAGCCGCTGCGGCCGGTAGTGCTGGCGATCCGCGACTGGCTGATCGCCGAGACCAGGGCCGACCACGATCGCCTGTCGGCGGTGATCGGCTGACCGTCATCACTCGTCGAGCAGGCGGTAACCGACTCCCGGCTCGTTCAGGATGAAACGCGGGCGGGCCGCATCGTCGTCGAGCTTGTCGCGGAGCTGGCCGACGAACACGCGCAGGTAGTGGGTGTCGTTCTCGTGCGCCTTGCCCCAGACGGCGCGGAGCAGTTGCTGGTGGGTAACGATGCGGCCGGCGTTCCGCGCCAGCACGGCCAGCAGGTCGAATTCCTTGCGCGTCAGCCTGACCGGCCGGTCGCCGACATGGACCTCACGCCGCGCCAGGTCGACGCGCAGCGCACCCACGACGTGCTCCGCCGGCTCTGCCGTCGGCCCCTCGCCGCGGCGGCCGCGCAGCAGCGCGCGGATGCGCGCCAGCAGCTCGGCGATGCCGAACGGCTTGACGACATAGTCGTCGGCGCCGGCGTCGAGTGCCGCCACCTTCTCCGCCTCGGCCTGCCGGACCGACAGGATGAGGATCGGGACCTTCGACCATTCGCGGATGCGTGCCACCACCTCGGTGCCGTCCATGTCGGGCAGGCCGAGATCGAGGATGACCACGTCGGGAGGCTCCGTCGCGCATTTCGCGATGCCGTCGCGGCCGCGGATCGCCTCGGTGACGGCGAAGCCGTGCGCCTCCAGCGCCACCCGCAGGAAGCGGCGAATCTGGTTCTCGTCGTCGACGACGAGAATGCGGCGCGGCAGATCGCTCATGCCGTCGCCTGCGACGCGGGCAGGCGGATCGCGATCAGCGTCCCCTCGCCGCCCTCGGGCGCCCCGGCGCGGATGGTGCCGCCATGGGCCTCGACGATGCCGCGGCAGATGGCGAGGCCGAGGCCGGTACCCGCCTTCTGCGCATCGCCGGCGCGCACGCGATAGAACATGTCGAAGATCCGTTCGCGATCGGCCGGCGGGATGCCGGGCCCGTGGTCGACGACGTCGATCGCCACCGTATCGCCCTCGTTTCGCGCTGCGACCACGATCTCCGTGCCGGCCGGCGCGTACTTGGCGGCATTGTCGAGGACGTTGGCCATCACCTGCTCCAGCAGCACCGGGTCGGCACGCACGGGGCCGAGCTGCGCCGGTACGTCGACGGTCACCTCGTGGTGGCGCAGCACGGCGCCGAGCTGGCGCACCGCCCGCCCCACCACCTCGCGCAGGTCGACCCAATCGAAGTTGAGCTTTAGCGCGCCGTAGCCGAGGCGTGTCATGTCGAGAAGGTTCTGGATGTACCGGTTCAGCCGGTCACCCTCCTCGCGGATCGCCTCGGCGAGCTGGCGGCGGCCGTCGGGCCCCAGCGCGGCATCGGCCGACAGCAGGCCCGACGCGGCACCGATGATCGAGACCAGCGGCGTGCGCAGGTCGTGACTGACGGACGACAGAAGTGCCGAGCGCAGCTTCTCCGTCTCCGACAGCAGGCGGGTCCGTTCGAGATCGGCGACGAGCCGGGTGCGCTCGACGGCGAGCGCCACCTGGTCGACCAGCGCATCCAGCAGCCGGCGCTCGTCCGGCAGCAGGTGCTGCCGGTTCTCGAAGGCGACGCCGAGCAAGCCGACCGCGCCCTGCGGCGTGCGCAAGGGCAGGAACAGCCAGGCGGATGTCGGCAATGTGTCGGACCCCCAACCCGCCTTCTCCCCATGCTCCCAGGCCCATTCCGCGGCACCGCGGTCCTTGGCGTCGAGATGGTCCTCGGGCGGATAGCCGCCGATGATCGCGAGGCGCCCGTCCTCCCCCGGCGCCAGGACCAGCGCCCGGCATTGCAGCGTCGAGGCGACGTGGTGGACCGCCGCCCATACGACGTCCTCCAGGCTGGCGGCACTCGCGACCCTGCGACTGAACTCGTAGAGGTTCGAGGTTCGCCGGGCGATGGCGCGCTGCGCCGTCACCTGGGCGCGCAGGCGACCGGCGAGATTGCCGGTGAACACGGCCGCCACCAGGAAAAGAAGCAGTGCCAGCAGGTCGTCACGGCTGCTCACCAGCAGCGTGTAGTAGGGCTCGGTGAAAAAGAAGTTGTAGGTGACGAAGCCGGCCACGCCGGCGAAGAGCGACGGCCACAGGCCGAAGCGCGACGCCACCGCCAGCACTGCCACGAGGAAGACGGGCGACAGGCTGTCCACCGGCAGCAGAGCATCCACCGCCCACGCGACGCAGCCCGCGACCGCCACCGCAGCCGTCGCCCAGAGGTAGGGCACGGGATCGCGTTCCGGCCGAAACGACGGCCCCTGCAGGGTCGGACTGCGATCGCGCGCATCGGCGGCGATCAGCGTCACCTCGAAATCGGAGGCGCGGCGGATCAGCTTCTCGGCCACCGTCTCGCGCAGGAAGAAGGCGAGCGGCCCGCGTCGCCGCGGCCGCCCGACGACGAGCCGGCTGACATTCCGCGAACGGGCATAGTCGAGTATCTCGCCGGCGACGTCCGATTCGGCGGTCAGCGTCACGATCTCCGCACCCAGCGTCTCGCCGAGCCGCAGCGCGTCGCCGATCGCATCCTTGGCCGCATCGGGCAGGGTCTCGCGCTGCGGCGTCACGACGTTGACGACGATCCAACCGACGCGCGCCCGCTCCGCCATCCGCCTGGCGCTGCGGACCAGGGCCTTGGCGACCGGCGCCTCGTTGACGCAGACGAGGATGCGCTCCTGCGTCGGCCACGGCCCGGCGATGGCATGGCTGCGCATATGGGCGGTCATCTGCGCGTCGACCCGGTCGGCCGCGACCCGCATGGCGAGCTCGCGCAGCGCGGTCAGGTTGCCCTTCGAGAAGAAGTTCTGAATGGCGCGGGCGATCTGCTCCTGGACGTAGACCTTGCCCTGCCGCAAGCGCTGGATCAGCTCGTCGGTCGGCAGGTCGATCAGCTCGACCTCGTCGGCCAGTTCGAGCACACCGTCCGGCACGGTCTCCCGCACGCGCACGCCCGAGATGCGCGCGACCACGTCGTTCAGGCTCTCCAGGTGCTGGACGTTGAGGGCGGAGTAGACGTCGATCCCGGCATCGAGCAGCTCTTCGACGTCCTGGGCGCGCTTGGGATGCCGGCTGCCCGGCACGTTGGTGTGCGCCAGCTCGTCGACGATCGCGAGCTGCGGCCGGCGGGCCAGCACGGCGTCGATGTCCATCTCGCTGAAGGTGCGCCCGCGGTAGTTCACCACCTGGCGTGGCATCAACTCGAGTCCGCTCAGCAGCGCCTCCGTCTCGGCCCGGCCATGCGTCTCGACGAGTCCGACGACCACGTCCACGCCTTCGGCCTTGCGGCGACGCGCGTCCTCCAGCATGGCGAAGGTCTTGCCGACGCCGGGGGCCGCCCCAAGGAAAACCTTGAGCCGACCCCGCCCTTCCTTGGCGGCGTCCGCCAGCAGCGCCTCCGGCTCGGGTCGTTCCGGCTCCTCCGCCATGTGTCGCATTCTCCGCCCGTTCGATCGCCCATGCCCCCTTATTGGAAGCCCGCGATCAACTGTCGAGCCACGCGCACCGATCCTGACGGATTCCTTACGCGCCGGCGCCGAACCGCCATCGCAATCTTACGGCCTCGCCGGCAACTTGTACGCGTCACTTCAGCGGTATCTTCCCGACCTTGCGGCAAATCAATGCCTCTGGCTCGGGTGGGCTCGACGTTGAAGCGTAGGAGGTCCGTTCCCGTGCGATGGGAGGGCGACATCCTCAGTGGCCGCACGCTGCGCGCCTCGACGAACGAGACGCGTCGCCGACCGCCGGCATGCAAACGGGAAGGAAGTTCGATGGCCGACCTGCTCTTTCTCGCCGTGGGTTTGGTGTTCTTCGCGGCAACCACAGCTTACGCCGCCGCCTGCGATCATCTCTGATCCACGAGGATTCAAATGATCTTTGACTATCTGCTTGGCGGCGCCGTAACGGTGCTGCTTCTCGTCTATCTGATCTGGGCGCTCCTGCGCCCGGAACGTTTCTGAGGACTTCGCCATGACCGCCAACGGATGGCTGCAGATTCTCGTCTATTGCCTGCTCGTGGTCGCGCTGACCAAACCGCTCGGCGGGTACATGACGCGCGTGCTTTCTGGTGAGCCCACGCCGATGACACCGGTCTTGCAGCCGGTGGAACGGGCACTGTACCGCTTGGCGGGAGTCGACGCGCGCGACGAGCAGCACTGGCTCGCCTACGCATCGGCGATGCTCGCGTTCAACCTGGCGGGTTTCCTCGCGCTCTTCGCGCTCCAGCGCCTGCAGGATGTCCTGCCGCTCAACCCGACCGACATGGCGGCGGTGCCGCCCGACCTCGCCTTCAACACGGCGGTCAGTTTCGTGACCAACACGAACTGGCAGAACTATGGCGGCGAGACGACGCTCTCGCACCTCGTGCAGATGGCCGGCCTGACGGTGCAGAACTTCGTGTCGGCCGCCACCGGCATCGCCATCGCGGTCGCCGTCATCCGCGGCTTCGCGCGCGCGTCGGCGCGAACGCTCGGGAGCTTCTGGGTCGACCTCACCCGGATCACGCTCTACGTGCTGATTCCGGCCTGCATCGTGCTGACACTGGTCTTCGTGTGGCAGGGCATGCCGCAGACGCTGGACGGTACCTTCGACGCCACGACGCTCGAGGGGGCAAAGCAGACGATCGCCGTCGGGCCGGTCGCCTCGCATGAGGCGATCAAGATGCTCGGCACCAACGGCGGCGGCTTCTTCAACGCCAACTCCGCCCACCCGTTCGAGAACCCGACCCCGTTCTCGAACTTCGTGGAGATGGTCGCG
>JBFWXJ010000046.1:0-21992 GCA_050187535.1 Alphaproteobacteria bacterium | reverse complement strand
CCCCGACATGAACGCTCTCGCGCTGCGGCAGTCCACCGCGGTGAAGGTCCCGGTCGGCCCGTTCGTGGACGCGTCGGACGGCTTCACCCCCGAGACCGGCGTCACGCTCGGCGCCGCCGATGCCGCCGAGCTGGTGAAGCACGACAGCGGCTCGACGGTCGACATCTCCGGCGCGACCTTCACCCATCTGCAGGATGGCCTCTACAACCTGAGCCTGACGGCGAGCCACACCGACACGCTCGGCCTGCTGACCGTCTTCATCGCCGACACCTCGGTGTGCCGGCCGGTCAAGCAGCAGTTCATGGTCGTCCCTTCCGTGGTGTGGGATTCCTTCATCGGCGGCAGCGACACGATCCCGGCCGACGTCCACCAGATCAGCGGGTCGGCCACGGCGGCCGACAACCTTGAGGACGCGGCCAAGACGATCGTGCGCGGCGCCGTCTCGGGCTCGAGCTCGACGACGACGGTGACCAACACCAACCTGACCGAGGCGACGAACGACCACTACAACGGCCGCTCCATCGTCTTCGTGACCGGCAACCTCGCCGGCCAGTCCGCGGCCATCACCGACTACAACGGCTCGACGAAGGCGCTGACGCATTCTGCGCTGACCGAAGCCGCGGCCGACACCGACGAGTTCGTGATCGTCTGAGCGCGCGGGCGACATAGACGATGACCTCGGTCACGCGCCTCGGCCTGGCCGGGGTCCCGACTGCCGGCCTCTCGGCGGCGCAGGAGGAGGCGCTCGGCAACAAGAACGTGGCGTCCGCGATCCGGGCGCCCGGGCTGGTCGAGCCGTTCGATATCTGGCAGCCCGACTACGGCGGCGCCCGGGTCTACATCTACAAGGCCGGCACCGACTTCCCGGCCCGCGTCTTCCGCGACGTCGCGATGACGGACGAGGCGCCGAACCCGCAGATCCTTCTCGATCGGGTCGGTGAGGACGGGACCCACTACGGC
The DNA here is from genome assembly GCA_050187535.1 of Alphaproteobacteria bacterium. Lineage (GTDB taxonomy): Bacteria > Pseudomonadota > Alphaproteobacteria > ATCC43930 > Allostellaceae > Allostella. Next base: position 21,032 of record JBFWXJ010000046.1, on the reverse strand, counting down.
AAGTTCACCGACCCGCTCTACACGCCCGACGCCTACTACCTCGACATCGACGCGGTCGACCAGACCGGCGTCCACCAAATCCCGCTGACGTCGCTGGACGGCGCCGACGCCGATCTGGCGCTGGTCACCGCCCAGGGCGGCAATCAGGCCCGCCCGCTCGAAAGCCACTTCGGGCAACAGATTTGGGCGGCCGACTACGGCGAGATCGGGTCGAGCCCGACCACGAACACCACCACCATCATGGCGGCGATCGGCGCCGCGGGGGCGCGCAACGGCGGCTACGTCATGCTGCCGTCCGGCACCATCGAAATCACCCAGATCAGCATCCCGGCCGGGGTCATCCTGTGCGGCTGGCGGCGCGGCGCGACGGTGCTGGTCTCCGCGGTGGCCGGCCGCGTCGTGACCTTGGCGGGTGACCTGGCCGGGCTCCAGGACCTGACGCTCGACGGCGTCAACGTGGTCGCCGATTCGACCGGCCTCTACGCCGAGGAGATCGACGACCTCTACCTGCTGCGCGTCGAGATCAAGCGGTTCGAGAAGAACGTCCACATCAATGGCGGGCAGCGCGGCGCCTTCTACGACGTCGCCATTTCCGGGGCGCAGTACGGCGTCCACCTGCAGGGCGATGCGGCCGAGGTCCGTGACTTCCGCTGGCTCGGCGGCGTCATCACGACCTGCCAGGAGATCGGCCTCTGGCTGGAGAACGACGGCGAGCCGGTGTGGCACAGCACGTTCGAGCGGTTGATCTGCTACGAGGGCACCGACGATGCCATCCGGCTCACCGGAGCGCTCTTCACCCGCTTCTATGACGTCTCGATCCGCGACTACGACGACGCCGTCGCGATCGAGGATGTGACCCCGGCCGGGGTCAACAACGAGACCCTGAACGTCCAGTTCCGCGCCGGCTATGTCGAGCGGGCGAACCTGCGCTTCGACGGCCAGTGCCAGGACGTGCAGTTCGAGGACATGGGCTTCTCGGCCGTCGAATTCATCGTCGCGACGACCACCCGCAACCAGATCACGCTCATCGACTGCCTGGAGGATTCCGACGTCCGCATCTCGGGCGACGGCACGAAGATTCAGCGCTGGCGCGTCAACGAGGACGGTGCGGTCGCCGGCACCACGGCCGACGCCACGGCGACCAAGGCGATCGCGATCGCGATGGAGCCGGGCGAGGTCGTCGCCGTCGAAGTCACGGCAACCGCCAACCAGGTCGATGGCGAGGGGCACGGCGTCTGGCGCTGGACCCACGCCGCCCGGCGCGACACCGCCGACCTCGCCTATGACGGCGGCACCGTGGCGATCGGCGTCGGGACCACGATCGCGGGCGGGACGTCGGGTGCGACGGCCTACGTCACCGCGGTCTCGGGCACCACCGCATCCGGCACGCTGTCGCTGCGCGCGATCTCCGGCACCTTCCAGGACAACGAGGCGATCCAGGTCGCCGGCGTCACCCGGGCGTTCGTCAACGGCAACCTGTCGAACCCGTCGGTCTCCGTCATGGGGTCGCTCGCCGACCACTTCTCGGAAAGCGTCGGGATGACGGGCGCCGACAACCTCTTGGTCGCGGTCAGCAACGAGGCGCAGGTGCAGGTGCAGGGCGTCGTCGGCCGGACCTTCGAGTGGAACGTCAAAGCCCGCGTCACGAAGGGATGAGATGGCGCGCTGGGTCGAGGTCCCGATCTACTCCCCCGTCTATCAGAACGTGGCGGAGACGGCGCTGCGCAATGGCAATGCCCGCCTGGAAAACGGGTTCATCACCGAGGCGAAGACGCATTCGCGGTTCCCCGGGCTGAAGGAGTGGCTGCGACCGCCGTCGCCGGGTCGCGACTACCTCTTCGAGCATCGCGGCGACATGATCTGCGTCACCAGCTTCGGGCTGGTCTACCGGATCGGCTCCAACCGGACGGTCACCAACGTGACCGGCGTCCCGGTGTCCGGCGGCCGCCGCGTCATCGCGGCGAAGACCCAGGACGACATGCTGTTCGCAGCCGGCGGGCCGATCGTCCGGCTGGTCGGACCCAAGACGGACCTCCTGTCGAAGGACGCCCCGCTCGCCAGCCATGTCGGCTACGTCGACGGCTACGTCCTGGCGAACGAGATCGGCTCCGGCCGCTTCCAGTACGCCCCGGCGCCGTACACGACCTGGGACCCGCTCAACGTCTTCACCGCCGAGGCCAAGGACGACCCGATCACGAGCCTGATCGTGACCGCCTTCAACGAGGTGATCCTGGGCGGGCCGGCCTCGATCGAGCAATGGGAGCGCAACCCGGACGGCACCGCGCCCTTCTTCCGGCGCTGGACGGCCGGCGACGGCAGCTATGCCCCGTACACGCTGGCGTTCGCCGAGAACGCGCTCTACGGCGTCACGTCCCTGCGCGAGTTCAGCCGGATCAGCGGGCAGCTCGCCCAGCCGGTGTCGGTGCCGATGCAGGCGCGGCTGGAGAAGATCGACGACTGGTCCGATGCCTTCTCGCTCGTCGCCAACTTCCGCGGCAACCGCTTCATCATCCTGCAGCTACCGAACGCGACCACGGTCTACGATACCAAGGGCGTGACGCTGCTGTTCGACTACCGGCAGCAGCGGTGGTCGAGCCTCTACGGCTGGGACGAGGTGAAGTCGCAGCCGGGTCGCTGGCCGGGCTGGTCGATCGTCAGCGTCTGGGGCCGCGACTTCGTCGGCGGCGACGGCGTCATCTACGAAGTCGACGACGAGACCTACGCCCAGGATGGCGGCATCACGCAGATGCTGGGCCGCACCGGGCACTTCGACATGCGCGGGAGCAAGCGCATCGACGACATGCGGATCAGGCTGGAGCGTGGCCGGGCACCGAGCGACGCGACGACGATCCAGCTCCGCGTCAACCGTGACAACCGCGGGTTCACGTCCTGGCTGTCGCGCCCGCTCGGCATCGCCGGTGACCGGACGATGCTGGTCCACACCGGCCCGCTCGGCATGGGGCGGACCTTTCAATTTGAATACCGGGTCTCGGCCGCGATGCCGATCGAGATCGTGAGCATGGAAATCCTGGTCACCGATCTCGGCCACTGAGGAGGCTGCCATGGCGAAGATCACGCTCGTCCCGCCGGCACGCCTCTCCGGGTCGACGGAGGAGCAGGTCGGCCAGATCAGCCAGTACCAGCAGCAGCAGTACGCGATGCTGGTCGCCTCCGTCCGCGCCATGGCGGCGGTTGCGGCCCTGGCCCCGCTCGCGATGACCGTCTCGAACCCGCCGACCCAGGACGAGGTGCAGGCCATCGCGACCCGGGTCGACGCCATCATCGCCGCGATGCCGGAGATCACCTGATGGCGACGCTCTCCGACCTCTACGTCAGCGGCGCCATCGACGGCGGCGAGGAGACCGGCAACCTGGTGCCGCGATATGGCAACAGTGGGCAGGTGCTCCAGACCGGCGACGGGGGATTCCCGGTCGGCGACGTGCTGTCGCTGGGCCGCCGCGCCTTCCAGTACCTGGCGCCGGAGACCTATGCCGACGCCACCTCGTTCATCCCGAGCTGGTCGGAGATCGGCGGCGCGCTCGGCTTCGACGGCGGGGCGACGGCCGCTGCGGCTCCGCTGGCGGCGGAGGGCGGCGGCGTTGCGGCTGGTTCGGGGCTGTTCGCGCCCGAGCTTGCCGGAACGGCATTCATGGATTCCGCGGCCTTCGGCGGCGGCGCGCTCGCCGAGGGTGCGGGTCTCGGGCTCGGGGCCGGCATCGGTGGCGCCATGGCCGCATTCGGGCCGGCGGCCGCCTTCTACGCGCTGTTCCAGCTTCTCGCATCGATCCCGCCGACAGACGGCCCGGTGTCGTTCGGCCAGGGCATCAGCGACCTCGACGAGGGCTTCAGCCCGATCGGTGGACCGCGCGTCGCGCAGGCGGCCGGCCTGCACGATCTGTGGGTCGGCGACCGCGACTGGTACGACGGCGGCGATCCCTCGAAGGTCGACCCGCTGGTGACCGACGTCGGCTCGATGAGCCGGAAAAGCGATATCCCTTACTTCTCGATCGGCGGCGCCCCGTACCGCAACGAAGGCCTGGCCGTGAGCAGCGGGCGGCAGATCGCGCGCGGCCAGATGGGGCTTCCCGTCGACTACGAGCCGCTGCCACAGGGCCGAGACTACGCCACGGGCTCGCAGCAGATCGCGCGCGTCACGCAGGATCAGTCGCTGCCGGCCTGGGATGCGCCGCATGCGGTGCCCGAGCAGTGGAACCTCTGGCAGGACCGAGCGAACCTGATGGTCGGCGGCGGCGGCAACACCGAAGCCAGCGTCTGGGCGCCCGAGACGATCGACGCCTACCGCGGGACCATCGGCTCCGATCGCGGGCGCGAGTTCTTCGATGCCGGGCTGCGCACCTACGACATGTACGGCATGACCGGCCCCGGCTCCCCGGATTGGGGCGCCGTCGCGACCGGCGACGAGCTGGGCGAGCTGCCCGGGAATCTCACCAAGCCCGCCGAGCGAGACGTGCTGCGGGACTATCAGTGGGGAGCGATCGGCTGATGGCCTCTCTCGACATGCTCCGGGTCTCCGGCCCGGCCACCACCCGCCCGCGCCGCAACATCCAGCCCGATGCCGCGACCACGGGCAACCGCCGGCCGACGCCGCAGTACCAGGCCCCGGTGTCGGCGCGCCCGGCGAGCGGCCTTTCGGCGCTGACCGTCGGCGAGACGCCGCGGCCGACCTCGGCGATCGGCCAGCAGCTTGCCGGGATGGGGCGCGGCGGCGACAGCATCGTCGCCCACATCAACCGCGACGAGGCCGCACTGCTCAAGGCGCGCGGCGGCTCCGGCACCATCAACCCCGCGACGGGCCTGCCCGAGTTCGCGACGGTCTACCGCGACGGCGCCTGGATCGACGACAGCACCGGTGCCGCACCGGACTATTCCGCATACGAGGAAAGCCAGTCGAGCGGGACGCCGGGTGCGGTCGACCATTCGGCCATGTACGACAAGCTCTACGAGACGGTGCAGCGCGGCGACGACGGCGTCTCCCAGGCGCTGCGCGGCATGGTCCGCAACGCCTCGCCCGAGCAGATGGCGGACATGAACCGCCGCACCGGGAAGGATTGGGGCTCCGCCCTCGGCAACGAGGTGCAGGACGTCAACCAGGACGGCGCGGCGGGCTGGGGCGAGCAGGCCGTGACGCCGTCGACCCGCCAGCCCGTGCGGCAGAACAGCGAGGCGTCGGACAGCGCGGCCTATGCCGCGCGCGGGACGAGCCCGCCGCCCCCTCCGCCGCCGGCCGCCGCCGGCAGCAGCAACCTCGATGCGCTGTACCGCAGCGTGCAGAACGATCCGAACGGAGCGCTCGCCGGCGTCGCGCGGGATGCGGTCGCGCGGGACCCCAGCACGCTCGCGAGCATGAACCAGAGCACCGGCCTGGACTGGACCGGCGCCCTTGGCTGGACGGACGCGCAGTATGCCGAGCGCGCCAAGCAGTTGCCGAGCCCGGAGGAGGCGGCGAGGCAGCGCGCGCAGCAGGAATCGCAGTCCGATGCGGCCGAAGCCGCGCGCGAGCGCACGCAGGCCGAAGCCGAAGCCAAGATGCGGGCCGGCTACGGCACGGGCGGCACGCCGGCCGGTGGCTCCGCCGCCCTGCCGCCGCTCAGCTACGTCAACGAGAACGGCGACACCGTCACCCGCCGGCCGCGCGAGAAGTGGGACCCGAAGACGGCCGTCCAGGGGCCGACGATGCCGGGCGTCACCCACCCCGGCTACATGATCGACGGCCAGTACCTGCCGCCGGGTGTGATCCCGCCGCAGTTCCAGGACGCGACCAGCGGCATCACCGGCTACAACGCCGGCCCGCCGCCGTCGATGCAGTACGCGCAGATGGGCGCGGACGGCACGATGCAGCCGGGCTGGAAGTACATGAACCTCCCGCATTGGGACGTTCGCAACGGCGGCACCGGCGATCCCTATGTCGCATGGTCGGAGGATTGGGCGGGCAAGCAGGCGGCGGAGGGCAACGGCTACGCCTTCGAGGCGCTGGTCGCGGTGCGTCCGAACGACTGGCAGAAGTTCGTGCCCGGCTACCAGCCCGGCATGGAGGGCGGCCTCCGCTCCGGCCAGGGCACGACCGGCGGCAGCCGCGCCAAATACACGACGGACAAGGCGACCTCGATCAAGCGCGTCGCCGGCGGCATCATCTACATGTACCCCGACGGGGTCATCCTGTCGGACTTCGGCGGCCAGCTTCTGCCGGTCGGCAACGGCCTCTACCAGGACCAGTACGGCCAGTTCCGCGACGGCAACGGCTACCTCGTGAACAAGGACGGCTCCTACGTCCCGATGCTGGGTTTCCCCGGCTCGAAGACGGCCGACCTCGCCCGCGCCTACGGCGGCGACATGGCGAGCCGCATCGTCAACGACTTCGAGAAGCGGTTCTATGGCCGCGACCTCGCCGAGGGCGAGCGCGCCAACCTGCCGTGGGACATGACGGCGGACGCCGGCTACGGCATCTCGCCCGGCGCCACCGCGCCCTATGCGGTGCCGACCAGCAGCTTCGGGACCAACAGCGGCACGAGCGGCGGCGCCGGTGGTGGCGGCCAGCAGACCACGAGCCCGCCGCCTCCACCCCCACCGCCTCCTCCTCCGCCGCCTCCGCCGCCCCCGCCGACGACCCCGCAGCCGACCGGCGGGGCGGGCGCGCCGGTTCCGGTCTCGTTCATCCCGGCGCCCCGGTACCGCACCGGCTTCGCGCCCGGGTTCGGGCGGGGCCTGTCGGCGCTGAACATCTGAGGAGATGCCGATGGGCTTCATCGACGACGTCGCGTCCGGCATCGGCTCCGTATTCGAAGACCTGAGCTGGCGCGACGCCGTCGACATCGCCAAGGTCGCGGTGCCGATCATCGGATCGGTGGCGGGCGCCGCGGTGCAGTCGAACGCGAACAGCGCCGCCGCCGGCCAGATCCTCCAGGCCAACCAGGATCAGGCGACGCAGCTCCAGCTCGGCGAGGACGAGCGGCTCGCCGCCCGGCTCTCCGGCATCGACAGCGCGCGCGGCTATCTCGGCGATCGCACCGAACTGGCGCAGAAGATCATCGCGGCGGCATCGACGCAGTACGGCGGCGACGTGAGGGCGGCGGCTTCGGCCTTCGCCCGGGCGATGCCGCAGCTCGCCTCGACCATCAGCCAGATGTACTTGTCGGGTGCCCTCACCGGCGGCGACATGATGCGCGCCGGGGCGGCGACCGCCGGCGGGCAGATGATCGGTGCCGCCGGCGACTACGGCTCGACCGTGATCCCGGCGGCCGGCGAGTTCGGGTCCTCCGTCGTCTCGGCGGCGGGCGACTACGGCGGCGCCATGACCAGCGCCGCGGACGCCTACCGCGAGATGGTCATGACGGCGCCGGACCTCGTCCGGCAGGCCCTGGGACCCTACGCGGACGCCGGTCTCCAGATGCTGCCGCAGCTCATGGCGATCGCGCAGAGCGACCCGAGCCGGCTGACGATGAGCCAGCAGCGGGCGCTCGACGAACTCCGCCGCGGCATGGAGGCCCGCCTCTCGGCCTCGGGGCTGCGCGGCGCCGGGCGGGCCGGGGTGGCGGCCGCCAACGAGGGCGAGGCCGCGTTCCTGGCGAAGGCGTTCGACAGCAACCGGGCGCGCAACGACCAGGCGATGCTCCAGCTCAACAGCCAGGGCTTCAACGCCAACCAGATCATCGGTGCCTCGGGCGAGCGGGCGATCTACTCTTCCGCCGACAAGGGCTTCCAGGCCGCGGCCAGCAGCGCACAAGCCATGCTGGGCGCACGCACCGAAGCGGCACGGACCCTGTTCTCGGCGACCGACGCCGCGGCCAAGATCGCCTATCAGGCCGCCTCCGATGCCGCCCGGCTCGGCTACGACGCCGAGAAGGCCGCCGCCCAGGCCTACATCAGCGCGGTCAACAGCGGCGCCGCCTACAGCGGGCAGGCGCTCTCGGCTGCACAGCGGCTGCTCTACGACAGCAGCCTCGACGTCGCGAAGAACGATCAGCAGGCCGCCTACAAGATCGGTGACCAGCAGACGTCCTACTACGACCAGATGGCGAAGTACGGCCTGACCGAGGCCGACCTCGTCGGCGAGGCTATGTACGGCAAGCGCAAGGCAGAGGCCGCGGCGGTCGGGCCGGCGGCGGTGCTTCCGGACGTACAGAGCGACGTCAACAACGCCTCGCTGTGGGGCAGCACGATCGGCCAGGTGTCGCGGATGATCGCGGACGACCGGACGCAGTCGGTGCGGCCGAGCCCGTACTGGTCGTCGGCGGACACGATCCCGGCCGGCAGCACGAACTACGGGTCGCAGTCCTACTACGGCAGCGACTACCTGACCGATTCCGCCGGTCGCGTCGTGGGGGGTATCTGATGGCGTCGCTCGATCTCCTCACCGTCAACCCGTTCACTGCCGGGTGGCGGTCGGAAGACCAGTTCCGCCGCCAACAGGAGCGCGACCTCGTCGGGATCGACACCGCACGCTTCGATCTCGGGGAGCGGCAGCGGAAGTCCTCCGAGGCGCAGGCGGTCGACGCCGTGCTTCGGGAAGCCGCCGGCATGGACCTCGGCAACATCGTCGGTGCCCGCTCGCAGAGCGCCCCCGACATGACGCGCCCGAGCCTCGCGATGGGATCGGGCGACGACGCCCTCACCGGCGCCGATGACCGGCAGGGCTATCAGGTCCCGGCCGGCTATGCCGATTGGGTGAAGGCCGGCGAGAATCCGGGCAACAACCCGGCGGCGCGCAACCCGCGCTCCTCGGCCATGGGCAACAGCCAGTTCCTGGAGAAGACCTGGCTCGCGGTGTGGCCCCGCATTGCCAACGACCCGCGGGTGGCACAGGCACTGGCGCCGATGGGCATCGACCCGACGATGCTGAACGACCGCAACGACATCCTCCAGATGCGGGCGATCCCGGCAGTCGATGCCGCGGCCACGGAAGAGCTGGCGCGGATGAACGCGCCGACGCTGCGCCGGGCGCTCGCCCGCGATCCGTCGCTGGGCGACCTGCGGCTGGCCCATGCCTTCGGTGCGCAGGGCGCGATCAACCTGCTGCGGCAGCCCGATGCCCTGGTCTCCGACGTCGTCGAGGCCGACCCGCGCCGCCGTCAGATGGTCATGACGGCGAACCCGAACCTCGTCGGCAAGACGGCCGGCGACATGATCCGCCAGTACGATTCGCCGCTCCGCGCCAAGCGGGCGCAGCAGGGTCTCTCGCTGCTCACCGTCGGGCCGCAGGGTGACGACGCGCTCGCCGGCATGGGGGGCCGCATCCCGACGGCCGAGGACATGGCGCTGGACGCGCGGTTGAGCGCCATGCCGGAGGTGCAGGCCGTCCGCTCCATGGACCCTATGGCCGACATGCAGGCGGGCGGCTCGTCGACCGGGATCGGCACGATGGGCGGTGCCGGTCAGGGGCCGGACCCGCTGCTTTCCCGTTTCACCGACCCGCGGATGCAGTACGCCCGCCAGCGTCTCTCGGAGACGCCGGGCGGCGGGCAGGCAGCGTTCGGCATGGTCCAGAACGAGCTGACCGAGCGGGACCGGCTCGGGCTCAAGGTGTTCGAGATGATCGGCGCCGGCCGCGATCAGGAGGCCACGATGCTCGCCAACCGGCTCGGGATCAACCTGCCGCCAGAGCTGCTCCGCAACCCGCTGATGCGGCAGGCCGTGGCGGACGTCGCGAAGATCCCTGGCCTCCAGTACGACAGCACCGCCGCGGTGCGCTACATCCGGGAGTACGTGCGGAACGGGGGAAACTCCGCCGCCGCCCTCGACGCCATGGGCGACCCGCGCAGCCGCGCCGACATGCCGGTCGGCGGCGCCGGTGCGGGCCGTGAGCCCGCCGCCGTCCAGACCGCGAAGTGGCTGCTACAGGCCGGCGTCGCGAAGGACGAGGCGTCGGCGTGGGCGATGGTCTCGTCGGCCAAGACGAACCCGCAGCAGCTCTTCCGCTCGGTGTTCGCGGCGATCAGCCAGCAGAAGACCACGCGCGGCACTCCGGCCTTCACGCCCGAGGAAGCCGAGGCGAAGGCGTGGGAGATCGTGCAGAGGGTGTCGCAGGGTGGTGGCGGCCCCGCCGCTCCCGCCGCCCCGCCGGTCGGCCCGATGACGCCCGGCCCGGCGATGCCGGCGGCCCCGCAGGCACCGCAGATCAGCGACCCGCTGGGGCTGCGCCGCTGATGCAGCTCACCGAGTTCCGCGCCGCATATCCGGTCTACGACGACCTGAGCGACGCGGAGCTGGCCGACAGCCTGCACCGCAAGTTCTACAGCGACGTTCCCCGCGCCATCTTCGACCAGCAGATCGGCCTCGGCGTCAACGCGGAGCCGGCATGGCTCGGCGACCCTGGGGCTATCGCCACGCCGACACCGGCGAATCGAGGGCTCGGGCTGCTCACCGTCGCCGATCCACCCGCGTTCGATCCTGCTCCTGCCGTCACCGGCGCGCAGGGCGTGTTGCCTTCGCTGACCCAGGAGCTCGACCAGGAACTCGACACCGATCGCTGGAGCGTAGGCGAGGCGGGCGGAGTGCCGTTCGCCCTGGGCGGCCCTGTTGCCGCACCGCTCGATCCAGTGCCGTTCCCGACCGATCCGTATGGCGGCATCTCGACGGGCGAAGGGCTCGCCAACCTCGCCGCGCGCGGCGTCGCGCAGGGAGGCTTGACCCTGGGGCGCTATGTCGAGGGCGGGCTGGCTCAGCAGCCGTCGGACGAGGCGCGCGCGCTCTACGACGAGTACCTCACCCTGCAGCCCAGCGACCGCGACACCGCCGGCGATCTCGTGCGCCGAGTCCAGAGGTCGAACCTGTCGCCGACGCGCCGCGACATGCTGACGGCGGCAATCACCGACGTCGTGCGTGGAAGTCCGGTCCGTTCGGCTCGCGACCTCGGCATCGACGATCCCGAGTCGCCATCCCTCCAGGAGCGGTACGAAGGGTACGACCGCTCGCTGCGCACGATGTTCCCGGCCAGCGAGGAGACCGAGCGCAGCTTTGCCGGCCAGATCGCGCAGGGTCTCGGCTCCACCGCTGTGCTGATGCCGTTTGCGGCGATCCCGGGCGGCATCTGGGTCGGCAGCGCCCTCATGGGGGCCGGCGAGGCACAGCAGCGCGCTGCGCAGGCCGGCGCCACCGGAGAACAGCAGGCGGCGGCCGGGACTGCCGGCGTGGCGCCCGGGCTTCTCGACGCCTTCAGCATCGACAGCATGATCCGCGGCGTCTCAAGGACGCCGGGGGCATTCGGCTGGCTGCGCTCCATCGTGCTGACCGGGCTGCGCACCGGCGTCATCGAGGGCACGACCGAAGGCGTCCAGCAGGCGATGCAGAACGCCATCGCCCAGGTAACGTACGATCCCGACGCGGCGATCGCCGAGGGCGTCCCGGAGAACGTGCTGGTCGGCTTCGCGGTCGGCGGCATCCTTGGCGGAGCCGGTGGCGCATTCTCGCGACGCGCGCCCGCGGTCCTGCCGGAGCGACCCGAACCGCCGCCGCTCGACACGGCACGCACCCTGCCCGACGGCGCAATCGAGCTGCCGCCGATCCAGGTGACGCCGCCCGCTCCACGTGAAACCGATCAAGTCGCACCCGGTGCGGCTCCACCCGTCCCGCCGCCGACCGCTGCGCCGACGCCGCCCGTCGAGGCACCCGCCATTCCCGCGCCGACCGCGATCGAGACGGCTCCGCCGCCGGCCGCTCCCGTGGCGCCCGAGCCCGCGGCGCCGGTCCCGCCGGAACCTGCCCAGGCGATCGGCCCCGGTGCGGTGATCCGCGCCACGCTGCCGACCGGCGAGACCGTCCAGGGCGTCGTGATCGAGGAGTTCGAGGAGCCCCGCCCGGAGCGCCCGGGCGAGGCGCGCGCCATCTCCGCCCCGGCCTACACGGTGCGGCTGGAGAACGGCGAGACGGTCGACGTCGCCCCCGACCGCATGGCGATCGAGGTCGTGCAGCCGGTGCCGGCAACGCCCGTGCCGGCCGAGCCCGCGACCTCGAGCGCGGATGCGCGGAGCGAGCGCGGACCAAGCGCGGACGGAGCGCGGACGGAAGAGCGCGCCCCCTATGTCGCGACGGGGCCGGTGCCCGAGGCGCCCGTCGTTCCCCCGCAGCCGGCCGCCCAGGTCGCGCCCGAGCCGGCTCCGACCGTCGAGCCGCCCTCTGCCGAGCCCGTAGCGGCCCCGCAGGGCGATGTTGCCGCTCCGGAGCCCGTCACTGCGGTCCCGCCGCCCGAGGCCACGTCCGCGCCACCGGACGGGCAGTGGCAGGCACCGGCGAGCGGCGTCGTCCGCAGCATCGACACCCCGGCCGGCCGGAAGACGATCGTCTTCCCCGACGAGCTGCACGCCCGCCTCTACGACTTCGCCCAGCGCAAGGATCGGATGAGCGGGCCGTGGCGGGCGGAGCAGCAGGCGCTCTACGACGCGTTCGCGCCATGGGCGGCTCGCGATGCGCAGGCCGGCCAGCCGTTCTCGGCACCCCGGCATGTCCTCGGCTTCGCCCGGGACTACCTCGACGACATCCGCGATCTCATGACGTCGCCGGCGAACTTCGATGCGCAGGGCCGCGTCGAGGCACCGGACATGGTCGACGGCGAGGTCCGGGCCGACTACTGGCAGCAGGCGGCGACCGCGGCGCGCGCAGCACCACAGCCGGGCGCGCCGATCGCCGCTCCGTCAGGCGCGACTAGCCCGGCGGCGACTCCTGCGCCGCTCGGCGCCCGCGTCATCCGCTCCGACACCGCGATTACCCCGGCCGGCACCGACGTCCCGGTGCGCTATGCCCTGGTCGAGCTCGACAGCCTCGTCCCGTCGCAGACCGACGACGGCGCCCCCAATCCCGCCTTCACCGGCTCGCAGCCGCGCGACCGCACCCGCGCCGCCTCCCAGGCGCAGGTCGCCGAGATCGCGTCCCGGCTCGATCCCCGCCGCCTCGACGCCAACCCCTCGACCGCCGACGGCGCCCCGCTGGTCGGTCCCGATGGCATGGTCGACAGCGGCAACGGTCGCGTGCTGGCGCTGCGCCGCGCCTACCGCCAGGCACTGCCGTCGTCGCGCCGCTACCGCGAGCACCTCGCCGCCCAGGGCTACCCCGTCGAGGGGATGCAGCGGCCCGTGCTGGTCCGCATCAACGACGCGCCCGCGGCCGACCGCGCCCGGATCGCCGAGGAATCGAACGCCCGCACGACGCTCGCCATGTCGGCGACCGAGCAGGCGCTGGCGGATGCCCAGCACGTCGGCCCGCTGTTCTCGCTGTGGCGCGGCGGCGACATCACCGCGGCCGCGAACCGGGAGTTCGTGCGGCGCTTCGTCGACCGGGTCGTGCCGGCGGCGGAACGCGGCAGCGTCATCGACAGCCAGGGCAACCTCTCCGGTCCCGGCGTGCGGCGCATCCAGGCCGCGATGCTGGGAGCCGCCTACGGCGACGCCAACCTCATCGAGACGCTGGTCGAGAGCGCCGACAACGACATCAAGGCAATCGGCGGTGCCCTGGTCGATGCGGCACCGGCATGGGCGCAGATGAAGGCGGAGGCCGAGGCCGGGACGATCGACCCCGACATGGGCACGTACACGACGCACCTACTCGAAGCGGTGCGGCTGGTGCAGCGCGCCCGGAGCGAAGGTCAGCACGTCGCCGACCTCGCCGCGCAGATGGACATGTTCGGCGGGCAGACCATCAGCCGCGGCGGCGAGCTGTTCCTGCACGCCTTCTTCCGCGACACTCGCTACCGCGCGCCGCGCGGCCGGGCTAAGATCGCCGAGCAGCTGCTCTACTACGTGGAGCAGGCGCGGAAGACGCAACCGGGACCCGGGCTGTTCGGTGATGCCGACAAGGCGACGCCGAGCGCAATCCTGGAGAACGCGAGGAGGCGGGTCGATGGCGCAGAACAGCAGCAAGGGGACCTTCTCGCCGTACGAGGCGAAGAGCGCCGCGATCATGGCGAAGGTGTTCCGCAGGATGGCGGAGACGCCGGACAGCGAGCGCCCGTACAACCTCGCGATGGCGAGGGAGATCGAGGCGCGGCTCCCGAGCGAGCCGGTGGGACCGATGCCGGCGGACTATCCGACGAGCGATCGGGCGCCCTACGATCCGGGGCCGCCGACCGGGTAGACCCGGCCGAGCGCTTCCAGGCGCCGCGCGCCGAGGAGCCGGCGCCGCCGTTCTACTCCGCCCTGACCCGCGGCATCGAGGCCGTCAAGATCACCCGCGGCCCGCGGGACCAGTGGGTCGGCATCGTCCAGAACCTCGCCCAGAAGGGTGTGAAGCGCGCCGAGATCGAATGGTCCGGCGTCGAGCAGTGGCTGCGCGATCGGCCGCTCGGCCAGCCGATCACCAAGCAGGACGTGCTCGACTACCTCCGCTCGCAGGAGGTGCAGGTCCGCGAGGTCGTGAAGGACGGGCAGCCCGACCAGGAGACCAAATACGACCAGTACACGCTCCCCGGCGGCCGGAACTACCGCGAGCTGCTGCTGACGCTGCCGCGCGAGCCCGCCCGCGACGAAGTTGCGCCTACGCCAACTGCCTCTGCGCCTTTCATGGCCGAGTGGGACTCGCTGTCCGGGCGCATTCGAGACGCGCGGGATCGGCGTGCGGCCGATGAGGTAGAGCGGCTGGAAGGGCAGCGCGACGCCCTGCATCAGCGCATGGTGGGCGCGACCATCGCCGAACGCGGGGGGCTGCGCGACAACTTCCGCACCAACCACTTCGACGAGCCGAACATCCTGGCGCATATCCGCTTCAATGAGCGCACGGGCGCCAACGGCGAGCGGGTCCTCTTCATCGAGGAAATCCAGTCGGACTGGCATCAGGCGGGCCGCCGTGAGGGATATCGCGTGCCGGGCTCCCGGCCACCGACCGCCAATCTCCGGGTCGGATGGAATGGCGTTGGCTGGGACGTCGCGAGTCCGTCCGGGCGTTGGCTCGGGACCCTGCCGGCGAGCGCGGGGGCAACCGAAACGGAGGCGCTTGCGGCCGCCATGGAGGAGTTCAGGGCGGCAGTCGACGAAGACGCGAGCATCTCCGACCGGCGGGTCCCCGACGCGCCCCTCAAGGGCACGTGGCAAGAGACGGCATTCCGCCGGATGGTGCGCTGGGCTGCCGAGAACGGCTTCGACCGCGTCGCCTGGACGACGGGCGACCAGCAGGCGGATCGGTTCGACCTGTCGAAGCACATCTCGGAGGTGCACTACGGGAAGGCGCGCTCAGGCGATACCGTGACGGTTCAGGCGCTCGACCGCGAGGGACGCTTCGCCTTCAACCGCAGCAACGTCACGCTGGACGAGGTGGAGCAGACATTCGGCAAGGACGTCGCGGACAAGATGCGGCGGGGCGTGGCCGATCGCATCGACGATCACAGCGGCTATTCGGTGCTCTCTGGCGTCAATCTGCAGGTCGGCGGCGAGGGCATGCGCGGATTCTACGACCAGATCCTTCCCGCCTACGCCAACAAGTTCGGGAGGCGGTTCGGCGCCAGGGTGGAGCCGACGACGCTGGCTTCGTCGCGCGACGTCGCGAGGGACGTCGACGTCCCGTTCGAGGTGTTCAACGCCCGCACCGGCGAGGTGGTCGGCACCTACATGGACGAGAACGTCGCGGCCGCAGAGGCGCAGCGGCGCGGCCCCGGCTTCGACTACGCCTTCCAGACGTCGGAGACCGCCCCTGTCACCGTCCACTCGCTGCCCGTCACGCCCGCGATGCGCGACGGCGTCATGCGCGAAGGAGTGCCGCTGTGGCAGCGGGGCGGAGACGACCAGCAGAAGAGCGCGAAGCCCGTCTCGCTGGACGAATTGAAGGCCGAGCTGCGCCGCCTCGCGCCGGGCGTCGATCTCACCCTCGTCGACCGCGCCCGCGACCTGAAGGGCAACAACGCCTCCTACCTGCGCGGCCTCATCAAGATCGCGCTGGACGCGGGCAACAAGATGAACGCCCTGCGCCATGAGGCCGTCCACGCGCTCCGCGATCTGAACCTCATCAGCGACAAGGAATGGGCACGGCTGCGGCGACGAGCCGAACAGCAGTGGATCGCGCACTACGACATCGAGACCCGCTATCCCAACTACACCCGCGAGGAGCAGATCGAGGAGGCCATCGCCGAGGCCTTCGCCGAGCATGGCACCACGCCCCTGCCGGCGATCGAGCGGCCGATTTGGGAGCGCATCAGGCGGTTCCTGGACCGGCTCGGGTCGTGGCTGCGGGGCCAGGGCTTCCAGACCGTCGAGGATGTGCTCGGGAGGATCGACCGCGGCGAGGTCGGGGCCAGGACGGCGTCTGACCAGTCTCGTGCCGACGGTCAGGCGGAGCCGACCTATCAGGCGGCGCCTGTTCCTGGCGACCGCGCGAGCGCGGACGATCTGCTGGCCAAGCCCCCGGTCCCCGTGGCGGAGATCGACAAGCCTCTCTTCACCGAGGCGTCGTTCGCCGAGGCGCGCGCCGCGGCCAAGAGATGGGCGCTCGCCAACGTCAGGGGATCATATCCGAATGCCGATCTGGACGGCCCGATTGAGCTAGCGTCCGGCGGAATCGAGAAGGCGATCAGCGGGACCCGTTCACGGGTCGATCTCGAAGCGCTTCGGGCGCTGCCGGACCTGTTGCGCAACGCGATCTGGCTGGAGACCAACGGTGAGAGGCGCGCCGGGTCGGGCGCGCGAGCGCTCGCCTATCACAGCCTTGTCGCACCCTTCCGGCTGGACGGCACCCTCTACAGGTCGCGCCTGGTCGTGCGGCAAACGCCCACCGGGCACTGGTTCTACGATCAGCATTTCGTGGAAGCGGGCGCCCCGAAGTCCGGTACGACGGCCAACTCGGACCGAAGCCCTACCGCAACCGTCTGGTCCGACGAGGCGCCCGCTGTTGAAGTAAGTCGCCTCCTCGACGGCGTCAAGTTCATGGATCAGACGCCGGTGCTCCGAGAGAGCGAGCGGCCAAAGTATCAGGTCCCGCGCGTCCGCGGCACCAACCGCCAGGAAACGGCGATCGACAAGGCGATCGAGCCGCTGGACACCCGCGGGTTCGGGCGCCGGGTCATCGACGGCCTGGTCGCCGCGCGCGAGCGGGTCGCCGACGAATGGCGCTGGGCGCTGGCCGACGATCTCGACGGCATCAAGCGCGCGGCCAAGGCTGCCGGCGGCGCCGACAAGCTCGACCGCGAGCTGCCGGCCTATGTCGCCGCACGATTCGCGCGTCACCACGCCGGGCAGGTCGAGGCCTTCCTGCGCTACGGCGCCCCGCAGTGGGATGCCGCCGAGGGCATGGTCCGCCTCAAGCCCGGCAGCAGCGGTCTCTTCCAGATCGTGGAGCCGATCTATCGGGCCGGGCTCGGTCGGCTCTTCGAGGGCTACGCCTACGCCCGCCGCGTCGACAGCCAAAACCTGATCGCCCAGGGTCGCGAGCAGAACCTCACCGCGACCGACGTTGCCGAGCTGCTCGACCTCGCCAACCAGCACCCCGAGTTCGTCGCCGCCTTCGACGGCATCCAGGCCTACAAGAAGGCGTTCCTCGACATCGCCCAGGAGATGGGGCTGGTCAGCCCGCAGCAGCGGCAGGTCTGGGAGCAGCTCGACCACGTCCCGTTCTATCGTGTCGCCGAAGAAGACGGCGTTACGGCGCCGCGGTCGGGCCGGGGGCTCGCCAACCAGGGGCCCGGCGTCAAGCGCCTGACCGGCGGCGGCCGCCGGCACGTCGTCGTCGATGGCTCGACCGGCAACGTCGTGGCCCGCTACGAGGACCGCGCCGATGCAGTCGCCGAGGCCGGCCGTCGCGGTGCCGGCTTCACCGTCGAAGCCGCGGGCGAGCAGATTCCGAGCGTCATCGAGAACATCGCCCGCAACGTCTCGCACCTGCTGTCGGCGTCGATGAAGAACTACGCCGCGCATCTCGCCATCGCCGACGCGGTCAAGATCGGCGTCGCGAAGCGGGTGCCCATGGGCATGCGCCAGGCGCTGGTGCCGACGGCGCAGATCGAGAAGGCGCTGCAGGCGGCCGGCATCAACACCGCCGGGTGGTCGCCGCCGCAGATACAGGCGCTGTGGTCCCTGGTGCCGCCGACGGACAAGGACGTCGCCGCCGTTCGGGTCAACGGCAAGGCCGAGTTCTACGAGGTCGACGACAAGCTGCTGCTGCGCGCACTGACCGCGCTGCACGAGACGGCCCTGCATCCGGTGATGAAGCCGCTCGTCGCCGCCCGCAAGCTCTTCACCCGCGGCATCACGCTCGATCCGGCCTTCATGGTGCGGAACTTCGTGCGCGACGCGATGGCGCAGTGGGTGCAGACCGACACCCGGTCGATGAACCTGCCGCTCGAGTTGGGGAAGTCGGTCGCCAACGCCGTCCGGGCGCTCCGGAGCGACGCGCGAATCCGCACGCTGATGGCGGCCGGCGCCGACACGGGCTTCTACGAGACGAAGCCGGAGCAGGTCGCCCGCACTCTGGCATCGCTGAAATCGTCGACCGGCGCCGAGCTCTGGTCGTTCGCCTACGACCCGCGGCGATGGGTCGAGGTGCTGGAGAAGATGGGCCGGGCATCCGAGATGGCGAACCGGATGACGACCTTCGTGGCAGCGCGACAGCGCACCGGATCGGACCGGCCAGCGGCTTGCGAGGCCATGGGTGCGCTCGACATCCAGATGCGGCCCGGGCGGGCCTGGCTCCAGGGCATGTCGGCCATGGCGCCGTTCCTCAACGCCCGAATCCAGGGTCTCTATCGGCTCGGCCGCGGGGTCGCGACGAACCCCAAGCGCTTCATCGCCGCTGGTGGGGTCTTGGCGGCGTGGTCGCTGGCGCTGGCCCTCTACAACGCGGGCGACGATGAGGAGGGCGGGTACAACGATCTGCCCGAGTATGTGAAGGATGGGACCTGGGTCTACCCCGTGCACCGCATCCTGGGCGACATCTCGCCGGCGGCCCGGAAGTGGGCGGAGGAGAACGGGCTGCCGCGCTTCCTGATGATCCCGAAGCCGTTCGAGGTCGGCGTCTTCTTCGGGACCGCGATCGAGCGGACGGTGCAGTCGATCGCCGGGAACGATCGCGGCAAGGAGACCGCGAAAGCCGCGCAGCGCGCCGTCATGGACACGCTGGCGTTCAACCCGCTCTCCAATCCGATGACGGCCGTCCCGTTGCAGTGGTGGGCGAACCGGGACTTCTTCCGCGACCAGCCGATCGAGAGCCGGTCGGTCGAGAACCTGCCCCCCGGCCAGCGCGCCAGCCCGCAGACCGGCGCCACGGCCCGCCTGCTGGGCGAGAACCTCGACATCTCGCCCGCGAAGATGGAGATGGCTGTCCGTGGCTTTTTCGGGACGATGGGCGCCTACACCCTGGCCGCCATGGACGAGATCGTCTCGGCCGCCACGAACCAGCCCCAGGCGATCCCGCGCCGGCTCGACCAGTTCCCGGGCATCAGATCCTTCATCCGCCAGGACCCGGCCAGCACCACGAAGTGGACGGAGCGCTTCTACGAGCTGCGCCGGCAGGTCAACGAGGCTGCGGCCGGCATCAAGGAGTACGAGGACCGCGGCGAGGCCGACAAGGCCAAGGCCATGGAGCGCGAGAAGGCCGGCGAGATCGGCGAGCGTCGGGGCCTCAACTCGGTCGCTCGGTCGCTGTCGGCGAACCGGTCGACCGTCGACACGCTGCGCAACTTCGAGCGGCTGCCCGAGAAGGAGCGCGCCGCCGCGATGCGCGAGTTCGCGACCTACTTCCAGGACATCCAGAAGAACCCGGACCAGCGCCCGGTGCAGCCCCGTCTCCGCAACCTGGCCCCGAGGATCATCGAGGCGGCCCGCTCCGGCGCGACGAAGCTGCCCGAGCATGTGGGCAAGAACGACATCGCCGACGCCATCCGCTGGGCCGATCTCGGGATGGTGCGCAACACGACCAGGGATGCCGAGAAGCGCATCCGAGCCGCTACTGAAGCAGCTCCTTCGCCATCCCCGTGAGCCACGTCATCAGCATGACGACGAAGGTCGCCCGCAGGACGTGACCGCGCTCGGCCAAGCCGAGCACGAGCGTGCCGTAGACCATCACGACGATGGCGGGCATCGGGATCTTGTGGAGCAGGAAGCCGATCTCGGCCACACGCCGACCCTACCACTCCTCCGAGGAGCCTGCGATGGCCATTGGAACGAACGGCGCCAACGGTTCGCCGCCGCGCTGGCTCGAGTTCTTGAAGCCGTTCATCGGCCCCATCATCGGGATGCTGCTGGCGCTGCCGGGCGGCGTCGTGACAGCGACTTGGCTGACCGCGACTGACCGCGCCGAGATGCGCAACACCCTGCAGCAGATCAACAAGACCCTGGAGCAGCACGCCGGCCGCCTGGAGAAGCTCGACCAGCAGGATCGCGAACTGTCGAGCGTGCCATTGCGGCTGGAGCAGGCTGTGGAGCGGATCACCCGGCTGGAAGCGATTGGAGAGGAGGCCCGACGCGCCGACCGCGCTACGGCGGCCGCCATCGCCGAGATGCGGGCCGAGGTCCGATCGCTCGCCGGCCAGGTGCAGGCGGTCGGCCAGGACGTCCGCGAGCTGCGGGCCGAGCGGCGCGGCACGATCCCACCGCCACCACTACCGTACCGAGCCGGTGAGCCGCCGGCCGGCTTCCGGCCGACGAATTAGAGCGAGAGCCGCGCCTTGCCGAAGAAGTAGCCGGCTTAGACGACGTACTCGAACGTGGCGCGCCTCTCCTGCATCGTCACCTCGTTCCAGTGCTTCCGCGGGTTGCCGCAGCAGCAGGCGCTGCAGGTCT
This sequence comes from Alphaproteobacteria bacterium, assembly GCA_050187535.1. Taxonomy (GTDB): domain Bacteria; phylum Pseudomonadota; class Alphaproteobacteria; order ATCC43930; family Allostellaceae; genus Allostella. Next base: position 330 of record JBFWXJ010000046.1, on the reverse strand, counting down.
GGAGGTTGTCGGCGAGCTTCTGAGGGCACGCCTTGGCCGGGTAAATGCGGGCGGCGCGGCGGACGACCCGATGGCGGTCCATCCTGCGGCGAGCGCGCTTCATGTCTTTGAACACGACCCCTCCATATCTTGAGAGATACGGCTCGATCCCGCCGCGATCGCTGCCGTACCGAGCCGGCGATCCGCCGGCACCAAACTTCAGGAACCCATGAGGAGCGCGAGACGGCCGACCTTCCCTTGGCGGTGGAGCGACGTTGAGAGTGACGCCATCTACCGGCGGCGATTCACGCGCCAGGAAGTCAGTATCGCGCACAGTCCTATGAAGTTCAG
>JBFWXJ010000045.1:0-22084 GCA_050187535.1 Alphaproteobacteria bacterium | reverse complement strand
TGCTCGACCTGCTGGCCGCGCCCGCGCGTATCGTCGGGGCCGACGATGCGGTGATCGCGGCGAACCGCCCCTACGCGATGCTCGCCGCCGACGGCCGCGTGCTGAACGGCCAGCTCGACCGCGTGTCGCTGGCCGATGGCCGCCGGGTCGAGGTGTGGCCCAGGGCCGGTGCCACGATGCCCGTGCTGGCCGACGCCATCGAGGCGCTGGAGGAGGGCTTCGCTGTCTGGGGGCCGGACGACCGGCTGATCCTCTTCAACCGCCGCTACCGCGACCTCTACAGCGACTTCAACGACCTGACCTACACGGGCGTCCCCTTCGTCGACCATGCGCGCGCGCGCATGACGGCGCCGCAGGTGCGGATGCCGCCCGACGAGGTCGAGGCGTATATCCGGCGCCGGCAGCGCGAGCGGCGGCAGAACCTGCCGCCCTTCGAGATCGAGCGGACCGACGGCAGGTGGCTGCGCCTCGTCGACCGCACGATGCCGGACGGCTGCCTCGTCTCGATCCGCATCGACGTTACGGACCTGAAGCGCGGCGAGGCGCATGCCGCCGAGCGGTCGCGCATCCTGCAGGCGACGCTCGACAACATGAACGACGGCATCCTCGCCTTCGACGCCGAGCATCGCCTGGTGGCGTGGAACGACCGTGCCTTCCGCATCGCCGGCCTGCCCGAGGAGCTGAAGCGCCGCGGCGTGCCGCTGATCGACCTGGTACGCGGCCAGACGGCCGCCGGCGAGTTCGGCGAGCGCACCTTCGAGGAGGTCTACAAGGTCCATTCGCAGTGGCTCGCCCGCGCGCAGCCCGACGTCTACGAGCGCACGCGGCCGGACGGGACGATCCTCAGGGTGCGGCATTCAGCGGCGAGCGCGGAAGGCTTCGTCACGACCTATGCCGACATCACCGCCCAGCGCCGCGCCGAGCAGGAGTCCGAGCGCCACCAGGCGATCCTCGCCGCGGTGGCCGAGGCGGCCGCCCGCATCCTCTCGGGCGAGAGCTGGCTCGACCAGACCCGCCTGCTGCTCGCCCATGCCGGCAAGGTCCTGGCGGCCAGCCGCGTCATCCTGACCGAAATCCGCCACAGTGCCACCGGCGCCCGCAGGCTGTCCGACGTCGTCGTGTGGAGCGCGCCCGGCCAGGAGCCGCCGCCGGCCCCACTCGCCGAGGACCTCGACACGCTGCGCCACGCCGCCTTCGCCGACTGGTGGGACCGCCGCGAGCGGGGCGAGACCGAACAGGCGCTGTCGCGCGATCTCGACCAGGCCAAGCGGCAGTTCCTGGAGCGGATCGGCGTGCGCTCCCTGCTGCGCATGCCGGTGATGATCGGCGACCATGTCTGGGGCACGGTCGGGCTGGACGACTGCCTGGCTGAGCGCATCTGGCATCCGATCGAGGTGGAGGCGCTGCGCGCCGTCGCCAATCTGGTCGGCGTCGCCATCAATCGAGAGCGCAGCGAGCGGGCGCGGCGCGAGTCGGACGAGACCTATCGCGGCCTGTTCGAGGCGGCGCCCGACGCGATCGTCATCACCGAGAACCAGATCATCGTCTCGGCCAACCCGGTCGCGGTGCGCATGCTGGGGGCCGGCAGCGAGCGCGACCTCGTCGGGCGCGACATCTACGACTTCGTTCCCGACGAATATCACGCGATCGCCCGGCTGCGGGCCCGGGTGGTGCGCGAATCCGGCCACGCCGCCCCCTATCGCGAGCGCGAGATGCTGCGGCTCGACGGCAGCCGCTTCGTCGTCGAGACCACCGGCACCAAGGTCTCGGCCGGCGGGCGCGACCGGCTGCAGCTCATCTTCCGCGACGTCACCGAGAAGCGGCGCCAGGCGGCCGAAATCCAGCGCCAGCGCGAGGCGCTGCTGCAGAGCGAGAAGCTGGCGGCGCTTGGCTCGCTGCTGGCCGGGGTGGCGCACGAGCTGAACAATCCCCTGTCGGTCGTCGTCGGGCAGTCGTTCCTGATGGAGGAGACGGCCAAGGACGAGAAGACACGCGCGCGTGCCGCCCGTATCCGGGCCGCGGCCGACCGCTGCGCGCGCATCGTCAAGACCTTCCTGGCGATGGCCCGCCAGCGGCCGCCCGAGCGCCGCCGCGTGGCGCTGGGCGAGGTGGCGCGCGACGCGCTGGAGATCGTGGCCTATCCGCTGCGCACGGCCGGCGTCGAGGTGACGGTGGACGTGCCCGACGACCTGCCGACCTTGTGGGCGGACCCGGATCAGCTGGGCCAGGTGATGATGAACCTGCTGCTCAACGCGCAGCAGGCGCTGATGGAGGTGCCGCCGCCGCGCCGCCTCTCGCTCTCGGCCGTGACGCTGGCGGGCGGCGGGCGCATCCGCGCCACGGTCGCCGACAACGGGCCGGGCGTCGACCCCGAGATGCGCCGGCGCATCTTCGATCCGTTCTTCACCACCAAGCCGGCCGGCGTGGGCACCGGTGTCGGGCTTTCGGTGTGCCACGGCATCGTCGCCGGCCACGACGGCACGATCTGGGTCGAGGAGACGCCGGGCGGCGGCGCCAGCTTCGTGTTCGAGCTGCCGATCGGCGCGGGCGAGGCCGGAACCGAGGCGGAGCTGCCGGGCGACGGCACGGCCGCCACCGGGCGACGCATCCTCGTGGTCGACGACGAGCCCGACATCGCCGCCATGCTGGACGAGATTCTGGGCAACGCCGGCTATCGGGTGACGGTGGTCGAATCGGGCCGCGCGGCGCTGGATGCGCTGGCGGCCGCCCGCTTCGACCTGGTGCTGAGCGACATCCGCATGCCCGACGTCGACGGCCGCGATATCTGGCGCGCCGTCACCGCCGTCGGCGTCGAGCCGACGCCGATCGCCTTCATGACCGGCGACGCCCTGGGCGCGGCGGCGGCCGACTTCCTGGTGGAGGCCGGCTGCGCCGTGCTGGAGAAGCCCTTCGCGCCGACCGAGGCCGTCGCCTTCGTCGCCCGCGCGCTGGCCGGCGGCGCTCAGACGAACGGTGCCGCCGCCTCCATCCAGACGACCGCCGCCTCCGCCCCCGGATCGGGGCGGCCGAGGACGCGCGCGCCGAGATAGCTCGAGCGGCCGCGCCGCGCCGTCATGGCGCGCGTCGCATCGGCCCCGGCGCGGGCGGCGGCGATCGCGGCCGTCCAGGCAGCGGCCGGCGCCGCGCCGGCGGCGACCCGCTCATGGAACGTCTCCGCGGCCGGCCACAGCGCGTCCAGCATGGTGCGGTCGCCGCGCTCGGCGCCGCCCAGGGCCGCGATGCCGGCGCAGCCCGCGAGGAAAGCCTCGGCCCAGGTGACCGCCGGCGCCTCGCCCGGCAACGGCGCGGCCAGGCGCTCGGCGGCGCGCAGCAGGAAGATGGCATAGAGCGGGCCCGACGTGCCGCCGACGGCACGCCGCCACTCCGCCGCCAGCGCCATGCCGGCCGCGGCCGCGTCGCCGCCGACGGGCACCGCCTGCAACGCCCGGGCACCGCGAGCGAGGCTGGTGCCGATGTCGCCGTCGCCGACCTCGCGGTCCATCTCCGACAGGGAGTCCTCAGCGGCGAGCAGGCGGTCGGCGACCGCCTTGAGGGCGGCCGCCAGCCGGGGGGCAGCGGGTCCGCCCGAGGCGCCCTGTCGCGGCGCCGCGACCGCCGCCTGCGGCGGGGCGATGCGCCGTCCGCCGGGGCCGGTCGCCGGCGCGTTCGGCCATGCGGGGGCCGATGTCGGCGCGTCGAGACGCGCCAGGCGGGCGGTGTCGACCTTGAGCACCGACAGTGACACGCCGGCCATGTCGAGCGCCGAGAGGAAACGGCCGGCATAGCTGCGCTCGACCGCGATGCCGCGCCGGCCGAGCGAAAGGATCGCCCGGCGGGTGACGACGGCCAGCTCCATCGGCGTCGTGCCGCCGAGATCGTTGACGAGCAGCGCCACGCGGTCGCCGGGTGCGAGCCGGCGGTCGGCGACGATCGCGTCCAGCAGCGTGTCGACCAAGGTATCGGCCGGCATCATCGCGGCACGCCTGACCCCGGGCTCGCCATGAATGCCGAGGCCGAGCTCGATCTCGTCGGCGCCGAGCGTGAAATTGGGCGCGGCGGCGCCGGGCAGGATGCAGGGCGAGAGGCCGACGCCCATGGTGCCGAGATCGGCCATCGCCGCCTCGGCCTCCGCCTTGACGGCCGCGAGGTCGAGCCCGGCGGCGGCCGCGGCACCGGCGATCTTGTGGATCAGCACCGTGCCGGCGATGCCGCGCCGGCCGGCGGTGCCGCCGTCGTCTGGGATCGCCACGTCGTCGGCGACGACCACGGTCTCGACCGGGATGCCTTCGGCGCGGGCGACGGCGGCGGCCAGCCCGAAGTTGAGGCGGTCGCCCGTGTAGTTCTTGATGATGAGGAGGCAGCCGGCCGGGCCGGCGGTCGCCCGGATCGCGGCCAGCACCGCGTCGGGTGCCGGCGAGGCGAAGACGCCGCCCGCGACCGCGCCGTGCAGCATGCCGCGGCCGACATAGCCGGCATGGGCCGGCTCGTGGCCGCTGCCGCCGCCGGCGACGAGCGCCACTTCGCGCCGCGCCGGCGAATCGGCACGGACGACGACGTTCTCCCCGGTCACGAGCGCCAGCGAGGGGTCGGCCGCGACCAGCCCTTCCAGCATCTCGGGCACGACCGCGACCGGATCGTTGATGAGCTTCTTCATGTGCGCTTCCCCCGGGGCTCCGGGCGCGCACTGTGGCGGGAAACACCGGCCCTGGCCAGACGGCCCGGGCCGGCGTTCGGCATCAGGCGGCGAGCGCCTGGATCCCTTCGGCGGCCAGCATCTTCTTGAGGTGCTGGCGGGCGTAGTACATGCGCGTCTTCACGGTGTTGACCGGGCAGCCCATCGCCTCGGCCACCTCCTCCAGCGGCATCTCCTGGTAGTAGGTGAGCTGCAGGGCGGCCTGCTGCTCGGCCGGCAGCCGGGCGATCAGCCGGGCCATCAGGCCGGCCATGCTGCGGTCGCCGGCATTGGCCTCGGGATCCGGCCGCTCGTCGACGAGCGCCTCGGCGGCACCCTCGGCCATGCCCTCGTCCCGCCGCTTGCGCAGCCAGCTCACCGCCTTGTGGTGGGCGATGCCGAAGACCCAGGTCTCCAGCGACGACCGGCCCTCGTAGCGGGCGGCCTGCCGCCAGACCCCGACCAGCACTTCCGACGCCAGCTCCTCGGCGACCGCGTGGTCGCGCACGAGGCGCGCGAGATAGGCTACGACCGGACGGTGGAAACGGTTATAGGCCTGCTGCATCGCGACGCGGTCGCCCTCGGCGATCCGCCGCATCAGGAGGTCGTCTTCCGCCGCCCCGAGGGATGACGGAGCGAGCCCGGAGTTGGCGGCCTTCCGAACCGCCCGCACTGCCTCAGCCATCTTGTCGCTCCCGTCCCGGGCATCCGGCACCATGCCTGCCGCCCGCATCGAACGGGGCGGAAACTAGAGCCGCGCCGTTTCCCCGGGATTTCTTCGCAAGCGGTTTTTGGTTAACAGTGTGCCGCTCCGCGTTTCATTCGTTTCAGAGTCGAGCCGAGGCCCATGGCCGATCGCGCCCATATCCTCGTGGTGGACGACGAGCCCGACATCCGCGAGACGATCGAGGAGTATCTGGGCATGCAGGGGTTCGCCGTGACCACGGCGGGCGACGGCGCCGGCTTGCGCCGCGCGGTCGGCGAGCGGGCCGTCGACCTCGTGCTGCTCGATCTCAACATGCCGGGCGAGGACGGGCTGTCGCTGACCCGCTGGCTGCGCGGCAACACGCGCGCCGGGGTCATCCTGGTGACGGCCGCCGGTACCACCATCGACCGCATCGTCGGACTGGAGATGGGGGCCGACGACTACCTGCCGAAGCCCTTCGACATGCGCGAGCTGCTGGCTCGCGTGCGCAGCGTGCTTCGCCGCATGTCGGCGACCGCCGTCGCCCCGGCTGCGGCGGCCGCGCCGGAGACCGCAGGCCACGTCGCCTTCGGCCGCTGCCGGCTCGACCTCGCCGCCCAGCGCCTCACGGGCGAGGACGGCCGCGACATCCCGCTGACGGCGATGGAGTTCGACCTCCTGAAGGCCTTCGCCCAGCATCCGCGCCAGGTGCTGTCGCGCGACCGCCTGCTCGACATCGCGCACAACCGCGACTGGGACCCCTTCGATCGCTCGATCGACGTCCGCGTGACCCGCCTGCGCCGCAAGATCGAGGCGGACCCGGCCAAGCCGCAGGTCATCAAAACCGTGCGCGGATCGGGCTACATGTACGTGCCGGACGGGGAGGAGTAGCCGGCCGGCAGGCGGCGCTGGAGTCCGGCGCCGCCGCCTGCCGACCCTCCCCGCTAGGCCGGATACTTGCCGCCGAGCTGGGCCGCCTGCGGCTTGCCGACATGGCCGGCCTCGCGAATGATCGCGGGGACCGCAGGGTCGGCCAGGTAGCGCCGGAAGCCGTCCTCGTCCCAGTCGAAGATCACCCAGACCCGATCGGCCTGCGCCGGGTCGCGGAAGACCGCCGCGCCGCGGGATCCGTGCTGCCTGCGCTTCTCCGCTCCCTTGGTGGAGAACACTTCGAGGAAGCGGTCGAAATCCTCGACCTTGGTCGTCGCGAGCATCATCTCGTCTCTCCATTGCCTCGGGTGATGGGGAACCGGCTCAGGCGGCCGACCGGCGGACCGGCACCTCGGCCTCCTGCGGGTCGATCGCGCCGAGGCTCTCGACGATCCGGAAGCGCCCGGCGACGGCCTGCGCGATGTACATGTTCATGCGGACATGGTGCTGACCCGGGACCATCGACGCCGGCCCGCCCGGGCCCTCGGCGATCCGCGCGCGATCGAGCGCGGCGATGACCTGATCCTGGTCGAGCGAGCCCGCCGCCCGCACCGCGGCCTCCCACAGCCTCAGGCCGCGATAGAGACCCGAGCAGGCGCTGCCGGCGGTGAACTTGGCCTCGCCCGGGTAGCGGCGGTCATAGCGGGCGAGCAGGCCTCGGCTGAACGCATCGGGCACCGCCTGGTAGTAGTCGAGGCAGCTGTAGAGGCCTTCCACATGCGCGGCCGGCACCATGTTCAGGAAGTTCTCGTCGAAGTACGTGCAGACGAGATGCCCGCCGCGCGCGGTGAACCCGGACTGGTGGAGCTGCTCCAGGAAAGGAGAGACGCCGGGCGGTACGGTCGTATTGAATACGACCTCCGCGCCACTCGCGGCGATCTTCGCCACCGTCGCGGCATAGTCGGCGTGCTCGATCGGAAAGTAGTCCTCGCCGACGATGGTCCCGCCATTGGCCGTGACGACCTCTCGGACTTTCCGGTTCATCACCCGCGGCCAGATATAGTCGGCCGACGGCAGGTAGAACTTCCGCGCACCGGTCCGGCGCATCAGCCAAGGAATGAGCGGATCGACCTGCTGCGCCGGCACCGGGCCGGTGCAGAAGACGAGCGGGTCGTTCTCCTGCCCCTCGTACTGCTCCGGGTAGATGTAGAGCTTCCGGCCCTTGACCACGGCCGGCCCCTTGATGGCCTGGCGCGTGGAGCTGTAGATGCCGCCGAAGATCACGTCGACCTTGTCGTGCTCGACGAGCTTGGTCGCCTTGGCCTCGGCGACGCTGTCGATCGTCGCGCTGTCCTCGATATAGAGGTCCACCCGGCGGCCGAGCAGGCCGCCATTCGCGTTGATCTCGTCGATGACCATCCTCGCGACGTTGGCGTTCGCGACGCCCACGAACGAGAGCGGCCCGGTCTGATCCGCGATCACGCCCACCCTGATCGACGATTCCCTCATGATCTCCTCCTTCGCAATGCCGCGGCCCTGAGGCCGCCTCGCGCCAGGAGGATGCGGGCCGCACCCGGCCCGCACATGGGGAGGATTCCCTATGCGGCCGACATCGCCTGGGCGACGAGGCCGCGCTCGAGAGCATAGAGGGCCGCACCCGCGCGGGTGCCGACGCCGATCTTGCCGTAGAGGCTCTGAATGTGGTTGTCGGCGGTCTTGGGCGATATCTCGAGCTTGCGCGCAGCTTCCTTCGCGGTGTCTCCCGCCGCGATCAGCCGCAGGACCTCGATCTCCCGTGGCGTCAGCCCCGCCAGCCGCTCGGCCGCGGCCCGGCGTGCGGGCTGGCCTGCGCAGGCGAGGACGGCCTCGACGGCGTCGGGACAAAGGCGCCCGTCCCGTGCCGCCCCGCGCAACCGGGCCGCGGCGGCGACGTCGGTCGACGCCGGTCGGTAGGGACGCGCCTCGCGCGCGGTCTGGAACGTTTCGGCGGCGGCGAGAACCCGGGCGGCCGGCGGCAGATCCGGCCCGCGCGCGTTGCGGTGATAGCCGCTGCCGTCGAGCCGCTCGTGGTGGCGCAAGACCAGCGCGGCGACGGGGTTGCCGTGTCCGCCGAGGAACGCGAGCGCGCGCTCGCCGTGGTACGAATGCAGCCTCGCCGCGTCGGATTCGCGCTCGGTCAGAGCGCCCGCCCTCATCCATGTCGAGACCGGCACCGCGAGCTCGCCGATATCGTGCACATAGCCGGCCCAGCGGGCGTCGCGGATATCGGCCGCCGGCAGGCCGAGCTGCCGCGCCGCCGCACCGGCGAGCGACGCCACGGCGCGCGAATGGCCGAAGGTGGCGGGCATCCGCATGTCGATCATGTCGGCGATGGCGAGGTAGGCTGTCTCGCACTCGTCTTCGCCGAACATCGGGTGAGGCAGCGGCTCCAATGCCAGGATCGTCTCGCGGTCGACCGGCCCATCCAGCCCGGCGAGAAGGCGATCGACATGCGCCACGAGGAGATCGACCAGCTCCGGCTCGTAGGCACCGCCGTCGCGCGCCGCGATCATCGTCGACATCGTCGCGGGCCCATGCGCCTCGGCCAGAGCGATCGCATCCTGCGCCAGTGTGACCAATCTGACCGGCAGCCCGACCGCATTGCCGGACAGCCCCCGCGGCAGGCCACGCCCGTCCCATCGCTCGTAGAGCTGGCCGAGATTCTCGCGGATTTCGTCCGAGAGGCCGATGCGTTCGGCGATCCGCTGCGCCACCTCACAGTGACCCGACAGGATCGGGACGCTCACCTGCATCGCTTCGGCGAGCCCTCGCTCGACCGCGGCGGCCAGCTCCGCGGCCGGGGCGCCCACGAAGTTGCGCGTGATGGCGCGCACGATGGTCTCAGCCAGCTCCGACTTGTTTCCGATGTCGATGCGCTGGAGGTCCCGGCGCAGAGCGATCTCGTCGCCGAACGCCGCCGCCAGGAGATGGGTGTCCGCGTTGCAGCCGATGTAGCGCAGGAGAGCCTGATGATAGACGTTGCGGCGCGTTCGCTCGTCAAGCCCGCCCACCTCGGCCAGGCGCATCGCCAGGACGCAGGATCGCAGCGCGAAATCACGCGAATGCCCGGTCGCCAAGTCGGTGGCGTAGGCCAACGTCATCAGGAAGTCGGCGCGACGGACTGCGACGGCCACCATCCCGCCTGTCCTTTGCAGAGGGACCGTCATCCTAGCACCGGACGCGCGCCGTGCGTCAGCGCCTCGTCGCCGTCAGGTTGAAGCCGGCCGGCGAAGCTCTCCGGCCCCTGTCCGTCAGCGCCGCTCGATCATCAGCTTCTTGATCTCGGCGATCGCCTTGGCCGGGTTGAGGCCCTTGGGGCAGGTGCGGGTGCAGTTCATGATGGTGTGGCAGCGGTAGAGGCGGAACGGGTCCTCCAGCGCGTCCAGGCGCTCGCCGGTATGCTCGTCGCGGCTGTCGGCGATCCAGCGATAGGCCTGGAGCAGGATGGCGGGGCCGAGATAGCGGTCGCCGTTCCACCAGTAGCTGGGGCAGCTGGTGGTGCAGCAGAAGCACAGGATGCACTCCCACAGCCCGTCCATCCTGTTGCGCTCGTCGACGCTCTGCAGCCGCTCCTTGTCGGGCGGCGGTGCCGATTCCGCCTGCAGCCAGGGCTCGACCGAGGCGTACTGCGCATAGGCCTGCGTCAGGTCGGGGACGAGGTCCTTGACCACGGGCATGTGCGGCAGGGGGTAGATCTTCACGTCCCCCTTCACCTCGTCGATGCCCTTGAGGCAGGCCAGCGTGTTGGTGCCGTCGATGTTCATGGCGCAGGAGCCGCAGATGCCCTCGCGGCAGGAGCGCCGGAACGTCAGCGTCGAATCGACCTCGTTCTTGATCTTGATGAGGGCGTCGAGGACCATCGGCCCGCAATCGGCCAGGTCGATCTGGTAGGTGTCGACGCGCGGGTTCTGCCCGTCGTCGGGGTTCCAGCGGTAGATGCGGAACTCCCGCACGTCCTTCGCACCCGCCGGTGCCGGGAACGTCCTGCCGACCCCCACCCGCGAATGCGCGGGCAGCGTAAACTCAGCCATCGCCTGCCGCCTCTTCGTCCGTCCGCGCCGGAAGCTGCCGTCAGTAGACGCGCTTCTTGGGCGGGAACACCGACACTTCGTTGGAGAGGGTGTACATGTGCACCCCCCGGTAATCGAGCGCGACGCGGCCCTTGTCGTCGACCCAGGCCAACGTGTGCTTCATCCAGTTCTCGTCGTCGCGGTCGGGGAAGTCCTCGCGGGCATGCGCCCCGCGGCTCTCCTGGCGCGCCTCTGCCGAGTAGAGCGTGGTCAGCGACTGCGCGACCAGGTTGTCCAGCTCCAGCGCCTCGACGAGGTCGCTGTTCCAGATCATCGACCGGTCGGCGACCGCGAGGTCGCCCATCTGGGAGTGCACCTCGTCGATCAGCCGGCAGCCCTCCTGCAGCACCTCGCCCGCGCGGAACACCGCGCAGTTGTTCTGCATCGTGCGCTGCATCTTGAGGCGGATGCCAGAGGTGGGCGAGCCGCCGGCCGCATTGCGGATGCGGTCGAGACGGGCAAGCGCCTCCTCGCCGGCGGTCGCCGGCAAGGGCTTGTGGGGCTGGCCCGGCCGCACCAGCTCGGCGGTGCGGTGGGCGGCCGCGCGGCCGAACACCACGAGGTCGATCAGCGAGTTGGTGCCGAGCCGGTTGGCGCCGTGGACCGAGACGCAGGCCGCCTCGCCGATCGCCATCAGCCCGGGGCACACCCCGTCCGGGTCCTTCGCGGTCGGGCGCAGCACCTCGCCATGATAGTTCGTCGGCACGCCGCCCATGTTGTAGTGGACGGTCGGCAGCACCGGGATCGGCTCCTTGGTCACCTCGACGCCGGCGAAGATCTTCGCCGTCTCGGAGATGCCGGGCAGGCGCTCGGCCAGGACCGCCGGGTCGAGATGCTCCAGGTGGAGCAGGATGTGGTCGTTCTCCTTGCCGACACCGCGGCCCTCGCGCACCTCGATAGTCATGGCGCGGCTGACGACGTCGCGGCTCGCCAGATCCTTGGCGTGCGGCGCATAGCGCTCCATGAAGCGCTCGCCGGCGGAGTTGGTGAGGTAGCCGCCCTCGCCGCGGGCACCCTCGGTGATGAGGCAGCCGGCGCTGTAGATGCCGGTCGGGTGAAACTGCACGAACTCCATGTCCTGCAGCGGCAGGCCGGCGCGCAGCACCATGGCGTTGCCGTCGCCGGTGCAGGTGTGGGCGGACGTGCAGGAGAAGTAGGCGCGGCCGTAGCCGCCCGTGGCCAGCACCACCATGTGGGCGCGGAAGCGGTGGATGGTGCCGTCGTCGAGGTTCCACGCCATGACGCCGCGGCACGCACCGTCCTCGTCCATGATGAGGTCGAGGGCGAAGTATTCGACGAAGAACTCGGCCTTATGCTTCAGGCACTGCTGGTAGAGCGTGTGCAGGATGGCGTGGCCGGTGCGGTCGGCAGCCGCGCAGGCGCGCTTGGCCATCGGGCCGTCGCCGTACTCCGTCGTGTGGCCGCCGAACGGCCGCTGGTAGATCTTGCCCTCCTCGGTGCGCGAGAAGGGCACGCCGAAATGCTCGAGCTCGACCACCGCCGGGATGGCACTGCGGCACATGTATTCGATGGCATCCTGGTCGCCCAGCCAGTCCGATCCCTTGACGGTGTCGAACATGTGCCAGCGCCAGTCGTCGGGCCCCATGTTGCCGAGTGCCGCACCGATGCCGCCCTGGGCGGCGACCGTATGGCTGCGCGTCGGGAACACCTTGGTGACGCAGGCGGTCTTGAGGCCGGCCATGCCCATGCCGAGCGTGGCGCGCAGGCCGGCGCCGCCGGCGCCCACGACGACGACGTCGTAGGCGTGGTCGATGATCTTGTAGGCGGTTGCCATCGTCAGCCCCTCAGAGCGCGATCTTGAGCACGGCGAACACCGCGGCGACGCCGAGTGCGGAGCAGGCGAGCTTGACGGCGGCGATCGCGATCAGCCGCGCGGCCTCGCCCGGGACGTAGTCCTCGATCACCACCTGCAGGCCGAGTGCGGCATGCCAGAAGGTGGCGATCGCCAGCAGGATCATCGCGATCGCCGGCAGCGGCTGCGCAAGCCAGGCCGTCATCGTCGCGTGGTCCGCGCCGACGTTGCAGACGACGGCGGCCGCGAACCACACCGTCAGCGGCACGAGCGCGATCGCCGTCACACGCTGGATCCACCAGTGGTGGACGCCGTCCTTGGCCGAGCCCAGGCCGCGGACGCGGCCGAGGCTGGAGCGCATGGAGCCCGCATTCCTGGTCATCGTCAGCCTCCCCGCGCCACGAGCCCGGCGATCCAGGCGAGGATCGTGAGCGCGCCGGACGCCGCCACCACGGCCCAGCCGCTGGCATAGGTCGTCTTCAGGTCGAAGCCGCGGCCCGCATCCCAGAAGAGATGCCGGATGCCGTTGCACAGGTGGAAGAAGAGCGAGAAGGTCCATCCCGCCAGCATCAGCAGGCCGATCCAGGAAGCGATGAAGCCCTGGGCCGACGCGTAGGCGGCAGGTCCGGACGCGGCGGCGATCAGCCACCAGACGAGCAGCAACGTTCCGACGGCGAGCGCAATGCCCGTGCCGCGGTGCAGGATCGAGAGCACCGAAGTCAGTTGCCAACGATAGATCTGAAGATGGGGAGACAGCGGCCGGGGACGGCCGGCGGCCCGATCGGTTGCCATGCGGGCGGCCTCGTAGGAGACGGCAGGAGCGCGAGAGCCGCGCCTCGTTGAAATAGACCGCGTCAGAAGCCGAGTCAACGCGATGGCGGGCGATCTTGCTGCAACGCAACGCGAATCGCTCGCAGCTGCGGGACCCGGCTCAGGCGAGCGCGGCGATGGCCGTCGCGAGCGCCTTGAGGCGGGTCGCCTCGACGACGTGCAGGTTCTCGATCAGGCGGCCGTCGAGCACCACGACACCCTGCCCGGCCGCCGTCGCCGCGGCATGCGCGTCGAGCACTCGGTCCGCCCAGCGTAGGCGCTCCGCGGCGGGCGAGAAGGCGATGTTGGCGGCGGCGATCGTCTTGGGATGGATCAGCGTCTTCCCGTCGAAGCCCATGGCGGCCGCCTGCCGGCAGGAAGCCGCCAGGCCATCGTCGTCGGAGAGGTCGAGATGGACGCCGTCGAGGATGGCGAGGCCGTGGGCGCGGGCCGCCAGCACGCCGATGCCCAACGCCGGCATCAGCGGCGCGCGGTCGGGCGTGTGCGACGCCCGCAGTTCCTGCGTCAGGTCGGAAGTGCCCATGACGAGGCCGGCCAGACGCGGCCCGGCGCCGGCGATCTCGTCCACCCGGAGGAAGGCGCGCGGCGTTTCCATCATCGCCCAGAGCATCAGGCCCGCCGGCGCGCCGGCCGCGTCCAGCACGCGCTCGGCTTGGCGCAGCATGTCCGCGCTCTCGACCTTCGGGATCACGACCCCGTCGACCGGTGCCTTCGCCGCCATCTCCAGGTCCGCCAGGCCCCAGGGCGTGGCGAGGCCGTTGACCCGGATCGCCCGCTCGCGCCCGCGATGGTCGAGCCGCGGCAGCACGTCGGCGAGCTGGGCGCGGGCCGCCGCCTTGGCGTCGGGCGCCACCGCATCCTCCAGGTCGAAGACATAGGCATCGGCGTCGAGCCCCTGCGACTTCTCCAGCGCCCGGGCATTGGAGCCCGGCATGTAGAGCACGCTGCGGCGCGGGCGGATGGCAGGCGGGATCATGGGCGCACGCGGTTCAGGATTGCACAGCGGTCAGTGCGGCGCTCATCCCATCCTCACAGCAGGTCCCGCAGCACGGCGACCAGGGGCGCGTCGGCGGGGGGCATGGCGTAGTCGCCGAGGCGCTGGGCGCGCACCCAGGCGAGGCGCTGGCCCTCGTAGGGCGTGGGGGTGCCGCGCCAGTTGCGGCAGGCGAAGAGCGGCATCAGCAGGTGGAACGTCTCGTAGCGGTGCGAGGCGAAGGCGATGGGGGCGAGGCAGCGCACGGCCGTGTCGATGCCGAGCTCTTCCGCCAGCTCGCGCACCAGCGCCTCCTCCGGCGTCTCGCCGGGTGCCACCTTGCCGCCCGGGAACTCCCACAGGCCGGCCATCGCCTTGCCGGGCGGACGCTCGGCGATCAGTACGCGGCCGTCGGCGTCGATCAGCGCCACCGCGGCCACCAGCAAGGTCGGCAGTGGCTGCGGCGGGGTCGCCTCGAAGCGGATCGTCTCGACCGGCTCGCCGCGGATGCGGGTGGCGACGCGGCCGGTCTCGCGCATCCCCGCCTTCTCCAGGACGCGGCGCGAGGCGGCGTTGTCGGGATGGATCTCGGCGAAGACGAGGCGGGTGTCGGGATCGGCGAAGGCGTGGCGGAGCGCGGCGCGCACCGCCTCCGTCGCGTAGCCGCGTCCCCAATGCGGGCGGCCCAGCCAGTAGCCGACCTCGTACTCGCCGGGCTCGTCGCCGCGCTCGAGCCCGACATTGCCGATGAAGGCGCCGTCGTCGCGCCTGGTGATCGCGAAGACCTCGGCCGAGCCGTCCGCCCGGTCGGCCGCGACCTCCGCCAGGAAGCGGAGCGCCCCGCCCGGCGGATAGGGATGGGGGATGCGCTGCGTCCAGCGCGCCACCTCCCACTCCCCGGCGAGCGCCTCGATCGCCGGCGCGTCGCCCTCGACCGGATGGCGGAGGACGAGGCGCGCCGTGGTCAGCCCGGTGGCGGCCCCGCCCTCAGCTTCGGTAGCTGCCATTGATGTCGATGTAGGCGTGCGTCAGGTCGCAGGTCCACACGGTGGCCGACGCCTTGCCGACGCCGACGTCGACCTGGATGTCGATGTCGCGGCCGGCCATGTGGGCGGCGACCGGTGTCTCGTCGTAGTCCGCCACGCGGGCACCCTTGTGCGCCAGCGCGACGCCGCCGATGGCGATCGACAGCCGGTCGCGGTCGGCCTTCTCGCCGGACTTGCCGACGGCCATGACGATGCGGCCCCAGTTGGCGTCGCCGGCCGCGATGGCCGTCTTCACCAGCGGCGAGTTGGCGATGGCAAGCCCGATGCGCCGCGCCGCCTTGGGCGTCGCCGCCCCGCCGACGCGGATCGTCACCAGCTTCTCCGCGCCCTCGCCGTCCTTCACGACGAGCAGCATCAGCTCCATCAGCACGGCTTCGAGCGTCTTGCGGAAGGCCGCCAGCTTCGGGTCGCCGGCCCGCGTGATCTTCGCGTGCTTCGCCTGGCCGGTCGCGAACAGCAGGACCGTGTCGCTGGTCGAGGTGTCACTGTCGACGGTCATGCAGTTGAAGGTGCGGTCGCTCCCCTTGGCCAGCAGCGGCTGCATCACGTCCGGCGGCAGGGCGGCATCGGTGAAGATGAAGCCCAGCATCGTCGCCATGTCGGGCGCGATCATGCCCGAGCCCTTGATGAAGGCGTTGATGGTGACCGGCACGCCGCCGATCTCCGTCGTCGCGGTGACGCCCTTGGCATAGGTGTCGGTCGTCATGATGGCGCGGGCCGCGTCCGCCCAGCGGTCGGCATCGAGGCCGGCCGCCAGCCCATCCATCGCGGCCGTGATGCGCTCGGCCGGCAGCGGCTCGCCGATGACGCCGGTCGACGCGACGAATACCTGCTTCGGACGGCAGCCGAGCCGCTCGGCGACGCTCTTGGCGGTCACTTCGACCGCCTTCAGACCCGCCGCCCCGGTGAAGGCGTTGGCGTTGCCGGCGTTGACGATGACGGCGCGCGCCTTGCCGCCCGGCAGCGCCTTCTGGCACCACACGACAGGGGCCGAGCAGGTCTTCGACTTCGTGAAGACGCCGGCGACGGTAGTGCCGGGCGCCATCTCCGCCAGCATCACGTCGACGCGGTCCTTGTAGCGCACACCGGCCGCGACGGTGGAGAGGCGGACACCCGCCAGCGGCGGCAGGTCGGGGAACCGTTCGGGCGCCAGCGGGGAGACCTTGTGTGCCATCGGTGGCCTTCTGATGCGTGCGGGGGGGGGTCGGGAGGCGGTCTTACTTCGCCGGGGTGAGGCCGGGCGGCTGGGCGGGCGTCAGGGCCGAGCCGTCGGCGCCGAAGAGCTCGACCTTGGCGGCATTGCGCAGCGACTGGACGTGGCGGTCGACCGCCTCGCGCGTCAGCTCCTCGCTCAGCTCCTCGCGGGCCTGCTCGAAGCTGGGCGGGGCGGACTGGCGGCGGTCGGCGACCCGGATGACGTGCCAGCCGAACTGGCTCTTCACCGGGTTCTCGCTGGTCTCGCCCTTCTTCATGGCGAATGCGGCCTTGGAGAACTCCGGCACCATCTGCTCGGGCCCGAACCAGCCGAGGTCGCCGCCGTTGTCGCGGCCCGAGGGGTCGATCGACTTTTCGCGGGCGATGCGCGCGAAGTCGCCGCCGCGCTTCAGGTCGGCGATGACCCGCTTCGCGTCGTCTTCCTTCTCGAGCAGGATGTGCGAGGCGCGCACCTCCTCGCCCTGCGGCTGCTTCTTGGCGAAGTCGGCGTAGCGCTCGCGCAACTTCTCTTCCGTCACCTCCTTGGTGACGACGCGCGTCAGGTAGACGCGCTCGATGACGCGGTCTTCCAGCCGGGCGAGCTGCGCCTTGACCTCGGTGTCCTCGTGCAGCTTCTGCGACCGCCCGGCCTCGGCCAGCAGGCGCGAGTTCACCACCTGGTCGACGATCAGCGGGAAGATCATCTCCAGCGGCATCTGCTGCACCTGGGCGGGAAGCTGGCGGTGCGCGGCCATGACGTCGCTGCGGTGCACGGCCTGGCCGTTGACGCGCGCGACGACCGGATCGTCGCCCGGGGCCGCGGCGGGCGCCTGCGCGGCGGCAGGCGCCGCGGCGAGCGCGGCGGCGAAGGCGACGAGAACGAGACGCTTCATGAGGTCGATCCTTTCGGCCGGCCCGGGGGGCGGCCGGCGGCATGGCGGCGGACCATACACGAAGGGGCGAGCCCGCGGAATGCGGGCCGATCGCGCCTCACGCCCGCAGCACCGTGCCGCCGGCGCGGCGTGCCGGCACGGCATTGCGCGTGTCCACGACCAGCGGCACCCGGTCGGGAAGCGTCGCGTGATCGACGCCGTCATGGTCCGTCGCGATCAGCGCCGCGTCGAAGCGTCCGAACGTCTCCGGCGCCCAGGGGACCGAGCTGCGGCCGGCGAGCGACGGATGCGCCCCGTTGCACGGGATGCACGGCACCAGCGGATCGAAATACTCCACGGTCGCGCCCAGCGCCTCCAGCCGGGCCATCAGCTCCACGGCGGGGCTTTCGCGCGTGTCGTCGGTGTTCTTCTTGTAGGCGAGCCCGACGAGGAGGATGCGCGCCGCCCCGATCGGCTTGCCGAGAATCCGACCCAGACCCCGGACGAGCACGTCGACGACATGGATCGGCATCGCCCGGTTTATCTCGCCGGCCAGATCGACGAGGCGCGCGCGATGCCCATGCGCCCGCGCCTTCCACGAGAAGTAGGACGGATCGATCGGGATGCAGTGCCCTCCCGAGCCCGGCCCGGGATGGAACGGCATGAAGCCGAACGGCTTGGTGCCGGCGGCCCCGATCACCTCCCAGATGTCGATGTCCATGCCGGAGAGAATGATCTTCAGCTCGTTGACCAGCGCGATGTTGACCGAGCGGAAGATGTTCTCGGTCAGCTTGGTCGCTTCCGCGACCGCGGCCGAGGAGACCGGGTGCACGGCGCCGCAGAGCGCCTCGTAGAGCGCCGCCGCGCAGCGGAGCGACCGGGGGTCGTCGGCGCCGACGACGCGCGGCGTGTTCCCGGCGCCGTACCGGGGGTTCCCCGGATCCTCACGCTCGGGCGCATAGGCGACCAGGAAGTCGCGATGGGCTTCGAGCCCGCTGCGTTCGAGGATCGGGGTGACCACGTCGCGCGTGGTTCCGGGATAGGTGGTGCTCTCGAGGACGACCATCTGGCCCGGCCGCAGCCGTTGCCCGATCGCTTCGCAGGTGGCGGTCACGTGGTGCAGGTCGGGCGAGCGCTGCGGGGTCAGCGGCGTCGGTACGCAGATGACGACGATGTCCTGGTCGACCAGGCGGTCGAAGCCGTCATCGACGGCGAAGGTGCCGGCCGTGGCGAGCCGGCGCACGACCTCGGACGGAACCGCGCGGATGTAGCTCGTCCCCTGCCGCAGGTGGTCGATCTTCGTGCGGTCGATGTCGATGCCGAGGACATGGAAGCCTCGTTCGGCGAAGGCGCAGGCGAGCGGCAGGCCGACATAGCCGAGCCCGACGACGGCGACGCGGGCGGTCCGGTCGAGAATTGCCGCGTGCAGATCGCCGCCCGTCACCGACATTCCTCAGGCAGCGGCGCGAACCACGCCGGCGATGCGCGACACGTCGTCGTCCGCGAGGTCGGCGTGCAGCGGCAGGCTCAGCACCTCCGCGCAGCAGCGGGTGGCGTTGGGATGGTCCGGCCGCCCGCCTGCGAAGGCGGCATAGGCCGGCTGCAGGTGCATCGGCCGGGGATAGTAGATCATGCTGGGGATTCCGGCCGCCGCCAGCGCCGCACGGATAGCGTCGCGGCGCGGGCTCATGATGGTGTACTGGGCCCAGGCGCTGCGGCTGCCGGGCGGCGTGCGGGGATGGACGACCACGTCGCCGACGCGCTCCGCGTAGAGCGCCGCGAGCCGCTCGCGACGGCCATGCTCGTCGTCAAAGCTCTTCAGCTTCTCGAGCAGGATCGCCGCCTGGATGGTGTCGAGACGGGCATTCAGCCCGATGCGGGCGATGTCGTACTTGCCGCCGCCCGCGCCATGGACCCGGATGGAGCGCGCGGCCGCCGCCAGCTCCTCGTCCGCCGTGAAGATCGCGCCGCCGTCGCCGTAGCAGCCGAGCGGCTTGGTCGGAAAGAAGCTGGTGGCGGTGGCCGCCGCCAGCGTGCCGACCGCAGAAGAGCCCTGGATCGCGCCGAAGCTCTGGGCGGCGTCGGCGATCACCACGCAGCCCCATCGGTCGGCGACCCGGGCGAGGCGGGCGTAATCGGCGGGCATACCGTACAGGTCGACGGCGAGGACGGCGCGCGGCACGAGCGCACCCGCCCGGGCGGTCGCCGCGATGCGCCGTTCCAGGTCGTCCGGGTCGAGATCGAAGGACCCCTCGCCGACGTCGCAGAAGACCGGCGATGCACCGGCGTTGACGATGGCCTCGGCGGTCGCGGTGAACGTGAAGGTCGGCACGAACACCGCGGCACCGGCCCCGATACCGAGGCCCATCAGGATGATCTGCAATGCGTCCGTGCCGCTCGACACGGCGACGCAGTGCGCAGCCCCGCACCGGCCGGCGAGCGCCGCTTCCAGGCGGCCGACCTCCGGGCCATGGATGAAGCGGCCATGCGCCAGCACGGCCGCGATCGCGGCGTCGATCCCCGGCTGCAGGCGGCGGTACTGGGCGCCGAGGTCATTGAACTCCATCGGACCCACCTTCCCGCTCGATGCCGCCCGCCACCTGGCGGAACCGCTCGCCGGTGCGCGGGCAGACGAGCTCCGGGCCCAGCCGCTCGCCGGCGCTGCCGACCCAGCCGACACGGCGGGCTGGGTTGCCGACGACGAGCGCGTACGGCGCCACGTCGCGGGTCACCACGGCGCCGGCACCCACCATGGCGTAGCGGCCGATGGTGGTCCCGCAGACGACCGTCGCGTTGGCACCGATCGTGGCACCGCGCCCGACGCGCGTCGGCTGGAACTCGCTTCTGCGGCTCACATGCGCCCGCGGCGTCCGGACGTTGGTGAAGACGCAGCTCGGGCCGCAGAACACGTCCGCTTCCAGGGTGACGCCGGCGTAGACGGAGACGTTGTTCTGCAGCTTGCAGCCGTCGCCGATGGCGACATCCGGACCGACCATCACGTTCTGGCCCAGCACGCAGTTCCGTCCGATCCGGCTGCCCGCCGAGACATGCGTGAAGTGCCAGATGCGCGTGCCGGGGCCGATCGTGGCGCCGTCGTCGACGACCGCGGTCGGATGTATCCCGCCCCCGTCGGCCGCACGGCGCGGCGCATGGCGGGCGGCCGGCGCCGCCGCGGCATGGGCCGCCTCGATGATGCCGGTGACGCGCATCCCCTCGTCTCCCCCGGTCGCGGGCTCCGCTCCGGTCGCGATGCAATGGGCGAAATGCGCCAGCTCCCTGGCCAGCGGCTGGCCGGGCACCACCGGCGGATGGACCGGCTCGCGGCGCAGCGCCGACCAGCCGTCGCCGTCGTGGCGAAGGGCGTCGGGGAAGAGGGTGAGCTTGCGCTCCCACTCGGCGATGTCGTCGAAGACGAGCGCACCGCTCGTGCCGACGACGGAAAGACTCTGCACGCGTTGCGGCGCCAGCCACGAGACGGACACGGTGGCGACCGCCCCGCAGGGGAAGCCGAGCGTGAGCCCCGCGTCGTCGGCGATCCCCGGTTGCAGCACCGCGCTGGCGGACGCCGACAGGAGCCGGGGCCGGCCCTCGAGGAGATGGAGGATCATGGAGACATCGTGCGGCGCCAGGCTCCACAACGCGCTCTCGGCGGAGCGCACCTTTCCCCAGCCCGCCCGCCGGCTCTCGATGCGCAGGATGCGGCCGACCCCTCCGCTCCGGACGATCGCCGCGGCGGCCTCGAAGGCGGGATGGTAGCGCAGCAGGTGCCCGGCCATGACGACGAGGCCCTTGCGCCGCGCGAGATCGACCGTCGCCTCGGCATCGGCGAGATCGAGGGCGAAAGGCTTCTCCACCAGCACATGCTTGCCGGCGGCGAGCGCGCGGCGGGCGAGCGCGCCGTGGGTCGGCGCCGGCGTGGCGACGACGACGCCGTCGCAGTCGGCGGCGAGGACCTCCTCTGGATCGGTGAAGCCCCGCACACCGTGGCGTTGCGCGACGGTCGCGGCAGCGCCCGGGTCGGTGTCGCAGACCGCCGAGAGCAGGCCGGCTTCGGCCAGCGTCCGCGCGATGTTGACGCCCCAGCCGCCGCAGCCGAGGAGCGCCAGACGTGGCAGGCCGTCGCCGCGGGACGGACGATTCCCGGCCGGGTGCCCATCTACGGCAGCCTTTCGGCCGGGTCTCGGGGATCGCACTCCCGTCTCCATGATGACCGCGCGCGAATCGCGTAACTATGAGGCCGTCGTAAGAGATTCGCCACGTCCTGAATTGCCGTCGCCGCACGGCGCCCGATCGGCGGCGGCGCCACGGCCCCGATACGGACCACGAGGCATGACCGCCACCGAAGGGATCGACGTCGTCATCACCTGGGTCGACGGCTTCGAGCCGTCCTACCTGGCGAAGCGCGCGCAATTTGGCGCGGAGGTCGGCCACGCGCCGGCCGGCGCGGATGCGCAGGCGCGCTACGCGGATGCGGGCGAGCTCGTCTACTGCCTGCGCAGCATCTACGCCTATATGCGGTGGGCGCGGCGGATATTCCTCGTAACCGACAATCAAACTCCCCCTTATCTCGACGCAGCCATGCTGGCGAAGCACGACGTCTTCGTCGTCAACCACGACAGCATATTCAAGGAGTACGCGTCGCTACTTCCCGTATTCAGTTCGACGGCGATCGAGTCGATGATATGGAGGATAGACGGACTTTCGGAATATTTTGTTCTGTTCAACGACGACTGTTTTCTCGGAAAGAAGGTTATACCGGCCGACTTCTACCGGGACGACAAGCTCCAGCTGCGCGGCCGATGGATGCCGGACGAAGGCTCGGAAGGGCTGCCCGGCTGGAAGGTCCGCCAACTGCGGGCCTCGCGCCTCGCCGGCGTGCCCCAGGGGCGGTTCTATCTCTCCGACCACGCCCCGTTCGCCCTGCGGCGATCGATGATGGAGGAAACGTGGGACCGGTTCCGGGAAGACCTGATGGGAAACATCACCCGGCGGTTCCGCGATCGCGACATGGTCAATCTC
>JBFWXJ010000044.1:0-22108 GCA_050187535.1 Alphaproteobacteria bacterium | reverse complement strand
CCGCGTTCTCGCGAAGCAATTCCCTGCCGCATCCCTGGGGAGAAGAATCCACGCTCCACACGCTCCCGCCTTGACCTGGGTCAAGGAGGTCGCGCGACGGACGCGCCAATTGTCATCAATCGGTCATCGGAGGATGCCATGACGATCAGACGCGTGACGGAGATGGTGCGCGACCAGCGGCCGCTGAAGCTCCCCCACCACGCCACGGTGTGCGAGGCATGCCGGCATATGCATGCACGGCGGGTCGGTGCGGTGCTGGTCACCGACGAGAACGGCCGCCTCGCCGGCATCCTCACCGGCCGTGATGTCGTCGGTCGCGTGGTGGCCGAGGGTCGCGACCCGGCGGCGACGACGCTGGCGATGGTCATGACGCCCGCGCCGACGACGATGCGACCGCGCCACACCGCCGTCGATGCGCTCAGGGTCATGCAGGACGGCGGCTTCCGCCACGTGCCGATCGTCGAGGAAGGGCGCATCGTCGGCATCGTGTCGCGGGGCGACTTCCTGGCCCCCGAGCTGGCACGGCTCGACGAGGAGACGGGGCTATGGGAACGGCTCTGACGGATCGCCGATGCGGGCGATGATCCTCGACCGGCCGGGGACGCCCTTGCGGATGGGCGATCTTCCCCGGCCGGCGGCCAGGCCGCACGACGTGGTGCTGCGCGTCGGCGCCTGTGGCGTGTGCCGCACCGACCTCCATCTCGTGGACGGAGAGCTGCCGCATCCGAAGCTTCCGGTCATTCCCGGCCACGAGATCGTCGGCCGGGTGGTGGAGATGGGCAGCGCCGTGACCGGGTGGCGGGTCGGCGACCGCGTCGGCGTGCCGTGGCTGGGGGCCACCTGCGGCCACTGCCGCTTCTGCCGGACCGACCGCGAGAACCTGTGCGACGACGCGCAGTTCACCGGCTACCTCGTCGACGGCGGCTACGCGGAATACGCCCGCGCCGCCGCCCCATGGTGCGTGCGGCTGCCCGACACCGGTGACGACGTGGCGACCGCGCCCCTGCTCTGTGCCGGGCTGATCGGCTTCCGTGCGTTGACGATGGCGGGCGACGGAGCGACCCTCGGCCTCTACGGCTTCGGTGCGGCCGCCCATATCGTGGCGCAGGTGGCGACGGCGGAAGGGCGCCGGGTATATGCCTTCACGCGGCCCGGGGATACGGCCGGCCAGGCCTTCGCGCGCCGCCTCGGCGCCGTCTGGGCCGGCGGCTCCGACGAGAGGCCGCCCGAGCCGCTCGACGCCGCGATCATCTTCGCACCGGTCGGTTCGCTGGTGCCCGCCGCGCTCGGGGCGGTCGACAAGGGCGGCCGCGTCATCTGCGCCGGCATCCACATGAGCGACATCCCGGCCTTCCCCTACGAGCTGCTCTGGCGCGAGCGCAGCATCCGTTCGGTCGCCAACCTGACCCGTGCCGACGCCCGCGCCTTCTTCGACCGCCTCGCCCACGTCGCGGTGACGGCCGAGACGCGCGCCTACCCGCTGGAACGCGCCAACGAGGCGCTCGACGACCTGCGCGCCGGTCGCGTCGAGGGCGCGGCGGTGCTGGTGCCGGGGTCGTGAGGCCGCGCGCTCCGCCGTCAGGTCAGGAAGACGCCTTTCCCGCTGGTCTGGCGGTCGAACAGCTCGTAGGCCTCGACCGCCTGGTCGAGGCGCCAGCGTTCGGTGAAGAGGCGGTCGACGTCGATGCCGCGGTCGGCGACGTAGGTCGCGCATTCCGCCTGGCCGACGGTCGAGAAGGTCCAGGAGCCGATGATCGTCACCTGGCGGCGCAGCAGGTCGGGGCTGACGTCGAGCGTCACCTCGCCGCCCTCGCCGACGAAGCAGGCTTTGCCCCAGGTGCGGACAGCCTGGACGGCCTGGCGGCGCGCCTTGGGCGAAGACGAAGCGTCGAGCGTCGCGTGGGCGCCCAGGCCATGCGTCGCCTCGCGGATGGCGGCGACCACGTCGGCCACCGCCGCGGGGTCGATGGTCAGGTCCGCGCCGAATTCCTTCGCGCGGGCGAGCCGCTCGGCCGAGACGTCGAGAGCGATGACGCGCACACCCATGCGCGCCGCGAGCTGGGTCGCCGAAAGGCCGACAGGCCCCTGGCCGAAGATCGCGATCGTCTGGTCGCCGGTCAGGCCGAGGCGCTGGAGCGCGCCCCAGGCGGTGCCGGTGCCGCACGAGATCGCAGCCCCCGTGGCGAAGGAGAGCGCGTCCGGCAGCTCGACCAGGGTGCGGGCGGGACACTTCATGTAGGGGGCGTGGGCGCCGTGGCCGGTCAGGCCGTAGACCTCCTTCACGCCCTCGACGCAGAGCTGCATCCACCCCGTGGAGCAGTGCGGGCAGACGCCGCAGCCGCGGTAGTGATGGACCATCACCCGCTGGCCGACGCGCGCCTGGCGCTCGGTCACGCCGGCGCCGACCGCGACCACGACGCCGCACGGCTCGTGACCGGCGATGACGGCCTCGCCCGGCGCCAGGCCCAGGGCCTTGGCCGCCGAGCCGGCCGCGGCACGGTAGGGCCTGAGATCGCTGCCGCACATGCCGGACGCCTTGATCTCGAGGACCACCTCGCCCGGCCCCGGGGTCGGATCGGGGAAATCCCGGAACTCGACCCTGCGGTCGCCGGCGAACACCACACCCCTCATCGCGCTCCTCCCCGACCGGTCGCGCCGCGTTCGGCGGCGGTCGATTCGTCGCACGGCGCGGGGGAGCGCGACTACCCCTACTTGTAGGCGATGGCGGCCGACGACGGCCCGGCCAGCGGCATCACCTCGAAGCGGGCGAACCCCGCCTCCCTGCACCAGCCGGCGAAGTCGGCGGCCGTGTAGTCGAAGGCATCGCCGAACTCGATCAGCATGTTGAGCGACATCAGCAGCCCGAAGGCGTTGTCGCGACGGGCGTCGTCGATCAGCGCCTCGATCGCGACGAACGCCCCGCCGGGCGGCAATGCGTCGTAGGCCTTGCGGATCAGGAGCTTCTTCCGCTCGAGGTTCCAGTCGTGGAGGATCATGCCCATGGTGATCACGTCGGCCCGCGGCAGATCGTCCGCGAAGAAGTCGCCGCTCACCGCCCGGACGCGGTCGTCGAGCCCGTCGGCCGCGATCCTGCGCCGGGCGATCGGCTCGACCGCCGGCAGGTCGAAGCTGACGCAGCGCATATGCGGGTGCCGGCCGGCCACGAAGCGAGACAGTTGGCCGGTCGCGCCGCCGACGTCGCACAGCGAGCCGTAGCGCGCGAAGTCGAAGCGGTCGGCGAACAGGCGGAAGTTGCCCGCGGATACGCCGGACATGGCGTCCATGAACTGCTCCAGCCGCTTGGGCACCTCGTAGAGCTTGGCGAACACGGATTCGCCCGAATTCTTGGTCTCGTTCTGCGGCCGGCCCGTCCGCAACGCCTCCGTAAGGTCGCCCCAGAAGCGATAGAGGCGGGCGTTGGCCATCTCCAGGATGCCGCCGACATAGGCCGGGCTCTCGCGGTCGAGGAAGAGGGCGCCGTCGGGCGTGTTCGCATAGCGCGCGCCCGGGCCGTCGCCGTCGCGCGCCAGCAGGCGCAATGCCACCAGCGCATCGGGGAAGTCGGGCACGGCGCGCGGCGCCAGGCCAAGGGTGTCCGCGATCTCCGCGGCCGTCATCGGGCCTTTCGCGAGCGACGTGAACAATCCCAGCTCGACCGCCGACAGCAGCGTCTTCGAGCCGAAGAAGCCCAATCCGATCTGCATGATGTGCCCGGGATCGCCGATCGTCATTCTCGTGCTCCCTCGTGGTTCCCGACGTTTCGTCGCCGCGGCCACGGTCCGGGGTTCGATCCGTGGCGTGCAAATGTCGCTAAGGTAGTGTCCGATCGGGTAATGTCGCCTCAGACCCGCCGCGCGTCCGGCGCCGGCAGGGTGGGGGCGGGCGATTCCGATGGGCGAAGTCATTGGTCTGCGGTCTGTTCCCGGCCGGCTGCGTCGCTTCCTGTCGGTGCCGACCGGGAATCCCTACCTGCTGAAGGCGCAGGGGGACGCTCTCTCCCGCCTCATCCCCCTCATGTACCTTATTCATATCGCCAATGGCTGGACGCTTGCGGTGACGTTCGTCGGCGTGGCGCCGGACTGGCTGACGATCTACGCGGTTTCCGCCCTGACGGTCGTCTGCGGCATCCGCATCGCTGCCTGGTGGCGCGCCGGCGGGGAGGCCGCGACCGTCGAACGGATCGCCAGGGAGTTCCGGCGGACCTACGTCGCCGCCGCGATCCTCAGCATCGTGTTCCTGGGATGGGGGCTGGCGCTCTTCCCCTATGGCGACGCTCTGATGCAGAGCCATGTCGCGCTGTTCTTCACCATCTCGATCATCGGCAGCATGTACTGCCTGATCCACATCCGGGCGGCAGCGCTCATCGTGGCCATCCTCGGCGGCACCGTCTTCGTCTTCTTCTTCCTGGGGACCGGCGTTCCGACCTTCATGGCCATGGCGGTCAACGCAGCGCTGGTGATTGCGGCGGCAGCCACCATCATCCTCCTCCAGAGCCGCGACTTCACCCGGATGGTGGACGCCCGGACCGAAGCGCGCCGGCGGCACCAGGAGCAGAGCCGGTTGCTGCGAATGATCGACGATATGCCGGTCGCGGTGATGACCGTCGACCCGGCCACCTTCGACATCAACTACGTGAACAAGACGTCCCGGCGGATGCTCGACCGGATCGAGCACCTTCTGCCGATCAGGGCGAGCCAGGTCCTGGGATCGTCGATCGACGTCTTCCATCGGGATCCCGAGCATCAGCGGGCATTGCTCGCGGACCCGGCCAACCTGCCGCATCATGCACGGATCGAGCTCGGGCCGGAGAAGCTCGACCTGCAGGTTTCGGCCGTCCATGCGGACGACGGCGCCTATCTCGGCCCGATGCTGAGCTGGGCGATCGTAACCAAAGAGGTGGAGGCGGAGAACCACATCCGACGCCTCGCCCATCACGATGTTCTGACCGGACTGCCGAACCGGATCACGTTCCGGCAAGGGCTGGAGGACTGCCTCGCGGCGCCGGACGCTCCGTTCTCGTTGCTCCTCATCGATCTCGACGGATTCAAGCTGGTCAACGACACGCGCGGGCATCACGTGGGCGATCTGGTGCTTGAGCAGGTGGGCGGGCGGCTCTCCGGCGCCTGCGATGGTCACGGCGCCGTGGTGGCGCGGCTGGGTGGGGATGAGTTCGCGATCATCCTGCCCGGCGGAAATGCGCATACTGCGGTGGTTCTCGCCGACGAACTGATCAGACAGTTGAGCCAGCCATACCGCACGCAGCACGACCGGCAGGTTCGGGTCGGCGCCTCCATCGGCGTCGTCATGGCACCGGAACACGGCACCGGCCCGGACCTGCTGCTGGCGCGGGCGGAGATCGCCCTCTATGCGGCGAAGGCGGCCGGAAAGCGCACGTTCCGGATGTTCGCCGACGACATGGAAGCCCGCATGCAGGAGCGCGTGATGCTGGAGGGCGAGCTGCATCACGCCCTCGAGCGCGGGGAAGGGCTCTTCGTGTTCTATCAGCCGATCGTCGATATCCGGACGGGCAGGGTGACCAGCCGCGAGGCGCTGGTGCGCTGGTTCCATCCCAGGCGGGGCTGGATCTCTCCGGCCGAGTTCGTGCCCGTCGCCGAGGAGAGCGGCCTGATCGAACCTCTCGACGTCTTCGTCCTCGATCAGGCCTGCCGCGAGGCGGCCCGCTGGGACGACGGCGCGAGCGTCGCGGTCAACGTGTCGCCGGGGCAGCTCGGCAAGGGTGTCTACGTGCCCAGGGTGGTGGCTGCGCTGGACGCCGCGGGGCTGCCGGCCTCGCGGCTCGAGATCGAGGTGACGGAGAGCGCCCTGCTCAACGACGGCACCGATGCGGTCGGCGATCTCGGGCGCCTGCGCGACATGGGCGTGCGCGTGGCGCTCGACGACTTCGGGACGGGTTACTCCTCGTTCGCGCGGCTCCGGATCTTCGCCTTCGACAAGATCAAGATCGACGGTTCCTTCGTGCGCGACGCATTGCACCGGGCGGACTGCGCGGCCGTGGTGCGGGCGGTGGCCGAGCTCGGCCAGCGGCTGGGGATCACCACCGTGGCCGAAGGGGTGGAGACGGAAGCCCAGCGCGAGCGAGTCATCGTCGAGGGCTGCACCGAGATGCAGGGTTACCTCTGCGGGCGCCCGATGCCGGGCGCGCGCGATGCGCCCGCCATCGCGGCGTTCGAGCAGAATCTCGGCAGCTTGTGCGGAACGCACTGATGACCATTCATCCGGGCCGCGCGAAGTGACGCGCCGGACCCGGCCCCGCGAGCGCCGGTCGCTGCGACGGTTCCTCCTGACGCGGATGCTCGGCATCAGCGTGCTGTCCTTCAGTCTCCTCGGGATCGCCACCTACCTCCTCATCGTCCGCCCTACCCAGGACGAGCTCGCGCGCGTCGCGATGGAGCTGAGCGCCGACCGCCTGAGGGGCGAGTTCCGCTCCGCGGCCGCCGGTGCCTCGCAGTTCCTCGCGGTGCTGCGGGACTGGGTTCCCATGGGCGACGCCGACCTTCGACAGCCGCAGGACCTCGTCCGTCTCACCATCCCACAGCTGCGCAACCGCCCCTTCCTGCTGAACGTGCTGTTCGCGCAGCCGGACGGGGTCGGCCTCATCGTCGGAAAGAACGGCGACGGCTTCCTCGCCCGCATGATCGACGAGGCGACCGGGCCCGGCCGCCAGCGATGGCTGCACTACGACGCGAGCGGCAAGCCGCTCCGCGAGGAAACCGTCGAGCGGCAATACGACCCGCGCGAACGGCCGTGGTTCGTCGGCGCGATGCGCGACCCGCCGGCTCAGTCCTACTGGACCGATCCCTACATCTTCTTCGAGACCCGCGACGTCGGCCTGACGCTCTCGACCGCCCTGCCGCCGGTGCGGGGCCGGCAGGCGTTGGTCATCGGTCTCGATTTCACACTGCGCGAGATCTCCGCCCTGACCCGGCAGTATCGGCTGGGGCGATCGGGCGGAATGACGCTGATGACCGAGGACGGCAAGGTCCTGGGCCTGCCGTTCGGCGCTGCACCCGACGGCGAGCAGGGCACCGGCGCGGGCTTGCTGCGCCTGCCGCGGGAGCTCGGCCTCGACGTCGTCGCCGCGGGCTGGGACTTGTGGGAAGCGCACGGCCGGCCGGGCCATGCCGAGGTGCTCGATTTCGCGGGCGAGCCATGGATCGTGCATTTCCGCCCGCTGCGGATCGACAACCTGTCGCTGATCATCGCCGCCGCCGCGCCGCGCAGCGACTTCGGCGTCGGCGGCATCCGTGATGCGGCGATGATGGCCGCGCTGGTCCTGGGGGTGCTGGTCGTCGCCTATCTCATCTCGCGGCAGATCTCGGGGCGGCTGCAGCGCGTCGTCTCGGCGCTGGCCGCCGAGAGCCAGCGCATCGGCGCCATGGAGCTGGATCGGCCGGTGCGCGTGCCGAGCCGCCTCCGGGAGATCGCCACGCTCGTCGATGCCCAGGAGCGCATGCGCCTGATGCTGCGGGCGGCGACGGGTGAGCTCGAGCAGACCGTCGCCCTGCGCACCCGCGAGCTGGGCGAGCGCGAGGCGCTCCTGCGGACGATCCTCGATACGCTTCCGATCGGCCTCGGCATGGTCCGTCGCGACGGCGGCACGGCGGTCATGGTCATGACCAATCCGGCCGGCGCGGCGATGTTCGGCTTCGCCCTGGACGAGCTCGTCGGCCGGCCGATGCCGCCCGTCTGGGCCGATGAGGCGGATCGCGAGCGCTACCTTTCGCTGCTCGGCGAGCATGGGGCGGTTTCCGGCTTCGAGGCGCGCATGCGCCGCCGCGACGGCGCGGAGATCTGGGTTTCCCTGACGGCCGTCGCGATGCGGCACGAGGGACATACGGTCGATCTCGCGGTCTATCAGGACGTGACGGCGCGCCGAGAGGTCGAGCAGACCTTGCGGGCGGAGAAGCAGAAAACGCTCGACGCGCTGATCCAGCTGCACGAGGCGCAGGACCAGCTCGTCCAGGCCGAGAAGATGAGCGCGCTGGCGGGGCTGGTCGCCGGGGTCGCGCACGAGATCAACACGCCGGTCGGGATCGCCTATACCGCGGCGTCGACCCTCTCCGACGAGGCGGCACGCCTCGCAGGCCAAGCGGAGGCGGGTACCGCCAGGCGGTCGGACGTGATGCGCTTTCTGGCGCTCGCGCGGGAGACGACCGCGCTCATGGAGACGCATTGCCGCAACGCGGCCGACCTGATCCAGAGCTTCAAGAAGGTGGCCGTCGACCAGTCGAGCGACGATCGCCGCCGGTTCCGCCTCGCCGATTGCCTGGAGGATGTCGTGCTCAGCCTGCGCCCGCAGTACCGCAAGGCAGGGCACCACGTCACGATCGATTGCCCGCCCGAAATCGAGATCGACGGCTATCCGGGGGCGATCACGCAGATCGTCACGAACCTCGTGGTGAACTCGACCGTCCATGCCTATCCCGAAGGGGTGGCGGGAAACTTGCGACTTTCGGCGCGAGTTGTGGGCGCCGATCGGATCGAGCTTCGTTACCAGGACGATGGCGCGGGCATTCCGCCCGAGCACCGGGGGCGCATCTTCGAACCGTTCTTCACCACCCGCCGCGGCCGTGGCGGCAGCGGCCTGGGGCTGCACATCCTGCACAACATCGTCGTCGTGAAGCTCGGCGGCCAGGTCCGCTACGAGGATACCCCTGGCGGCGGTGCCACCTTCGTGATGGAGTTCCCTGCGAAGGCCAAGGCGGAGCCTGGATCGGAAATCGCCGGCGGAGCCTCGAATGGCTGAAGACGAGGACGATTTCTTCCCCGACGACGAGGCGCCGTTCGAGCCCGCGGGCGCGCCGGTTGCCGACCCGTGGCGCGTGCTGCTGGTCGACGACGAGCCCGGCGTGCATCAGGTGACGCGGCTGGCACTCGCCGGGGTGTCGTTCAAGGGCCGGCCGGTCGAGCTGATATCCGCCTATTCGGGGCGCGAGGCGCGCGCGCTGCTGGAAGCGCATGACGATTTCGCCCTCATTCTCCTCGACGTCGTCATGGAGTCCGACCATGCGGGGCTGGAGCTCGTCCGGGCGATCCGCGAGGAGATGGGCAACCACCGGGTCCGCATCGTCCTGCGGACCGGCCAGCCCGGCATCGCGCCGGAACGCGAGGTGATCGAGAGCTATGACATCAACGACTACAAGGCCAAGACGGAGCTGACGCGCGAGAAGCTCCATACGACGCTGCTGGGCACGCTGCGCTCCTACGCGGACATCCTGACGATCGAGGAAAGCCGGCGCGTGATCGAGACGAACCGGCGGGGGCTGCTGAAGATCATCGACGCCTCGGCCACCGTGTTCCGTCCGCAGTCGGTGCCGCAGTTCGCCGAGGGCGTGCTGGAGCAGCTGAACGCGTTGCTGTTCGCCGACGACGAGGCGATGTTCGCCCGCGCGAGCGGTGTCGCCGCCCTCTCGGGGGCCGCCCCCCTCGCGGTGGTCGCGGCCACCGGGCGCTTCGCGGGCCGCGATGCGCGCGAGCTGCGCGAGATCGTCGACCCGCCGATCGCGGCCGCGATCGACGTCGCGGTCGGCCAGCGCCGCAGCGTGCGCGCGGCGGACCATTTCGTGGGCTATGTCGGCGGCACGGGCGACGATCCCAGCCTCCTGGTGATCGACGGGCCGATCGCGTTGTCGGGCGCCGACGCCTCGCTGCTCGAGCTGTTCTGCCGGAACGTCGGCGCGGGCTATGAGAACCTGCTGCTGCGCGGCGAGATCGAGCAGACTCAGCGCGACATCATCTATCGCCTGGGCGAGGTGGTGGAGACCCGCTCGAAGGAGACGGGCAACCATGTCCGGCGCCTGGCCGAGTATTCCTACCTCCTCGGCCGCCGTCTCGGACTCGACGATATCGAGGCCGAGATCCTGCGTACCGCCTCGCCGATGCACGACATCGGCAAGGTCGGCATCCCCGACGCCATTCTGAACAAGCCCGGGCCCTTCACGCCCGAGGAGCGGGCGGTGATGCAGACCCATGCGGCGATCGGCTGGCAGATGCTCCGCGATGCGCGGCCGCGCATCCTGCAGGCGGCCGCCGCGATCGCCTACGAGCATCACGAGAAATGGGACGGCAGCGGCTATCCGCGTGGCCTGGCCGGCGAGGAAATCCACCTCTTCGGCCGCATCACCGCGCTGGCCGACGTCTTCGATGCGCTCGCCAGCGACCGCGTCTACAAGAAGGCGTGGGAGATGCCGCGCGTGCTCGACCTGATCCGCTCCGAGCGCGGGCGGCATTTCGACCCGGCCGTGGTCGATGCCTTCTTCGCAGCGTTCGGCGACATCGACGCGATCCGGCGCCGCTATGTCGACGCGGCGGCGTAGCGCCGCCGTTCAGCGGTCGTCGACATAGGCGACGAGCGTCCGCCGGCCGTCCTCGGCGCCGGCACTGCGCATCTCGTCTGCCCAGTGCCGCATCAGGGCGACCTGCAGGCTGCCGTCGTCGGCGTCGATGTCGACCGGGCCGCCAAGCGGGAGTGGCGCGCCCTTCCAGGACAGCTCGATCTGCACGCCGACCTCGTCGTAGCGAAGCTGCAGGTCGACCTGGCCGTCGCCCGTCGCCAGGCGCGGTGCCATCACGCTGAACTCCTCCAGGAAGTTCGCCGCGCGCCCGATCAGCTCGATGCGCGCGCCCCAGGCACGTCCCTGGGTCTCGGCGAAGTCCTTGACCGGGTCGAAGCCCGTCGCGGTGTCCCAGCGCATGCGGGCTATCTTGGGCACACCCAGCCGCAGCACGACGTTCATCGCCAGCGCCAGGAGCATCGCCGAGGCGAGCGGCGAGTTCAGCACCTGCTGGGCGAGCATCGGCAGATGCCCGTGGTCGTGGGAGTCCGTGACGATGACGGCGACGACGATCGCCGTGCCGACGACGACGGTGCGCCGCGCGTCGATGAAGCGTTGCGCCAGCATCAGCATGCCGGTGCGGACGGTGAAGGTCGCGGAATAGAAGCAGGCCGCCCCGAAGATGCCGGCAGGGATCGCGTAGAGCACGCTGGCGGCGCCGGGAATGAGCCCGAGGGCGATCCAGCCGATGCCGGCCGCGATGCCGACGCGCCGCGCCATCACGCCGTTCGCGGCCGCGAGGCCGACGCTGCCGGAATAGGTGTTGGTGCCGAGCACGCCGGCGACGCCGGCGACGACGCAGCCGAGCCCGTCGGCCAGCGTGCCGGCGCGGATGGACTTGAGATCGGCCGCCTTCCAGTTGGGATCGGCGAGCTGCTGGCAGGCGGTGAGGTCGGCGATGGCGCGGACGAAGCACGCCAGCGCGCCGATCAGGAAGCCGGGCAGGAACTCCAGCGGGAAGCTCGGCACGGCGAGCGGCCAGCTCGGTACGACCGGCGCGATGTCGCGGGCCGCCTCCTGGACCCCTCCCGACAGGATTGCCAGCGCCACATAGGCTACGCATCCGGCGGCGACCCCGACCAGAACCGCGAGCGAGCGCAGCGCCGGTCCCGCCCATACGGCGACGCCCACGATCGTCGCGAGGGCGATCGCGGCTGCCGCCATCTGATAGCCGTCCGCCGTCCCGCCGACACCGGCCCCGACCATCAGCTTCAGTCCGAACATGCCCAGCGCCAAGCCGAGCAGGAGGATGACCACGCCCACGATCTCCGGCGGGATATAGGCGCGCAGCGCGCGCAGGCAGCGCGACAGCAGCATCTCCGTCAGGCCCGCGACGATCGTCAGCCCCGCGACGGCGCCGAGCCCGCCCGATTTCGCCGCCTCCACGGCGAAGGGGACGTAGAGGATGGTGCAGTGACCCAGCAGCAGGTACCCCGAGCCGATCCCGAAGCGGCCGAAGGCCTGGATCAGCGTGCCGATGCCCATCGCGACCATGGCGAGGCTGACATAGCGGGTGATCGTCTCGGGGTCCGCGCCCGCCGCTTCCGCGACGATGCGCGGGAAGACGAGCGTCACGGCGCTGAGAGAGATGTGCTGGAGCGCGTTGAGCCAGGTGATCCGGGCCGGCGGAACGGCATCCACCGCATAGGTGATCGTCGACATTCGCCCGCTCCCCCCGGCGCGGTCGCGGGCGATGCTACCCTGCGCGTGGTGCCCCCGTCGACGGCGGTCGGCGCGGCGGGGCCGCTGCCGTCACGCCGTCGGGTAGGGTCGGGTCATCAGCTCCAGCAGGTGCCCGTCGGGGCTGAAGAAGTAGAAGCCGCGGCCGCCGCCGTAGGTGTTGATCTCGCGCGGCTTCGTGCGCCCCGGATCGGCCCACCAGTCGAGCCCGAGTTCCCGCACCCGGGCGAGGCCGGCGTCGAAGCCGGCCTCGTCCACCAGGAAGGCGTAGTGCTGCAGGGCGATGTCGCCGTCCTTCGCCATGAAGTCGACCGAGACGCGGTTGTCCAGGTCGACGACCATGAAGTGCATGAACCGGCGCGGCGGCGGCCGGCCCAGGATGTCGGCCAGGAAGGCCGCCGACACCGCCGGGTCGCGGCACCAGACGATCGTGTGGTTGAGTTCCGCGGTCATCGTCTTCTCCCTGGTGCGGGGATCGGAAGATGCCGCCTTATACCATCAGGCGGCGGGCAGGACGCCGCGCTCGCGCAGGACCTCCTCGGCATTGCGGAAGGCGTCGATCGCCGCCGGCAGGCCGCAATAGACGGCTGCCTGATAGATCGCCTCCTGGATTTCCTCGGGCGTGCAGCCGTTGTTGAGGGCGGCGCCGACATGGATGCGGAACTCGTGCATCTTGCCGAGGGCCGTCAGCATCACGAGGCAGAGCAGGCTGCGCGTCTTGCGCGGCAGGCCGGGCCGCGACCAGATCTCGCCGAAGCAGCTTTCCTCGGAAAACTGCCGCACCGGCGCGTTGAACGGATTGGTCGACTGGTCGCGGCGGTCCATGTAGGCGGTGCCGAGGATCTCGTTCATGATCTTCCGGCCGTTGTCGCGCTTGCTCATCGTTCACTCCTCGGATGTCATTCCGCCGGGCGGACGCGGGTGGCGGCCATGCGCTCGTACATGCGCACCGCCTCGTTGACGTCGCTCTCCGCCCCCATCTCCGCAATCGCCGCCTGATAGAGCTGCTTGACGAGCGCGCCCATGAACAGCGGCACGCCCGCCTGCTGCGCCAGGTCGTTGGCGAGCGTCACGTCCTTGTGCATCAGGGCCAGCGTGAAGCCCTGGAACATCTTTCCCGCCAGGATGTGGCGCGGATAGGTGACGTCGAGCGTGTAGTTGCGGCCGGAGCTCTTCTGCATCACCTCCACTGCGGTCGCCGGTGCCACGCCGTTCTTGGCCGCCAGGCACATGACCTCGTGGGTCAGCATGCGCTGGGCGGCCGCCAGCAGGTTGTTCGCCACTTTCATGACGTGGCCCGTGCCGACGTCCCCCGTGTGGAAGACGTTGCTGCTGATCGCGCGCAGCACCGGCTCGATGCGGGCATAGAGCTCCGGCGGGGCGCCGGCCATGATCGCGATCGTCCCCGCGGCGGCGCCGGGCGGCCCGCCGCTGACCGGCGCATCGACAAGGTGGATGCCGCGCGGGGCCAGCTCGGCGCTCATGGCGCGCGTCGCGAACGCGTCGCCCGTCGTCTGGTCGGCGATGACGGCACCGGGCGCCAGCCCCTCCGCCAGCCCGTCGGCGCCGAAGACGACCGAGTGCACCTGGCGCGATGTCTGCAGGCAGGTCAGCACGATGTCCGACCGCTCGCCGACCTCGCGCGCCGAGGCGCACGCCGTGGCGCCGGCCGCGACCAGCGTGGCGACCGCGGCGGGATTGAGGTCGTAGACCTGCAGCGGGATCGAGAGCTGCAGCCGCCGGGCGAGCGCGCCGCCCATGTTGCCGAGGCCGATGTAGCCCACGCGCATATCTGTCTCCATCGAAGCCGGTCGTCTCAGAAGCCCATCTGGCCCGGCAGCCAGAGCGTGATCTGGGGGAAGAGGACGAGCAGCGACAGCGTGACCGCTTCGGCCGCCAGGAACGGCATGACGCCGCGGAACACGGTCTTGATCGGCACGCCGGTCTGGCTCGCCGTCACGTAGACGTTGAGGCCGAGCGGCGGCGTGAGCAGACCGATCTCGACCGTCTTGGTCATGATGATGCCGAACCAGACCGGGTCGTATTTGAGCGCCATCATCAGCGGGAACAGCAGCGGCAGCGTCAGCGACAGGATCGCGAGCTGGTCCAGGAAGAAGCCCAGCACCAGCAGCACCGCCAGCACCGCGAGCAGGATCAGCGGCGCCGGCAGGCCGGACGCCTGGATGATCGCGATGAAGTCCTGGGTGACGCGGGTGAACACCAGGTAGCTGGAGAAGATCTGCGAGCAGTAGATGATCGTGACGATCATCACGGTCGTCTGCACCGCGCGCCCGAACGTGCCGGCGAGCACCCGGCCGGCGAACCCGCGCTGGCTCAATGCCAGGAGCAGCGCCGCGAAGGCGCCGAGTGCAGCGGCCTCGGTCGGCGAGGCGACCCCGAAATAGATGACGAGCATCAGGCCGACGAGGAGGGCCACGACCGGCCAGATGGTGAACGAGGCGGAGACCGCCGTGCGGAGGTCGAACCGGGACGCCGGCGGGGCCATCCCCGGGCGTCGTGCCATGATCATGATGGTGGCGGCCAGCATGGCCGCGGTCAGCAGCCCCGGGCCGACGCCCGCGAGGAAGAGCTTGCCGATCGAGGTCTCGGTCATCACCCCGTAGATGATGAGGATGATGCTGGGCGGGATGAGGATCGCCAGCGTGCCGCCGACGCTGACGATGGCCGTCGACAGCCGGTCGTCATAGGCGTGCTTCTTCATCTCCGGGTAGGCGGAGGACGCCATGGTGGCGCTGGACGCCGTGCTGGAGCCGACGAGTGCCGCCAGCAGCACCGCGGTTCCGAGCGTCGCCAGCGCGAGGCCGCCGCGCATGTGGCCGAGCCATGCCTGGCAGGCGAGCACGGCCCGGCGGGTCATGTCGCCCGCCGTCAGCAGCTCGGCCATCAGGATGAAGAGGGGGATGGCGACGAGGATGAAGGCCGACGTCGTGTCGAAGACGATCCGCTCCAGCATCGACATCGCGGCCGGCACGCCCATCTGGACCATGAGCGCCACGATCCCCGACACGCCCATCGCGAAGGCGACCGGCATCCGGCAGAGCAGCAGGACGAAGAGCAGCAAGGTCACGAGCGCGAGGGTCACGTCGGGCGGCCTTCCGCTGGAGAGGGGGTCGGCCGCGCGGGGCGCGCGGCCGGCCGGCGCATCAGTTGGCGGCGAGCGCCTTCTCGAAGTCCGCCAGGACCTGCTTGGCGGCGGGGTTCTGCTTGCCGATGCGCGTCACCCACTCGTCGGCGACCGGCCGCATGGCGTCGGCATAGGCCTTGATCTGTGCCGGCGTGAACTGGATGAGGTCGATGCCCTTGGCCTTCCAGGCGGCGAGCAGCTCGCTCGTCGAATCGTCCTGTGCCTTGGCGACGCGGATCGCCGCTTCGTCCGCGGTCTTCAGGATGATCGCCCGGATGTCCTCCGGCAGCTTCGCGTAGGCGGCCGCGTTCATGACCGAGGCCATCCCGAAGTTGCCGAAGGAGGCGTTGGTCGAGATGTGCTTCACGACCTCCTGCAGGTTGTAGCCGGGTATCGAGGGGATGGGGAACAGCACCCCGTCTACGGTGCCGCGCTCGACGGCGGTGTAGACCTCCGGGCCGGGCAGGTTGATGCCCGACGCGCCGAAGGCGCGCACGGTCAGCGCCTGGGTGGTGCCGCCCGTGCGGATCTTGAGGCCGTTCCAGTCCTTCGGCAGCGAGACGGTCTTGTTGCGCAGCAGGATCTGGTAGGGCGTGAGCGCGAACGAGCAGAGCGGCACGACGCCCTCGGCCTTGAACTCCTCGTGCAGCGGCCCGCTCTTGACCAGCGTATTGAGGGCCTTGGTTCCTTCGAGCGCGCTGCTCCCGAGGCCGGGCAGCCCGATCACCGTGTTGAGGGGCAGTCGCTCGGCGACGTAGAGGGTGCCGACCAGCGCGATGTCGACGACGCCGTTCTTCGCGGCATCGAGCAGGCCGCGGGCCTTGGCCGCCTGCTCGGCGGGGAAGTGCACGAACTTGACCTTGCCTTTCGTGCGCGCCTCGACCTCGCGCATGAACCACTGCGTCCCTTCCCGGGACTGCACGTGCTGCAGCGACTGGAAGTCACCGAGCTTCAGCTCGATCTGCTGCGCGACCGCCGGACCCGTGCCGAATGCAACGGCGGCGATGGCGAGCGCGCCGCAGCCATACCGTAGGGCGAATGCGTACATATGGGTCTCCTCTCCTTCGCTCGGTTGTGGTTGGCGGGCGATCAGTCCCGCGGTGGCGGCGGCCGCAGCGTGTCCGCCACGAGCCGCAGGGTGAGCATGCCCGTGCCGACGGGAATCGCGGCGTAGGCGATCCAGGTCGGCCAGTCGATCACGCCCATGTAGATGTCGTTGCGCTGGTACGCGGCCCAGGCGTAGCGGCCGGCCTGCCAGGTGAGCGCGGCAAAGAAGATCGCCGGCAGGGCCGCGTTCATCCGGGCGATCAGGGGGGCCGC
This sequence comes from Alphaproteobacteria bacterium, assembly GCA_050187535.1. GTDB lineage: Bacteria > Pseudomonadota > Alphaproteobacteria > ATCC43930 > Allostellaceae > Allostella. The sequence goes on along the minus strand of JBFWXJ010000044.1, from coordinate 5,608 downwards.
GGCGCCGAACCAGCGCATCCGCACGAAGTCGATGGCGAGGTGGCCTCCCAGCCGCTGGACCCGTGCCAGCGACAGGGTCGCCATCGTCGGCATCAGGTACATCTCGGTGAGCTCGAACTGGAAGGCGATCGGCCGGTTGATCGTGTAGCGCAGGATCGTGTCGGCCGTGATCAGGGCGAGCACGCCGGCGAGGCACAGGCAACCGAGCCAGTGGAGGACGTCCTCGACCGGGGCGAGCGCGTCGCGTCGGGCACGGAAATCTTCCATCACGCGGTCTTCCCGGTGCCGCCCGCGACGGCACCGACGACGCCTGACCGGCCGAGCCGCTCGCGCTCGCCCGTATCGTAGCCCAGCTCCGCGAGGACAGCCTCGGCGTCGGCGCCGACAGGCGGCGCATTGCGTGCGACGCCGGCGCCGCGGCCGCCGTCGACGCGGACGGGGAAGGGGACATGCGCCTCGCCCTCGTGCTCGACCATCATGCCGCGGGCCCGCATCTGCGGGCTCGCGACCGCCTCGGCGGGCGTCATGACGATGCTGGCCGGCACGTCGTGGCCGGCGAAACGCGCCATCCACTCGTCCGCGGTGAGGCGGCGCATCAGCGCCTTGAGGCGCAGCGACAGCTCGTCGCCATGGGTGCGGCGCGACGGCTCGTCCGCCCAGCGCGGGTCGCGCAGCCCGGGATCGAGGTCGCCGGCGGCGTCGACCAACGCCTGCCAGAAGTGCTGCTCGACGATGCCGAAGGCGATCGCCTTGCCGTCGGCCGTCTCGAACAGGTCGTTGGTCGGGTACATGTGGTGGCGTGTGGCGTGGTCGAGCCCCGGGCCGTGGCGCACCGCCGCCAGCGACAAGGCCGTCTCGGCCAGGCTCAGGTCGAGACAGGCGCCTTTGCCGGTACGTTCCGCCTGGCGCAGCGCCGCCAGGATGGCGATCGCGGCATAGCTGCCGGCCGCAAGGTCGGCGATCGGCAGGCCCGAACGGCGCGGCGGCTCCAGCCAGTGACCGGGCAGCGCCATGGCGCCGCCGGCGGCCAGGTAGTTGAGATCGTGGCCGGGGCGCAGCCGCTCCGGGCCGGTCTGGCCGTAGCCCGAAATCGAGCAGTAGACGATGCGCGGATTGATCGCCGAGAGCGCCTTGTGGCCGATGCCGATGCGGTCGGCGACTCCCGGCCGGAAGCCCTCGATCGCGACGTCGGCCCAGCGCGCCAGCCGCGCCACCACCTCGCCCGCGTCGGGGTGCTTCAGGTCGAGGGCGAGGCTCCGCTTGTTGCGGTTGGCCATGCGGAACATGGCGACCGGCATCTTCCGCGCGAAGTCGCCCTGCGGCGGCTCGACCTTGACGACGTCCGCGCCGAGGTCGCCCAGGATCACCGTCGCGAACGGCCCCGGGAGCAGCAGCGAGAAGTCCGCGACGCGGACCCCGTCCAGCGGCCGCCAGGGTTCCGCCGCCGTCGTCTCAGCGCGATCGAGGCTTCCGCTTTCCGGCATTTCCCTTCCCGTTCCCGGTTGTCGCCGCCTGCTGTTCCGCGGGCTGGTCTTCGGTGTCGCGCGATGGAGCGTAACCCATCCGCGTGGAGATCGCGGCGGCCGCGTCGGTCATGTCGCGGCCGATCGCTTCGACGCGGCCGTCGCGGGCCTGGTCGCGGACGGCGACCACCGCGAGCGCGTGATTCATCCGGCCGTCGATCGCGAAGACCGGAGCGGCGAGGATGGTGATGCCGCGGATGTAGTTGCCGTCGTCGATGCCCCAGCCGACGCGCCGGGCCTGCTCGACCTCGCGCTTCCATCGCGCATAGTCGGGCGCGTCGTCCCAGCGCAGCCGGTCGAAGGCGCGCTTGAGATCGGCGTCGGGCCAGCCGCCGAAGGCGGCGAGGCAGCGGCCGGTGGCGCTGATGAGGGCCGGGAAGCGGCTGCCGACGTCGACATGCAGCCGCAGCATGAGCTGCGAGTGCGAGATGGCGACGACGATCATGTGCGCGAGGCCCAGCACGCGGGTCCCGATCGCCGTGACGCCGTAGGTGCCGGCGATGTCGTCGAGATGCGGCTGCGCCAGGGCGGAGAACGCGTCCTGGCGCAGAGCGCGGCGCGCCAGCGCCAGGATGCCGGCGTCGAGCGCATACCGCTTGGTCTCGGCATCGAAGGAGACGAGCTGCTCGGCCACGAGCGCGCGCAGGATGTGGAGCGCCGTGCTGGGGATGATGTCGAGCGCGCGGGCGATGGCGATGACGCCCTGCGGCTCCGGGCTGCGCGCCAGCAGCTTCAGGATCGCGACGCCGCGGGTGACCGCGGGCACCGCCACGTCGCCGGAGCGGCCTGCCGGCGCGACCCGCCGCGGCGCTGCGGCGCGGTCCCCCGTTGACGTCGCCCGTGTCCCCGTCATATTGCGCATATACCATGCGACTTGTACCCTGGCAACGACAAGGCAGCGCCTCCGACCCCGCGCCGGTGCGGGCGGCGGCGACGCGCCGAGGAGCGACAGCGTGAAGCTGACCGACTATTCGACCTATGCCGATGCGCAGGCGGAATTCTCTTCAGCGCGCCTGTGGGATCTGTTCGACGGCGACCGCGAGCGTCTCAATCTCGCCCATGAATGCGTCGACCGGCACGCGACCGATCCCGAGCGCGTGGCGGTGCGCGTCGCCCATGCGGACGGCCGCGACGAGGTCGTGACGTTCCGCTGGCTCGCCGACGAATCGGCGCGCTTCGCCAACCTGCTGGTCGCCCGCGGCGTGGCGCCGGGCGACCGCGTCGCGATCATGCTCGAGCCGTCGGCGCCGTTCTATGCGGCACTCTTCGGGGCGATGAAGGCGGGCGCCGTCGCGGTGCCGCTGTTCACCCTCTTCGGGCCGGACGGGTTGCGCCTGCGCGTCGACGACTGCAAGCCGCGCATCCTCGTGACCAACGCCGAGAAGGCCGAGGTCGCGTCCGGCATCGCCGGGCCCGAGGTGCTGATCGCCGATGCCGCGCTGGCGGCCTTGCTGGCGGCCCAGCCCGCGACCTTCACGCCCGCGACGCGCGCCGATGACCTCGCGATGTTCCAGTACACGTCGGGCACCACGCGCGAGCTGCCGGACGCGGTGCGCCACACCCACCGCGCCATCGTCACGGTGATGATCGCCGCCCTCTACGGCACTGGCATCCGCCCGGGTGACCGCTACTTCTGCCCGTCGTCGCCCGCCTGGGGTCACGGCCTGTGGCACGGCACGCTGGCACCGCTCGCCATGGGTGTGACGACCGGCGCCTATTCCGGCCGCTTCGAGGCCGAGCGGCTGATGCGGGCACTGCAGGACTACCGCATCACCAACATGTCGGCGGCCGCCACCCACTACCGCATGATGAAGAACTCGGGCGTGGCCGACCGCTTCCGCTTCGAGATCGAGAAGCTGTCATACACCGGCGAGCCCATCGATCCCGACACGCTGGATTTCATCGACCGGATATTCAAGCGGCCGGCCTGCAGCATGTACGGCACGACCGAGATCGGCGTCGTCCTGGTGAGCTATCCGGGAGCGGCCGATTTCCCGGTGAAGCCGGGGTCGCTCGGCAAGCCGGTGCCCGGCACGCGCGTCGAGGTGCAGGGGCCCGACGGCAAGCCCTGCGCTCCGGGCGTCCTGGGCGAGATGAAAGTGTGGCGGCGTGACGGCTGGTTTCCGACCAAGGACCTCGGCCATGTCGACGCGGACGGCTACTTCTACCATGGCGGTCGCGCCGACGACGTCATCATCTCCGCCGGCTGGACGATGAGCGCGGTCGAGATCGAGAACCAGCTGCTGAAGCATCCGGACATCCGCGAGGCGGCCGTGGTTGGCGTGCCCGACGCGCTGCGCGGCCAAGTCGTGAAGGCGTTCCTCGTGAGCCCGCGCCCCGAGGACGAGGCCTTCGTCCAGGAGATCCAGGACTTCGTGCGCCAGCGGCTGAGCCAGCACGAGTTCCCGCGCCGCGTCGCCTTCGTCGCCGAGCTGCCGAAGACGCCGGCCGGCAAGGTCAACCGCAAGGTCCTGCGCGAGCGCGAGAAGCAGCTCGCCGAAACCCACGCCCAGACAGCCAACGCCTGAAGCCCGGAGGAGACGCCCGATGTCGATGGAAGGCCAGCGACTGTTCCCCAAGATCACCGACGAGGCGCTCGACGACCTGCGCCGGCGCATCGGCGTGCCGATCGTCGATACCGCCGAGCCCTGGTGCTACGAGGCGACGCGCGACAACATCCGCCACTACGCCCACGGCATCGGCGACGACAACCCCTTGTGGTGCGATCCCGAATACGCGGCCAAGGCACGCTACGGCGGCATCGTGGCGCCGCCCGCCTTTCTCTTCGCCTGTGACCGCGTCGTGTCGGGCTATGTCGGCGGCATGCCGGGCGTGCACGCGATGTGGGCCGGGGCCGACTGGACCTGGCACCTGCCGATCCGGCGCAACGACGAGTTCCGCACCGAGGCGGCGCTCAAGGACCTGATCCCGCACGAGACGCGCTTCGCCGGCCGCGCGGTCCAGCAGATCTACACGGTGAAGTTCTTCAACCAGAAGAACGAGCTGGTGGCCGAGGCGGACAGCTGGTGCTTCCGCACCGATCGCGACATCGCGCGCGAGCAGGGCACGAAGTACGCCGAGCTGCGGAAGAAGGAGCCCAGGCGCTACACCGAGGCGGAGCTCGAGGAGGTCTGGCGCCTCTACGCGAACGAGGAAGTGCGCGGCGCCAAGCCACGGTATTGGGAGGACGTGGCGGTCGGCGACGCGCTTCCCGACATGGCCAAGGGCCCGATGACGGTGACCGGCTTCATCGCCTTCGCCCAGGGCTGGGGCGGCCTCTACATCCGCGCCAACAAGCTCGCGTGGAAGCAGGTGACCCGCCATCGCGGCCTCGGCATCCCCAACCGCTTCGGCATCCCCGACTGCCCGGAGCGCGTCCACTGGGAGCACGACTTCGCGCTGATGGTGGGCGCCCCCGGCGCTTACGACTACGGCCCCGAGCGCTGCTCGTGGCTGACCCACCACATGACCAACTGGATGGGCGACGCCGGCTTTCTGCGCAAGGCCGGCTGCAAGATCCGCCGCCACAATCCCGAGGGCGACATCCTCGTCATCAGCGGCAAGGTCGTCGGCAAGTCGGTCGAGGACGGCCGCCACCTCGTCGCGATCGAGCAGGAGGCGCGCAATCAGGACGGCGAGCTGTCGGTCGTCGGCAAGGGGGTCGTCGAGCTGCCGTCGCGCGGCGCGTAGGCGGTCAGGCGGCGAGCGCCGCCGCGCGCTCGGCGGCGACCGGGGCGTCGTCGAGCAGGGCTGCGGCGATCGCCGCCTCGCGTGCGCCGTCGTCACCGGCGAGCGGGTCGCGCGGCGCCAGACGGTGGTCGAGGGCGAGCCGGGCCAAAAGCAGCCGGCGGGCATCTCCGCCGGCTGCCACGATGCGGCAGCCCTCCTCGGCCATCAGCACGGCTGCGGCTGCGTAGTAGAGGCCGGTCGCCGCCTGGCGCGCCTGCCGCTCCACGTCTGCCGTCATCGTCGCCTCGAGCAGCGCCATGGAGCGGTCGAGCGCCCGGGCGAGCGCGCCAGCGAGCGGTGCCGGGACGAGCGCCAGACGGCGGCGGAGGTCGGTCTCCAGCGCCTGCGCGGCGGCG
>JBFWXJ010000043.1:18639-22143 GCA_050187535.1 Alphaproteobacteria bacterium | reverse complement strand
GTCGCCGACTACGCCGGTGCGTCCGCCCGCATCCAGGGCACCGTCCGCGACCTGGGGCCGGGCCCGTCGGTCGACCTCGTCGTGACGGCGGGCGGCCGCGACCTCGGCCGCGTCATCGGGCGCGGCGGCGCCTCCGCGGCCGTGCAGGCGCAGCAGCCCTTCGCGGTCGAAGGCAAGGTCGCGGGCGACGCCGGCAGGCTCGCAGTCGACCTGGCGGCCCGGCTCGGCGACGGCCAGGCGAAGGTCACCGGCACCCTCGAGCCGATGCGCGGCCTGCCGGGCATGGCGCTCGCGATCGACGCCGCCCATCCGTCGACCGGTAGGCTGCTGTCGCAGCTCGCACCGGGCTACCGGCCGCAGGGCGGCGACATCGGGCCGTTCCGCCTCGTGGCGCGCACCCGGGCCGACGGCACCAATCTCTTCCTCGACGGCCTGTCGCTGGCGGCCGGCCCCGCGCGGCTGGAAGGGCCCTTGCGCATCGAGACGGCGGGACCGCGGCCGAAGCTGGTGGCCGACCTCGTCGGCAGCGATCTCGTGCTGGATGCCTTCCTGCCGATCGAGGAGCGTGCGGACGTGCCGACCGGGATCATCCCGGTGCAGGCGCGGCCGGCGCCGGCCCCACGCCCCGCGGAGCGCTGGTCGCGTGCCCCGCTCGACCTTTCCGCGCTTCTCGGCAACGACGCCGACGTGAAGCTGCGCGCGTCGTCGCTGCGCCAGGGGCGCTGGACGGTGACGCGACCGGACATCGCGCTGACCCTGGCCGACGGCACCCTGTCGCTCGCCCGGCTCAACGGGCAGGTCTATGGCGGCGACGTGGCGATCACCGGCCAGTTCGCCGCCAAGGGCACTCCCACCGGCCGCTTCGAGCTGAAGGCGCAGAACGTCGACGTCGGGCGGGCGATCGACACGGGCAAGGTCATCCGCCTCGTCGGCGGCAAGGCGCGCGCCAACCTGACGCTGCAGACGGCCGGCCGGTCGATGTACGAGCTGGTGGCCGCGCTCGGCGGTGCCGGCGACATCGACGTGCGCGACGGCGTCATGCGCGGCCTCAACCTGGGCGCGGCCGCCCGCGCGGTGCGCAGCAGCGACGTCTCCAAGCTGCCGAACATCCTTCAGCTCGCCCAGGAGCTGGGCAAGGACGGCGACACGCAGTTCTCGTCGCTGACCGGGACGTTCCGCATCGAGAAGGGCGACATCCGCAGCGACGACATCAGGATGACCTCGCCCGACTTCACGGCGACCGCCACGACGCTGACGCGGCTCCTGCCCTGGACGACGGAGACGCGGCTGGAGGCGCAGATTCCAGCCAGGCCCGATCCGGTGCCGGTCGCCATGCGGCTGGAAGGGTCGATGGACCAGCCGCGCAAGATTTTCGACACCAACGCGCTGCAGGCCCATCTGATGCAGCGCTACGGCGGCAGCCGCCTGCAGCAGATCGTCCCCGGTTTGGAGCTGCCGGGGCAGCGGCAGCCCCAGGGGGAGGACAAGCCGCAGCGGCGCAATCCGTTGGACCAGATCGCGCCGCTGCTCCGTCGCTAACGACTACGGCCCCTACCGGTCAGGGAACATCGACCAGCACCAGCTCGGTGTCCTCCGTCGCGGTGATGCGGTGGCTCTCGCCGCCGCCCAGCACCACGCCGTCACGCGCCTCGACCGCGACGCCGTCGATCTCGAACCGGCCGGTCGGCGCCACGAGATAGCCGTGCCGGCCGGCGCCGACCGCATAGTCGAGCGACTGCCCGGCCAGAACCGTGGCACCCAGCACGGCCGCGTCCTGGTGGATCGGCAACGCGTCGCCGCCGTCCGGGCGGCCCGAGGCAAGCGTCACCCAGCGGCCGGCGCGGTCGGCCTTGGGGAACGGCTTGGCGGCCCAGCGCGGCTCGACGCCGGTGCGTGCCGGCTCGATCCAGATCTGGAACAGGGTCGTCGGCCCGTCCTCCAGGTTGTACTCGGCATGGCGGATGCCGGTGCCGGCCGACATCACCTGGACGTCGCCCGCTTCCGTGCGGCCGCGGTTGCCGAGGCTGTCCTGATGGGTGATCGCGCCCTCACGGACATAGGTGATGATCTCCATGTCGCGATGGGGGTGCGGGTCGAAGCCGGTGCCGCCCTGGATCTGGTCGTCGTTCCAGACCCGGAGCTTGCCGACGCCCATCCGGGCGGGGTCGTAGTAGTTGGCGAAGCTGAAGTGGTGGCGGGCGTTCAGCCAGTCGTTGCGGAACCGGCCGAGGGTCTCGAAGGGGCGGCGCTCGATCATCGGATGCCTCCAAAGGGTTTCGATCGATGGCCCCGAATATGGTGGGGAATCGCGCGGCGCATAATCCGGCGCTCTCGCACGACATTGTATCCTGGACGGAGACAATCGATGATGCCGCGCCGGCCGGATGCGGGCGGCATCGGGGGGAATCGAATGCGCCTGTGGTCGCTGCTGCTCGCCTTGCCGCTCCTCGTCATGGGACTGGGCGCGGCGGCCCAGGCGCCGGCGGCGCCCGAGAAGCCGGTCATGCTGATCCTCGATGTCTCCGGCTCGATGAACCGGCCGGTGTCGGGTGCTCCAAAGATCGCCATCGCCAAGGAGGTGGTGCGCGACCTGCTGGCGCGCTGGCCGGCGACGCGGCCGGTCGGCATGACGCTCTACGGCCATCGCCGGCCGCGCGACTGCACCGACATCGAGATGGTGCGGGCGATCGGCCCGCTGGCCGGCGGCGAGGCCGACCGCCTGCGCGCCTACGTGGCCGCGCTGACCGCGCGCGGCGAGACGCCGATCGCCCGCTCGCTGATGGGGGCGGTGCCGGCCTTCGGCGGCCGGCCTGGACGGATCATCCTGGTGACCGACGGCAAGGAGGAATGCGGCGGCGACGTCTGCGCGGCCGCGGCCGAGCTGGCGCGGGCCGGCATCGAGCTCACCGTCGACATCGTCGGCTTCGACCTTCGGCCGGACGAGCGTGCCGCCCTCCAGTGCATCACCGACCGTACCGGCGGGCGCTTCTATGACGCGCGCGACCGCGACGGACTGTCGGCGGCCCTGGGTGCGGCCTCGGCCGGCCCGGACCTCGCCACGCTCGACATCGCGGTCACCGAATCGGGCCGCCGTCCGACCGAGGCGGCGCGGGTGACGATCACCGGCGGCCCCGTGCAGGGGCTGGCGCTCACCGGCAACCCCGTGCGCTGGCAGGGCCCGGCCGGCACCTACACGGTGACGGCGCAGGTGGCGAACGGGCCGGTCTCGGGGCCGGTGACCATCACCGTCGGCCGCGGCGAGACGGCGTCGCGCACCATCGACGTCGGCAGCGGCACCATCGTGGTGGCGCTCGTCTCCTCCGACGGGCGGCCGATACCGCGCGGACCGCAGGTGCAGCTCCGCGACGGCGACCGCCTGATCGGCGCCTACAACGAGGAGCGGGCACGCTTCCAGGCGCCGCCCGGCCGCTACACCATCCGCGTCCAGCTCATCAGCGGCGCCTTCCAGGACCACCAGGTCGAAATCCGCGGCGGCGAGACGGT
>JBFWXJ010000043.1:0-18539 GCA_050187535.1 Alphaproteobacteria bacterium | reverse complement strand
AAGCCGCGGTCCGGCGTGAAGCGCATCGTGCTGGGCTGGATCGCGCGCACCCGATCGGCCCGCCAGAACCGTTCGACCCGGCGGCCATCGGCCTCGACGCGCCGGCCGATCAGGTACCAGAGATCGCGGTCCCACAGCAGGCCCTGCGGCTCGACATCGGCCTCGGGCGCCGTGCCGTCGCGGTAGGGGACCCGGTAGACGAGGCGGACCCGCGTGCCGTCGAGGGCGCCCTTCATGAAGACCTCGACGGCATGCGATGCCGCCGCGTCGGCGCCGGGCGGCTGGGGCGGCTCGGGGTGGAAGAGATCGGCCGCCGCCCGCTCGAAGCCGACGAGGCGGCGCGTCTCCGCCAGCAGCGGCCGCAGCCGGTCGGGCAATGCCGCGACCAGCTTGCGCTCGGCCGATTCGAGCGCCGCGGGAAACGGCGGCGCCGCCATGCCGCGCGCCAGCGCCAGCGCCAGGAGGCCGGCCACCGCCTCCTCGCGCGTGAAGGCGACGGGCGGCAGGAAATAGCCCTCCAGCAGCCGGTAGCCGCCGGCCGCACCACGCTCGGCATAGATCGGGACGCCGGTCGCGCTCAGCATCTCGACGTCGCGGTAGATGGTCCGGACGGAGACCTCGAAGCGCTCGGCCAGCGCGGCCGCCGTCGCCATGCGGCCGTCCGCCAGCGCCAGCAGGATGCCGAAGGCCCGTTCGAAGCGCGTCATCGGCGAAAGCTGACACCGCTCTGCACGGTAGCTCCAAGAAAATTCGATATGGGACCCGGGATACCTGACACGGCGTTGTCAGTTGCAGTGGTCGAGGATGGCCCCTGTCGACCAACGACGGAGAACCCCATGCTCGACCATGTCTCGATCGGCGTCCGCGACGTCGCCCGTGCCAAGGCGTTCTACGACGCCGCCCTGAAGCCGCTCGGCTACACCTGCCTCAGCGCCGGCGACACGTCGCTCGGCTACGGCAGGGACGCCATCGTCTACTGGGTCAACCAGGCCGACAGCCCGGTCCCGGCGGACCCGCGCTCGGGGCTGCACTTCTGCTTCGCCGCCCCCGACCGCAAGTCGGTCGATGCCTTCCACAAGGCGGCGCTGAAGGCCGGCGGTACGGACAACGGCAAGCCCGGCATCCGCGCCGACTACGACGCCAACTACTATGCCGCCTTCGCCATCGACCCCGACGGCTACCGGGTCGAGGCCTATTGCGGCAAGCCCGCCTGACGAGCAACGGCCCCCTCCGCCCGGGACCGGGCGGAGGGGTGCCGCACAAGGGAGGAACGATGCGCCGGGACATCGTATGGGAACGCACCGGCCCAATGGGGCTGGAGCATCTGACCCTGGAGAGCGCGGCGGACGGCATCCGCGCCGATGGACTGATCGTGGTCGATCTCGGCCGCGACGTGGTGCGGCTGCGCTATGCCGTATGGCTGGAGCCGGGCTGGCGGACCTTGTCGGCACGGATCACGCGCGACCGCGGCGATGCCCCGATCGAGCGGCGGATCGACCGAATCGGCGACGATCGCTGGACGATCGACGGCCAGCCGCGCCCCGATCTCGACGGCTGCTTCGACATCGACATCCAGGCGACGCCCTTCACCAACGCCATGCCGATCAACCGCCTCGGCCTCGCCGAGGGCGAGGGGCAGCGGCTGGCGGTCGTCTACGTCGTCATGCCCGACCTCGCCGTCCGGCGTGCCGAGCAGGAATACACGCTGCTGGCGCCGGGCAGGCTCCGCTACCGCGGCCTCGGCACGGATTTCGAGGCGGAGGTGACGGCGGACGCCGACGGCCTCGTCATCGACTATCCGCCGATCTGGCGGCGGCGCTCCGCTCACTCTGGGACCTCTGAGGGCTGATCTCGGAACTGGTGGCGATTGCACAACCGCCAGCGCGCCCCTCGACGATGCTCGGGGTGGGGAATGTCCTTGATGGCAGTAAGTCAGGTCCTCATCCTGAGCATCGTCGAGGCCTCATCCCGAGCGCAGCGCGCACGCGCGCTGCTGTCGAGGGACGCAACGACGCTCGTCCCGTCAGTAGGCGGCGAACCGTGCGCGCATCGCCGCTTCCTCCTGGCGGATGCGGATGACGAGCGGGATGGCATAGAGGGCGAGGCCGGCGACCAGCACGATCCAGGCGTGCAGGGCGATCGCGAGGCCCGCCAGCTCCGGCAGGATGCCGAGGAAGTAGTTCGGGTGGCGCACCGCGCGGAACAGCGGATGGGTCACCAGCCGGTGGTCGCGGCCGATGATGATCTTCACCGTCCATTGCGGCCCGAGCAGCCGCATGACGACGACCAGCATGACCGCCCCGAACGCCCAGGTCGCGATCCCCGCCATCGCGATGCCGTCGAGCGGCGCGCCGCGCCAGGTACCTTCGGCGATCACGGCGACATAGAAGGCGATGTGGACGGCGGCCAGCAGGGTGGAGTTCGCGGCGCCGATCTCGACGCCGCCATCCCGCTTCAGCGCCTTCTCGTTGCGGATCGAAACCACAAGCGTCGCCATTCGCAACGAGAAGGCGACGACTACGAAGACAATCAATGCCGGCGACATGCGACCCCCGGGGCGGGGGAAAGCTATCGCCCCTCCCGCCGCCACGCCAGCAGCAGGGCGCCCAGCGCCAGCAGCATGACGACGATGGCCGGAAGCAGGGCGGCGTCGCGGATGCCGGTCACGACGTAGTCGCCGTTGGCGCGGAAGCCCAGCCACTCGCGGCCGGCGAAAGTGCGGCCGGAGCGTACGCGGCGCGGCTCGGGGATGCCGTCGCGGGCGAGCCAGAACATGCCGCCGCCGGTCGCCTCGGAGACGGGGCGCAGGCGGTCGGGCACGCTGCGCACGTCGGTCAGCTCGCGCGGGTTCAAGGCGCCGGCGGCGGCGAGCGCGGTGCGCTCGCCGTCGGTCACGGTGTAGAGGCCGCTTTCGCGGATCGGCACGGTCACGCTCTGGCGGCCGGCGCCAACGTCCTGCAGGCGCACCGCGCGGGGCTGGCCGGTGGGCGGCGTGATCTGCACGGGTGTGTCCTTGGGGTCGAGGCTCTTGCGCTCGATGACGAGGCGGCGGCCCTCGATGCGGGCGCGCAGGTCCTGTTCCTCGAGGTCGGGCTCCTTCATCAGCCAGTAGGCGAGCCGGCGCAGCAGCTCGGCCTGGGGGCCGCCGCCCTCGAAGCCGCGCGCCCACAGCCAGATATGGTCGCTCGTCACCTGGGCGACACGCCCCTGGCCGACCCGGTCGAGGATGAGGAGCGGATCGGACGCGGCACCGGACATCAGCACGTTGCCGCCGCGCGTCGTGACCTCCGCCTGTCGGAACCAGCGGCCCCAGCGCGGCTCGGAGCCCTCGTTGCCCGGCAGCTCGGCGGTGACCGGGTGGCGCTCGCCCATCGGCGTCACCCGCGGCCGGTAGCCGGCCTCGTGCGTGACGCCCGTCGGCTCGCCCGGCAGCACCTGACCCAAGGGCGTGCGCGCGAGGCTGAGGGCGGAGCTGCCGACCGGCCCGCCCGCCTCCAGCAGAGCGCCCCCGCGGCGGACGTAGTTGGCGATGTTCTCGAGGTAGAGCTGCGGCAGGATCCCCCGCCGGCGGTAGCGGTCGAAGATGATGAGGTCGAACTCCGCCACCTTGAGGTCGAACAGCTCGCGAATCGGGAAGGCGATCAGCGACAGCTCGCGCACGGGCGTGCCGTCCTGCTTCTCGGGCGGGCGCAGGATGGTGAAGTGGACGAGGTCGACCGAGGGGTCGGACTTCAGGATGTTGCGCCAGGTACGCTCGCCCGGATGCGGCTCGCCCGAGACGAGCAGGACGCGCAGCCGGTCGCGCACCCCGTTGACCACGAAGGCCGCCCGGTTGTTGTCCAGCGTCAGCTCGCGCGGGCCGGCGTCGGCGACGATCTCGAACACCGTCGGCCCGCCATGGTCGAGCGTCAGCTCGATCGCATGCGACCGGCCGAGCGGCACGACATGGGCCTCCGGCCTGCCGCCGTCCTTGCGCACGACGACGCGCGACGTGGTGGCGCCCGGCATCGCGCCCGGCAGGTCCTCGACCTTGAGGACGACGCGCACCGTCTTGCCGACGATGCCGAAGCTGGGCGTCTGCTCGACGACGAGGCGGCGGTCGCCTTCGTCACGGTCGCCCGACAGCAGCGTGTGGATCGGCATGCCGTAGAGCGGGTGCTCGGGGTCGTCCGGCACGTCGTGGACCTGGCCGTCGGTGATCAGCACCGCGCCCGCCAGCCGTTGGCGCGGCACGTCGGCCACGGCCTGGGAAAGGGCGGTGAACAGGCGGGTGCCGGCATCGGCCGCCGGGTCGGCGTCGTCGGCCAGCGCGCCGGCGCGCACCACGCGCAGGTCGATGCCGGGCAGGCCCTTGGCCTTCTCGACGATGGTCTTCAGCGCCTCCTCGCTGCGCGCCATGCGGTCGCCGATCTGCTGGCTCGGCGATTCGTCGAGGACGACCACCGCGACGTCGCGCTGCGGTTCGCGATCCTCCTCGACCAGCGCGGGGTTGGCGAGCGCGCCCAGCAGCACGGCGAGCGCCACGGTGCGCCAGGCGACGCCGCGGGCGCGGCGGAACAGGCCGAACGCCAGCAGCGGCACGGCGGCGGCGGCGAGCGCCGCGATCGCCCACCAGGGAACCAGTGGCGCGAAGGCGAGCGTCCAGTTGGTCATTGGCCGAGGCGCTCCAGGATCGCGGGCACATGCACCTGGTCGGCCTTGTAGTTGCCGGTCAGCGCGTACATCACGAGGTTGATGCCGAAGCGGTAGGCCATCTCGCGCTGGCGCTCGCCACCGGGCACGACGGCATGGAGCGCCCGGCCGCCTGCGTCGACCGCCCAGGCGCCGGCCCAGTCGTTGGCGCCGATGACGACCGAGGCGACGCCGTCATTGACCCGGTCGTCGAGCTGCTCGACCCAGACCTGCCCGCCGGCGTAGCGGCCGGGGAAGTCCTGCATCAGGTAGAAGGCCTTGGTCAGGACATGCTCGGGCGGCACCGGCACCAGCGTGCCGATCTGCAGCCCCTGGGCCAGCTGGCGAAGCCGCCGCATGCCGGCGCCGGAGATCGCCGAGGCGGCACCCATCCCCTGGTCCTGGGTGTCGAAGAGGATGGTGCCGCCATTGCGCAGGAAGGTGTTGAGCTTGGCGACGGCGCGCGGCGTCAGGCCCGGCTGCTCGGCCGTCACCGGCCAGTAGAGCAGCGGGAAGAAGGCGAGCTCGTCGCGCTCGACGTCGACCTCCATCGGCTCGGCGGTCTCGATCGCCGTGCGCCGGGCGAGCATCGTGCTGAGCCCGGTCAGGCCTGCCCGCGCGGCGGCGTCGACGGCGGCGTTGCCGGTGCGCACCGACGCCAGCCGCGTCTCGGCGGTCGCCTTGAGGGCGAAGGCGTCGTCGGTCGTCGTCGGGGCGGCCTGCTGCGCCCTGAGGTCGCCGCCGGCTGCCAGCACCAGGAGCGCGATCGCCGCCGGCGCGGCGCGGACGAGGCGCCGCCGGCCGATGAGGCCGCGCAGCGCGTAGCCGACGACGATGTCGACCAGCGCCAGGATCACGGCCGCGACCAGCAGCCAGGGCCGGAGCGGCACTTCGCCGGCAGCGCCGTAGGGCAGCGTGGCGGCCCCGGCCGGCAGCGCGGAGAGCGGAGCGATGTCGGTCACGGACTGGGTCATGTTGAGCGCGCGCTTGGCCTGCTGGGTCCCGTAGAAGCCGGGCGGATGCCGGGGGCCGACCGGCGTCCCGGCGAAGGCGCCGGCGGGGATCGGGGCGGCGGCCACCGTCGGCTCGTGCGGCCGGCCGAAGCCGTCCAGCACCTCGAGCGGCGGCAGGGCACCCTCCGTGGCGGCCGACGAGACGCCTTCGCTGAGGCCCACCAGCCGCTGCAGCATTTCGACGAACAGGCCGGAGATGGCGAGATTCGACCACTCCGTGTTGGCGGTGGTGTGGACCAGCGCCAGCCAGCCCTTGCCGCGCCGCTCGCCGGTGACGATCGGCGTGCCGTCGACCAGCTTGGCCCAGCTCTTCTGGTTGAGGTCGATGGCCGGCTCCGCCAGCACCTGGCGGGCGACCGTCACGTCCTTCGGCACGGCGATGCCGGAGAACGGGCTGCTCGCCTCGAACGGCGCCAGCGGAGCGGGCTGCGACCAGGAGAGGGCGCCGCCGAGCTGGCGGTCGCCGCGGCGCAGCGTCACCGGCACCAGCGAATCCGGCTGCTGGGCCAAGGCCGGGCCGGCGAAGCGCACGACCACGCCGCCCTCCTCCATCCAGCGCTGCAGGCGCTGCTGGTCCTCGGGTGTCGGCGTCGCGCTGTCGGGCAGGGCCAGCACCGCCAGCTCACGGCGCAGGAGATCGGCGACGGTGCCGATGCGGACGTCGCTGAAGGGCGCCAGCGCCCGCTGGAGATAATGCAGGTCGCTGAGCAGCGGCTGGCTGGCGTCGAGCGTGCCGGCGAAGGCGATGCCGACGGGCCGGCGCCGCCAGCGCTCGTCGAAGAGGACCGTGGCGCCGGCGCTCGATTCCGCCTCGATCTCGATGCGGTGCACCCGGTTGCGCAGCTCCAGCGGCAGCTCGAGGCGGGCCTCGGCGGCGCGCTGGCCCGGCACCATCCGCACCGTCTCGCGCGCCAGCAGCCGGCCGTCGTCGGCCGACGCGCGCACGTACATCTGCTCCTCGCCCGTGTCGCGGGCGCGGCGGACGGGCACGATCAGCTCGCCCGCCTCGCTGCGCGGCGGCAGCACGAGGCGGGCCAATGCATCACCCTCGTCCAGCATGATCTGCAGGCCGCCCAGGCGCTGCAGCCGCTCGCCGAAGGCGCGGGCATCCGGCGTCTCGATGCCATCGGCGAGCCAGACGACGTTGGCCGCTCCGTCGATCCGCATGGCGGCGAGCCGCTCGCCGGCCGCCGCCCGGTCGACCGGCCAGGGGCGCGGCACCATCGCCTGCGCGGCCAGCCGCGCCTCGGTGGCGCGCATCGGCTCGGCCGGGCGCGCCGTCTCGCCGCCGGGCTGCGGCGCGGTGCCGACCAGCACGACACGGCGTCCGGCGCGGTCGGCCCGCTCGATCAGCTCCAGCATCGCCTCCTGGCGCAGCCGCCAGTTGCGCGCCGACGCCCAGCCGTCGTCGACCGCCAGCACCAGCGGCCCGCTGCCCTGCAGCCCGCCGGAGGGGTTCAGCAGCGGCTGCGCCAGCGCCAGGATGGCCAGTGCTGCCAGCAGCATGCGCATGAGGATGAGCCACAGCGGCGTCTTGGCCGGGGTCTCCTCGCGCGGGCGCAGGTCCAGCAGCAGGCGGATGGCGGGGAAGGAGACGCGCCTGGGCGCCGGTGGCGTCACCCGCAGCAACCACCACAGGACGGGCAGCGCGGCGAGCCCGACCAGGGCCCAGGGGGCGGCGAAGGCGAGGGCGCCCAGCGACAGCATGGCTCAGGGACCGACGCGCTGGGTCAGCGCGGCGAAGAGCGCCAGCAGCGCCGTCTGCGGCGGGTGCTCGGTGCGGTGGACGACATGGGTCCAGCCGGCGGCCCGGGCGATGTCCGACAGCCCCGCGATATGCTCGGCCATGCGCTTCACATAGTCCTCTCGGATCGTCTCGACGCGGCTCAGCAGCAGCTCGCCCTCGTCCTCCAGCCCCTCGAAGCGCACGCGGCCGGCGAAGGGGAGGTCGGCTTCGGCGGGGTCGACGACCTGCACCAGATGGCCGCGCAGCCCGGCGCCCGCCAGCCGCCGGACGGTCGCGTCGACCTCGGCCAGGGGTGACAGGAAGTCGCCGAACAGCACGGTGCGGGCATGGCGCGGCAGCGGCTCGATCGCCGGCAGCCCGCCGAAGGTCGCCTCGCGGGCCGCCACCAGCTCGGTCATGCGCTCGACCGCGAAACGGCCGGCGACCGGACGGTGACGGGCGCCCAGCAGCGCCACCCGCTCGCCGGCGCGCGCCAGCAGCGAGGCGAGGGCGACCAGCAGCAGCTCGGCGCGGTCGAGCTTGGACGGCATCGCCTTGGCGCTGGCCCAGCGCATGGAGGGCGACGCGTCGCGCCACAGCCATACGCTCTGGGCCGCTTCCCACTCGTTCTGGCGGACGAAGAGACGCTGGCTGCGGGCGGACTGCCGCCAGTCGATGGCGGTGGCCGGATCGCCGAACTCGTAGTTGCGGTACTGCCAGAAGGCGTCGCCCTGGCCGACCCGGCGGCGGCCGTGGACGCCCTGGACGACGGTCGCCGCCACCCGTTCGGCGGCGACCTGGAGCGGCGGCAGGCGGGCGGCAGCCGTCTCGGCGCGATGGCGGAGGTCGAGCGCGGCGGGTGCGGCCACGGGCGCTACCGCAGGGGCGCGACGAGGCGGTCGATGATGCCGGGCACGGTGACGCCGTCGGCGCGCGCCGCGAAGCTGAGCGCCATGCGGTGGCGCAGGATCGGCTGCGCCAGCGCCACCACGTCGTCGATCGACGGGCTGAGGCGGCCGTCGAGCACGGCGCGGGCGCGGCAGGCCAGCATCAGCGCCTGGCTGGCGCGCGGGCCGGGGCCCCAGGCGACGTGCTGGCGGACCTCGGCGATCTCGGAATCGTCGGGCCGGCCGGCCCGCACCAGCTTGAGGATCGCCTCCAGCACGCTCTCGCCGACCGGGATGCGGCGGACCAGCCGCTGGGCGGCCAGCAGGTCGGCGGCGCTCATCACCTCGGCGGCCGCGTCCTGATCGACGCCCGTGGTCGCGATCAGCATCCGCCGCTCGGCCTCGAGATCGGGATAGGTCACGTCGATCTGCAGCAGGAAGCGGTCGAGCTGGGCCTCGGGCAGGGGATATGTCCCCTCCTGCTCCAGCGGATTCTGCGTCGCCAGCACGTGGAAGGGCCGCGGCAGCGGGTGGTACTGGCCGGCGACCGAGACCCTGCCCTCCTGCATCGCCTGGAGCAGGGCCGACTGGGTGCGCGGGCTGGCGCGGTTGATCTCGTCGGCCATCAGGAGCTGGCAGAACACCGGGCCCTGGAGGAAGCGGAAGCCGCGCCGGCCGCCGTCGCTCTCCTCCAGCACCTCCGAGCCGATGATATCGGCCGGCATCAGGTCGGGCGTGCACTGGATGCGCTTGTCGTCGAGGCCGAGCACGGTGCCCAGCGTCTCGACCAGCCGCGTCTTGGCGAGGCCGGGGACGCCGATCAGCAGGCAATGGCCGCCCGCCAGCAGCGTGATGAGCGCTTGATCCACCACCTCGCGCTGCCCGAAGATGATCTTGTGGATGCGCTCACGGACCAGCGCGAGGCGCTGGCCGAGGGCATCGACGTCCGCGACCAGCGTGGGGGTCGGGTCCTGGACGACGGCATTGGTCACGGTCACGGGCGACGTCTCCTCGAAACGAGAGCGGTCCGCCTGTTCCCGGAAAGGCCGACTCCGGAGAGGCGCATGGGCGAACCAGCAGCCATCGACGAATCTAGCACGAGCAAGAAGGATGCCGAGGGGGTCGCGAGCCGATTGGGCCTTACATCGCGGTCACATCTCGGAGAGCGCGTGCCGGAGGACTGCGGCGACTTCGACATGCGCATCGGGCGGGACGGCACCTGGTACTACCGGGGCACGCCGATCGGGCGGAAGCCGCTGGCCAAGCTTTTCTCGACCGTCCTCAGGCGCGACGCGGAAGGCGGCTACTGGCTCGTCACGCCGGTCGAGCGCGGCCGCATCGCGGTCGATGACGCACCCTTCGTCGCCGTGGCGATGGAGACGTCGGGGGATGGCGCCGACCGCACCGTGACCTTCGTCACCAATCTTGACCACATTGTGGCCGCCGGCCCGGAGCATCCGATCCGGGTGGCGATCGACCGTGACACCGGCGAGCCCCGCCCCTATGTCATGGTTCGCGACGGGCTCGAGGCCCTGATCCTGCGGCCGGTCTTCTACGATCTGGTCGAGGCGGGCGAGGAGCGCGAGGTCGACGGCGAGCGGGTGCTGGGGATATGGAGCGGCGGGACCTTCTTCACGATCGGGCCGACCGGGGAATGACCGTGGAAGCCATGACGGTGGAAGCCAAGACGGTGGAAGCCAAGACGGTGGACCGGCGGTTCGTCGCCGCGCGCTTCGATTCGGGGGCGCCCCAAGGCACGCGCGGCTGGGCTTTCGCGGGCAGCCGCGGCGACCACGATCTCAACCCCGGCAGCGTGCCGGCGCAGAAGCTGACGCCGGCCGCCGTGCTGGTGCCGCTGGTCGAGCGCGATCCGGGCTTCACCATCCTGCTGACCCAGCGCACCGCCCATCTCCACGACCATGCCGGCCAGATCAGCTTCCCCGGCGGGCGCATCGAGCCGTGCGACGTCAGGCCCGAGGACTGTGCCTTGCGCGAGGCGGCCGAGGAGGTCGGCCTGCCGCCCGACCGCGTCGACCTGGTCGGCCGGCTCGACCGCTATGTCACCGGCACCGGCTTCGAGGTGACGCCGGTCGTGGGTTTCGTGCGTCCGCCCTTCGATATCCGGCCCGACCCCTTCGAGGTGGCCGACGTCTTCGAGGTGCCGCTGTCCTTCGTGATCGACCCGGTCAACCACCGCCGGGAGAAGCATCTGCGCAACGGCGTCGAGCGGCACTTCTACGTCCTGCCATTCGAGAACCGCTACATCTGGGGAGCGACCGCGGGAATGCTGGTCAATCTCTCCGAGGTTCTGCGCCGGCAGTGATCCGCATCCTCCTGACGACGGTCGTGCCGCTGCTGCTGCCGCTGGCGATCTATGTCGGGTGGGTGGTCCTGGCGCGGCGCGCGGCTGCCGGGGTCGGGGCGGCGGCGCGGATCCCCTGGACGTCGCTGCTGCTCGCCGGCTTCCTGCTGATGGCGGCCACCATGGTCGGCGTGGCGTTCCTCGGCGGCACACAGCCCTGGGCCGACTACCAGCCGGCGCGCTGGCAGGGCGGCGTCGTCGTGCCGGGGGGGCCGAAATAGCCGGGATGGCGCCGGCCGCATGCCTGCTGCCGCAGGCGTGGATGCGTGCGGCCGAGACGCGGCGCGTCGTCGCGACGCTGGAACGCGCCGGCGGTCGTGCCCGCTTCGTCGGCGGGTTGGTCCGCGACGCGCTGCTGGGTCGGCCGGTCTCCGACGTCGACATTGCGACCGACATCGACCCGTCCGGGGTCTCGGCCGCGCTGGAAGCGGCGGGCATGAAGGTGATCCCGACCGGGCTCGCCCACGGCACCGTCACCGCCGTCGTCGCCGGCCGGCACTTCGAGATCACCACGCTGCGCCGTGACGTCGAGACCGACGGCCGGCGCGCCCGCATCGCCTATACCGACGATTGGGCGGAGGACGCGCGCCGGCGCGACTTCACGGTCAATGCCTTCTTCGCGGACCTCGACGGCACCGTCTACGACCCGGTCGGCGGCCTCGAGGATCTGACCGCACGGCGTATCCGCTTCGTCGGCGATCCGGCGCAGCGCATCGCCGAGGACGTCCTGCGCCTCCTGCGCTACTACCGGATGCTGGCGCGGATCGGCATTCACGGAATCGACGGTCCGTCGCGCGAGGCCTGCCGGGCGCACGCCCATCTGCTTCCGAGCCTGTCGGGCGAACGCATCCGTGGCGAGGTCGAGCGCATCCTCGGTGTCGGCGACCCGCGCCCCGTGCTGCGGCTGCTGGCCGAGGATGGCGTGCTGGCGCCGATCCTGCCGACGGCGACCGCCTTCGCCCGCGTCGAGCGTCTCGTCCTGCTGGAACCGGCCGCGGACTGGCTGAGGCGGCTGGCGGCGCTCCTCGACGGCGATGCCGATGGGGTCGCCCAGCGCCTGCGCCTCTCGCGCCGGGACGGCCGGCGCCTGTGCGAGCTCAGCGGCCCGTGGACGGCGGACGACCTGCCGGAGGGCGACCGCGCCTGTCGCGATCGTCTCTATCTGGTTGGGCCGGAGACCATGCGCGACCGCGCGCTTCTCGCGGCCGCCGCGGGCCTCGATGTCGAGGGGCGGTCGGGGGACGTGGTCGCAACCGCCGCCCGCCTCGATCGGCCGCAGTTCCCGTTGCGGGGACGCGACGTCATCGCCCGAGGACTGGCACGCGGGCCCGCGGTCGGGCGGCTGCTGGCGGCGGTGGAGAGGTGGTGGGTCGCAGGCGACTATCGCGCGGACGCCGCCGCCTGCATCGCGCAGGCGGCGGCGCTCGCCGTAGTGGCGGAGCGGCCCTAAGCCGCGAACGCTCGCCGCGGTCAGACCATCGGCCGGCGTTCGTAGATCGCGCGCTCGCGCGCGGCCTGCTCGGCCGAGTAGGGCTTTCCGGCCTCGTCGAAGCGGGTCCAGCCGCTGTCGCGATAGGCCTGGGCGCGCGACGACGAATCGACGGGCGTGTAGCGGTCGAGGATGCGCGTGGCCTCGGCGACGCGCGATTCCTCGACCCGCACGCTGACGACGGCACCACCGCGCCGCACGCTCTCGGCATAGACGTGCGCCTCGTCTTCCGAAACGCCCGAGCCGGTCAGCGCACCGATGATGCCGCCGGCTGCCGCACCCGTCGCTGCACCCGCGGCGGTCGCCGCGAGCCAGCCGGCCGCGACCACGGGGCCGAGCCCCGGAATCGCCATGATGCCGAGGCCGGCCAGCAGCCCGGCGCCGCCGCCGAGCATGCCGCCGATGCCCGCGCCGGTCCCGGCGGCGGTGCCGGTCTCGGCCGGCTCCAGCTCGCGCGCCTTGGCGCGGCCCTCGGAATCGTGGGCGACGATGCTGATGTCGTCATGCGGGATCCCAGCGGCGCGCAGGTCGGTCAGCGCGCGGCTGGCGTCGTGGTAGCTGGCATAAAGCCTGGAGATGGTGGTCGTCATGGCGTCCTCCGTCAGTTCGCGACGACATTGCCCTGGTAGTCGACGGCGACTTCGACGCTCTGGCCGCTGCGCATCGCCTTGCCGCGCCACACGCCGTCGGTGTCCTTCGTCAGCGGGCCGACGTCGGAATAGCCCTGCGCCTCGATGCGCGAACGAGCCTGGCCTTCGGTGAAGCTGTTGGCGCCGGCGGCCGGCGCGCCGGGCTTGGCTGCGGCCGACGGGTCGGCGACGGCGGGATTGGACGGCGCCGACTGGTTGGCCGGTGGCGTCTGCGCCGCCGCTGCGCCGGCCAGCATCAGGCCTGCGACCGCGATCATGACGAGCTTCGACATGGGTGGACTCCGCGTGGTTGAGCTCACCGCTTCAACCGTCCCACCCGAAAATTGTTCCGAAGCGTCTCAGCCTTCCGTTGCGGGTTCGTATGCGAGGAGGTCACCCGGCTGGCAGTCGAGCTCGGCGCAGATCCGCTCCAGCGTGTCGAAGCGCACCCCCTTCACCCGCCCGGTCTTGAGCAGCGACAGGTTCACCTCGGAGATGCCGATGCGCTGCGCCAGCTCGCGCGAGCGCATCTTGCGGCGCGCCAGCATCACGTCGAGGTTCACGACGATCGGCATGTCGGCCCGCTCACACGAAGCTCTCGTTCTCTTCGGCCAGACGCGTGGCCTCGGTCAGAAGGGCGGCGAAGAGCACGAAGACGAGGCCGAAGATCGTGCCGAGCGTCACCGCCAGGAGCGGTGCCGGCGCCGCGAACGCGGTGACGCCGCTGACGAGCGGGTCGTCGGCCAGCACGGCGGCCACCGCCAGTCGCGACGGCAGCAGCAGCAGGCTGGCGGCGATCAGCGACCAGCCGAAGGCGCGCAGTGCCGCGGCGGCGGCGGGTGTGAACGGGCGCCGCGCGTCCAGCCGGCGACAGAAGCGCGCCAGCATCCCCAGCCCCAACGCCAGCACGATGAAGGGCGGCATCGCCGCCGCCCAGGCGGCGAGGCGGGTGGCGATGGGATGCGTGCCGCGACCGGCCACCGGCAAAGCCGAAGGCTCCAGCCATGACAGGGTCGGCAGCAGGAGCAGCAACGCGATCCCCAGCCAGGCCAGCAGGACCAGCAGGCGCGCCGTCGCGATGCCGCGGGGCGTCATCGCCGGGGCTCTTGAATTCGAAAGTATTTTATGTAATACGATAAAAGCATAACGATATGATTGAACGTCGCGGTGCGCGCGTCAAGCCGCCCCGGCGGAGGAGTCACCATGACCGCAATTCGCTTCCGCGCTTCCGTCTCTCGTGCCGCCCTCGCCGTCGCCGCGGCGACGATCCTGCTGGCGGGCTGCGACCGACCGCGCCTGACCGATGCGTTCAAGAGCGCCGAGCCGGCCGCCGCCGTGCAGGCCGCCACGAACGAGGCCCAGGCGCCGGTCGTGCTGGCGGCCGTGCCGCTGGCCGTGCTGACGCCGACCGCTACCTTCGGCCAGGAGGAGAACCGCCAGTCGCTGGCCATGCTGTTCTCCGAGGCGATGGGCGAGGCACGGCCCGACCTGTCGGTGATGCCGCTGTCGGAGACCCTGTCGCGGATCAACGCCGCCGGCCTCTCGGAGCCCTACGACAAGATGTACACGGTCTACCGCAATACGGGGCTGCTCGACCGCGACACGCTGCGCCGGGTCGGCGAGGCGACGGGTGCCCGCTACCTCGTGCAGCTCAAGCTGCAGTCGATGAACCAGAACAATCGCCAGCGCTTCTCGTATTTCGGCATCAGCCTGCTGCAGACGCAGAGCGCCAACGCCCGCCTCTTCCTGCAGATCTGGGACGCCGAGGCGGGGCGGATCGTCTGGGAGCGCACGGCCGAGGCGTCCCGCCAGACGGAGTCCATCCGCGAACGCCCCGTGACCATGCAGACGATCGTGCGCGCGGCGGCGGCCGACCTCGTGCGCGAGTTCCCGCAGCGCGAGCGGCCGCCGGGCCAGACCGCCGCCCGCTGACGGGGCGCGGCGTCAGATCGCGTTCTTCTCCCGCAGCGCCGCGATCGTCGCTTGGTCGTAGCCGAGGCCGGCCAGGATGGCGTCGGTGTCCACGCCCTGCTCGGGCGAGGCGGAGCGGATGGCGTAGGGCGTGCGCGAGAGCTGGACGGCCTGGCCCACCACCTTCTGCGGTCCCAGCACCGGATGCTCGACGGGCCGCGCCATCTCCAGATGCTCGACCTGCGGATCGGCGAAGACTTCGTCGATCGTGTAGATCGGGCCGCAGGGGACGCCCGCCTCGTTGAGCACGCCGACCCAGTGGGCGCTGGTGTCGGTCAGCGTGATGGCCTCGATCGCGGCGTTCAGCGCCTTGCGGTTCTTCGAGCGTGCGGCACTCGTGGCGTAGTCGGGATGCGTCCCCAGCTCCGGCGCACCGATGGCTTTGCAGAAGCGCAGATAGATGCCGCCGCCGGTCGCCGCGATGTTGATCTGGCCGTCGGAGGTCTTGAAGACGCCGGTCGGGATGCCGGTCGGATGGTCGTTGCCCGCCTGCTTCGGCACCTCGCCCGCCATCAGCCAGCGCGCGGCCTGGAAGTCCAGCATGGAGATCTGCGCCTGCAGCAGCGACGAGTGCACCCACTGCCCCTCGCCGGACTGCTCGCGCTCCAGCAGCGCCACCAGGATGCCCATGGCGCAGAAGATGCCGGCGGTCAGGTCGGCGATGGGTATGCCGACGCGCACCGGCCCCTGTCCGGGGAGACCCGTGATCGACATGAGGCCGCCCATGCCCTGGGCGATCTGGTCGAATCCCGGCCGGTCGCGGTAGGGGCCGTCCTGGCCGAAGCCCGAGATCGATCCCAGGATGATGCGCTTGTTGATCCGGCGCAGGGAGTCGTAGTCGACGCCCAGGCGATGCTTCACGTCCGGCCGGTAGTTCTCGACGACGACGTCGGCGGTCTCTACCAGCTTGCGGAAGATCTCCAGGCCTTCGGGCGCCTTCAGGTTCAAGGTCATCGACCGCTTGTTGCGGTGCAGGTTCTGGAAATCGAAGCCGTGCCGCGGCCCGCCCATGCCCTCGCCCTGCTCGATCGCCGGCGGCGACTCGATCTTGATGACGTCCGCGCCCCAGTCGGCGAGCTGGCGCACGCAGGTCGGGCCGGCGCGCACGCGCGTCAGGTCGAGCACCTTGAATCGGGCGAGCGGGAGCGGGGCGGTCATCCGTGGGCACCTCGTGAAGGGAAGTCGAGCGGCGAGGGCCGCGAGCTTAGCCGAGGCGAGGCGCCTCCTGCCACGCCGCGGGGCATGCTATGTACGCCGCCCGAATTCGTGCAACCAGAGGCCGCATGCCAGAGTTCGATTCGCCCGCTGCCAAGGTGCTCGCCGTCATGGCCGAGGTCGCCCGCACCCGCGAGGCCTCGGTCTCCGGGCTGGCGCTGGCGCTGCGCATGCCGGCCTCGACCGTCCACCGCATCGCCTCCGAGCTGGAGCGGCTGGGCTATCTCCAGCGGGTGCCCGGCCTCAGGAGCTGGACGGTGGCCGCGCCCGCGATCGAGCTCGCCGCCGACGTGCTGGAGGCCGGGTCCTGGCTCGCCAAGCCGCAGGCGATCCTGCGCGAGATCAGCGAGCAGGTCGGCGAGATGTGCACCTTCGGCATCCGCGGCGTCGACGAGGTCGTCTACGTCGCCAGCGCGGAGCCCCGGCAGGAGCTGGCGCTCTACTTCCGCGCCGGCCGCACCGGGCCGCTGCACTGCACGTCCAGCGGCCGGCTCTTCCTCGCGCGCTTCGACGACGCCGAGCTGCAGCGCTACCTCTCCGGCCTCGAGCTCAAGGCCTACACGCCCTCGACCGTGACCGACCCCGCGCGCCTGCTGCGCATCGTGCGCCGCGTGCGCGAGCAGGGCTATGCGGTCACCAACAACGAATATGTGCCGCACATCTCCGGTGCCGCCGTGCCGGTCGTCGGCCCCGGCGACACGATGTACGGCACGCTCGGCGTCACCGCGCCCGAGGTGCGGACCGGCCCTCAGCGCCTCAAGGCGCTGGTGCCGCAGCTCAAGGCGGCCGCAACCCGGCTCGCCGCCTGCTACCGCCCGCGCCCGGACATCGCGCTCGCGCGCTCGGCGTGAGGGCCGGAGTGCCTCATGCTTCGACAGGCTCAGCATGAGGACCCGGGCGGTGGAGGAGTGGGTCTGAAGGAAGAAGTTTCCTCGCCCTGAGCCTGTCGAAGGGCGAGGCTCTCGGGCGTCGCGAACTTCTCGCCCCTCCCACCATCCGGAATGACCATTTCCGGATTGCGGGATCATCGTTGACTCGACGTTTTCGCGGGGACTAGCGTCTCCACCCGCGGCCACCCTGCGGCCGCGGGCAGGGAGCGCCCCTTGCGAGCGGGCGATCGGGTCATGAAGCGAGACGAGGTCATCGGCAAGGCGCGCGACTATCTGCTGAAGACGAGCCTGCTTTCCGACATCGTGCCGGGCGAGGAAGGCCCCGTCATCGACCGGGCCGAGGCCAGTGTCGTCTGGGACACCGAGGGCAACAGCTACCTCGACTTCAACTCGGGCCAGATGTGCTCGACGCTCGGTCACAACAACCCGCGCATCCGCCAGGTCATCATCGACCAGAGCGCCATCCTGACCCATGCCAGCACGGTCTACTACAACGGCCCGCAGGTCGAACTGGCCGAGCGCATCGCGTCGGTCAACGACGCCCCCTTGCGCAAGTCCGTGTTCGGCGAATCCGGGTCGGACTCCAACGAGCTGGCCGTGCTGCTGGCGCGCCGCGCCACCGGGCGGCTGGCGATCGGTGCCTTGACGCAGAGCTTCCACGGGCTCAGCGACGCGACGCGGGCGATCAGCTACTCGGCCTCGACTCCCGGCTACGGCCCGCCGATGCCCGAGGTCTTCGCGATCCCCACGCCCTACTGCTACCGCTGCCCCTACAAGGGGGAGAGCAAGGGCTGCTGCATGGCGCCGCTCCACTTCGGCATGGAGGCGCTCGACAAGATGTCGGCCGGCATGCCGGCAGCCGTGATGGTCGAGCCGATCGTCAGCGCGGGCGGCGTCATCGAGCTGCCGGTCGAGTATCTCCAGGGCCTGCGCAAGGAGCTCGACAAGCGCGGCGCGCTGCTGATCTACGACGAGGCGCAGACCGGGCTCGGCAAGCTCGGCACGATGTTCGCATACCAGGCCTATGGCGTGCGGCCCGACATCCTCACCATCTCCAAGCACCTGGGCGGCGGGCTCGCGGTGAGCGCCACGGTCACGACCGACGAGGTGGCCGACCGGGCGACGCGCAACGGCTTCTCCTGCGGCCACTCGCACAGCTCCGACCCGCTCGCCTGCAAGGCCGGCACGGCCAGCATCGACGAGATCGTCGAGAACGACCTGCCGGCCCGCGCGGCGGCGATCGGCGAGCGCTGGCAGGCGAACATGCGCGCCCTCCAGCAGCGCTACGAGGTGATCGGCGACGTGCGCGGCCGCGGCCTGCTGCAGGGCATCGAGCTGGTGCGCGACCGCAAGTCGAAGGATCCCGCGACCGAGATGGCGGCCGACGTCTACCGCTACGGCCTCTCCCATGGTCTCATGTTCTCGGTGCGCGGCCGGCACAAGAACGTGCTGCGCTTCGTGCCGCCGTTTACGACCACGGACGCGCAGCTCGACGACGCGACCGACATCCTGGAGCGGGCGATCCGCAACGCGATCGGCTGAAGCGCCGGACGTCCCGCATCGGCAACCTCGGAACAGGGGGAGAAGAAGATGGACCGCCGTGACGTTCTATCGCTGGGCCTGGGCGCCGGCGCGCTCGCCGCCGGCGCCGTCGCCGCGACGACGCCCGCCCGCGCGCAGGCCGCC
>JBFWXJ010000042.1:0-22266 GCA_050187535.1 Alphaproteobacteria bacterium | reverse complement strand
CTGAACTCGCGCCGCGCGACGCCATCCGCAATGATTTCGGCGGCAAGCGCCGTCATCGCACGCGCGTAGGCCGCAACGATCTCAGGCCGCTCTTCCAGTACACGGCGATAGAGTTGATAGATTTCCGGGTCGTCCGCGAAACGCTCACGCTTGCGCGCGTGCAGCGCCAGCACCATGCCTTCGAGCCGCTCGGCAGCTGAAACGCGCTTGCGGACGAAGCGCCGCGCCAACTCCCGTTCGTCCGCCATCGCGTCAGCGACGACCGCATCGAAGATTTCGGCCTTCGACCCGAAGTGTCGGTAGACCGTGGTATGCGACGTGCCCAACGCCTTAGCGATGTCGACCACGTTGGTTTTGGCTTCGCCGAACCGCCGAACCTGCGTTCGCGCAGCGTCCAGAATCTGATCGCGAAATGAGATGTCCTCAGCGGGTGGGGTGCGAGCTTCTCTCATGAACAGGGAGACTGCCGCCTCTTGGACCCTGATACAACGACAAACATAATACATAATCTGTTCTATGAATCTTGTTACGCCTGAAGTATCGTGCGCTGCGTCGTCTCCCGAATCCGGAGTGCGCAATGCAGCACGTCACCCCAAATGATGCCCCCGTCCCGCGAACCGCCTTTGTCACGGGCGGGTCCGGCTTCGTCGGCGGCCGCCTGATCACTCTGCTCGCCGCGCGAGGCTGGCAGGTGCGGGCGCTCGCACGCAGCGCCGGAGCCGTTGCCTCCATCCGGCGCGCCGGTGCCGTCCCCATCCGAGGCGATCTCACGGACGCCGCCGCGCTGCGCGTTGGCATGGCGGGCTGCGAAATCGCCTTTCACGTAGCCGCACACTTCAGGCTCTGGGGTGCCCGTGCCATCTTCGACCGTGTCAACGTCGTCGGCACTCGGGCCGTCGTGGACGCCGCGGCCGCGACCGACGGTCTCCGGCGCGTAGTCGCCGTCAGCGCCGCCGCCGTGGTCATGGGCGACCCCGAGCCGATGGTCGATGCAGACGAAATGTTGCCGCTCCAGATGCGTGCCTTCGCTCCCTATTCCTCATCGAAGGCCGAAGGCGAACGCGAGCTGCTCGCCGCCAACGGCCGCCGGTCGGGCTTCGAGACGATCGCGCTCCGACCGCCATTCATCTGGGGCGCTGGGATGCCGACGCTCGACCACATGGTCGAAACCGTCAAGGCGGGCCGCTTCCAGTGGGTAGGTGGCGGCACCCAGGCTATGTCGACCTGCCACGTCGACAATCTGTGCGATGCGCTTCTGCTCGCGGCAGACCATGGCCGCGGCGGCGAGGCCTACTTCGTCTCCGACGGCCCAAACGGCACCCTCAAGGGTGTCATATCGGCGCTTCTCGCAACGCGAGGAGTCACACCGAAAGATCGGTCGGTGGCTTTTCCCGTGGCATGGACAATGGCGGGTGTGATGAGCGTCATTTGGCGGACGTTTGGCCTGTCAGGCGAGCCCCCAATCACCCGGCAGATGCTCCGTCTGATCGGTAAGCCGTTCACCATAAGGATCGACAAGGCCAGGACTGAGCTCGGCTACGCTCCGAACGTCGATTTCTCCGGCGGCATCGCCGCGATGGGAACGACTGCCGCTTGAGGCAATGTCGCGCGCGAGGCGGCAGACAGGCCGATATCCCATCGGCAGTTCTCCGAAGCGGGGCAACATCGCCTGCGGAGATATGCAAAGGAGCACCGTCGAGGTACGCAACTGCGCTCGTCAGGCACCCAGGGCGACACTCTTCAGGAAGTCGATCTCATAGCATCTCCAGCGACTTCTTGCGCGTTGGCGGCGGAAAAGCGGCATCGAGCGCCGCCAGCTCGTCGGCAGCGAGGATCAGCTCCTCGGCGGCGCGGTTCATGCGGACATGGGCCTCGCTGGAGGCCTTGGGGATGGCGATGACGCCCGTGCGGCGCAGCACCCAGGCGAGCGCCATCTGCAGCGGCGGGACGCCACGCGCCTCGGCGATACGGGCCAGCGCGGCATTGCGGGCGAGGCGGCCGGGCTCCAGCGGGGTGTAGGCCATGACGGCGACGCGGTTGCGCTCGCACCACGGCAGCAGGTCGTACTCCACGCCTCGGCGGGCGAGGTTGTAGAGGATCTGGTTGGCCGCACAGGCTTGGCCCCCGGCGGCGACCAAGTCCTCCATGTCGTCGGTGTCGAGGTTGCTGACGCCCCAGTGGCGGATCTTGCCGGCCGTCTTCAGCGCCTCCAGGGCACCGACCGTCTCGGCCAGCGGCACCGACCCCATCCAGTGCAGCAGGTAGAGGTCGATGCGGTCGGTGCCGAGGCGCTTCAGGCTGCGCGCGCAGGCGGCCGGCACGCCGCTGCGCGACGCGTTGCTGGGATAGAACTTGGTGACGAGGAAGACCTCGTCGCGGCGGCCGGCGATCGCCTCGCCGACCATCTCCTCCGACCGGCCGTCGCCGTACATCTCGGCGGTATCGATCAGCGTCATCCCGAGGTCGAGGCCGAGGCGGATCGTCGCCACCTCCTCGCGCCTCGCATCGCGCCGCTCGCCCATCCGCCAGGTGCCCTGCCCCAGGGCCGGCACCGTCTCGCCGTCAGCCAGCGTCACCCGTCGCATCGCCCTCTCCCTTGCCGACCGTGGTCTCCTGGGCTGCGGCCGCCGCCAGCACCGCGCGCGCGGCCCGCGCGGCGCCGCCGTCGTCGACCTCCGCCATCGCCCGGCGCATCGCGCCGGCGACCGTCGGGTCCAGCACCCGGCGGATCGCCGCCGCCAGGGCCGCCGCGTCCTCGCCCTGCGGCTGGCAACCGATGCCCCTGGCCTCCCAGCGGGCGGCGTTGCGCGCCTGATCGAAGGAGGGCGCGCCCAGCGGCAGCCACACCATGGGCAGCCCGGCCACCATCAGCTCGGCCGCCCCGTTCATCCCGGCGGTGACGACGGCGGCATCGAAGGCGGCCAGGCACGGCGCGATCGGGATGCGGCGGATGGCGCGGACATGGCCGTTCCAGGCGATCGGCACCGGCTCGCGGCCGAGCGGCGGCTCCAGCACCGCGAAGCCGACGTCGGGCAGGAGCGGCAGGGTCTCGGCGACGCGGGCCAGGATCGGCGTGACGCTCGCGCCGCCGCCGCCGCCGGTCGAGATCAGCACGATCCGCCCCTCGGCCGGCAGGCCCAGCACGGCGCGGGCCTCGGCGCGCGGCATCAGGTCGCCGCGGGCGATGCCGGCGATCGGGCCGGCGAACTCGAACGGGCGCGGCATCTGGGGCAGCACCGGATGGCCGGCCGCCTCCGCAGCCTCGAACGGATAGATGACGCGGTCGTAGAAGCCGATGCTCTCGATGTAGCGGGCGACGTCGCGCTGCAGCAGGAAGAGGTTGCTGATCAGCAGCCGCTGCCAGGGCATGTCGACCAGGAATGGCTTCAGCTCGCCGACCGAGCCGTAGGCGAAGCTGTCGACCACCAGCACGTGCGGCTGCAGCGCGGCCAGCGCCGAGCGGACCTGGCGCTCCATCAGCCGCACATGCCGGTCGCGCGCCCAGTGCAGCGTCTCGCGCGCCTCGGGTGCCAGCAGCTTCACGTAGGGGAAGCCCTCGCGCCACAACACCCCCGGCTCCTCGCAGGAGGTGGCGAAGAGGATGCGGGTGTCGGGAGCCGCCGCGCGCACCGCCCGCGCGACGGCGAGTGCTCGCATCAGATGGCCGAGACCCTTGCCGTTGACCGTGTAGAAGAAGACGCGCCGCGGGGCTGCTGGCGCTACGGCGCGCCCATCCATCACTTGCCGCCGCGCACCCGGCCCGGCACCAGGATCGGCCACGGGTCCGGGACCTGGCCGATATGCGCGTCGATCAGCCAGGGTGCCGGCTCCTTGAGCGCGCGGCCGATCGCCGCCTCGAGCTCGGCGGGCGACTCGACGCGCACGGCGTTCGCGCCGAAGCTCTCGGCCATCCGCACGAAGTCGGGGTTGCGCAGCTCGGTCGCGATGACGCGGCCGCCATAGTCCTGGCGCTGCATGCGCTGGACGTTGCCGTAGGCGCCGTCGTTGAAGACCACCGTCACGAGGTTGATGCGGTTCTGCACCGCCGTCGCCAGCTCCTGCACGTTGAACATGAAGCCGCCGTCGCCGGTGATGGAGACGACCGGCAGGTCGGGCTTGGCCACCTTGACGCCGAGCGCGGTCGCGAAGCCGAAGCCGAGCGTCCCCTGGTAGCCCGACGCGATGTGCTTGCGCGGCGCGTAGACCGGATAGCCGACCCGCGACACGTAGCCGACCTGGGTCAGTTCCTCGACCAGGATGCCGTCCTCGGGCAGGGCCCGGCGGATGGCACCGATCCAGGCCATCTGCGGCCCCAGCTTCTCCTCGTAGTACGCCGTCGTGCGCGCCTGCATCGCCTTCAGCTCGTCGGCGCGCGGGTCGCGCTTGCGGTTGACCCTGGCGACGGCATCGGCCAGCGCCGCCAGGCCGGCTCGCGCGGTCGCGACGATGCCGACATCGGGCCGGCCGTTGCGCACGATCTCGACCGGGTCGATGTCGAGGCGGATGACCTTGAGGCCGGAATCGAGGCCCCAGGCGGGGATGTTCGGCGACAGGCGCGTGCCGACGCCGAGGACGACGTCCGCGGTCGCCCACATCTGGTGGCCGGCATACTGCTTCTGGGCCAGGTAGTGGCGGTCGTCGATCGAGCCCAGGCCGTGGCGCGAGCAGATGACCGGCGCCTGCAGCATCTCGGCCAGCGCCAGCAGCTCGGCCGACGCATCCCAGGCACCGCTGCCGACGAAGATCAGCGGCCGCTCGGCCTCGCCCAGCAGCTTGGCTGCGCGCGCGACGGCGTCGGGATCGGGCGCGGGCGGGTCGTCGGGCACGCCCGCGGCGCCGAGGTCGACCTCGGTCTCCATCTGCAGCACGTCGGGCGGCACTTCGAGGGCGACCGGCCGCGGCCGGCCCGATCCCATCTGGCGGAAGGCCTCGCGCGCCAGCGTCGCCACCTCGGTCGGATGGTTGGCACGCGCCGCCCACTTGGTCAGCCGCTCCAGGATGCCGAGCTGGTCCGGCAGCTCGTGGAGCTGGCCGACGCCGCGGCCGATGAAGGGCGAGTGGATCTGCCCGGTCAGGCACAGGACCTTGCTGTTGCACGCATAGGCCGTGGCGAGCGCCGCCGTCGTGTTCAGCACGCCCGGGCCCGGCACCACGGCATAGGCGCCGACCCCGCCCGTCGCCTGGGCATAGCCGAATGCCATGTAGCCGACCGCCTGCTCATGGCGGGTGTGCATCACGCGGATCTGGTTCTTGCGGTCGTGAAAGGCATTGAACAGCCAGTCGAGCTGCACGCCCGGCAGGCCGAACACCGTCTCCACGCCGTTCTGCTGCAGCGCGCCGACCAGCGCCTGCCCACCCGTCATCCTGGTCACTTCGCCCGTCTCCGACCTGCTCTCGACGATCGCCGTCTGCCGCGGCGCGCGGGACCCTACCATGTGCCTCCGGCCCGCCGTAACCCCGGGGCGGAACCCGGGACCGGAAGCCCGCGACAGGCACCGCCGGGGCCTGTTAGCTTCGCCCGCCCCATGCCCCCCATGCGCCGCATCTTCCCCGGTTGGATCGTCGTCGGCGCGGCCTTCGCGGTGATGTTCCTCGGGTTCGGCACCGGCTACAGCTTCGGCGCCTTCTTCCATCCGCTGGAGCGCGAGTTCGCGGCCCGGCGGGGCGATCTCTCCATCGTGTTCGCGATCGCATCGGCGCTCTACTTCGCGCTCGGCCTGGCGACGGGCCCGGCCGCCGACCGCTGGGGCTCGCGCCGCGTCGGCGGCGTCGGGATGGCGGTGATGGCGACCGGGCTGGCGCTCTGCAGCCGTGCCGACGCGCTGTGGCAGGTCTATCTGGCATTCGGCGTCGCGGTCGGGATCGGCGTCGGCTGCACCTACGTGCCGTCGCTGCTGGCCGTGCAGCCCTGGTTCCTGCGCCGGCGGGCATTCGCGACCGGCGTCGCGGTCGCCGGCATCGGCGCCGGCACGCTGGCCCTGCCGCCGGCGACAGCGCTGGTGATCGAGGCGGTCGGCTGGCGGGGGACCTGCCTCGTGCTGGCGGCGGCCACGGTCCTGGTTGGCGGCCTCTCGGTGCTGGCGCTGGACGGGCGACCGGCGCGGCGCGGCTGGGGGCCGGACGGCAGCGCGGCGACGGCGGAGTCCGGCCGGTCGGCTTCGGCCGGGACGGACTTCGCGACGGCGCGGCGATCGGCGCCGTTCCGCCTGATGACCCTGATCGCGCTGCTGACCTCCTTCGGCGTCTTCGTGCCCTTCGTCCACCTGACGCCGCGCGCGATCGACCATGGCGTGCCCGAGCAGCTCGCCGCCGGCCTGATCGGCGCCATCGGCTTCGGCAGCCTCGTCGGCCGCTTCGCCGTCGGCGCCGTCGCCGACCGGGCGGGAAGCCGCCGCACCATCGTCTGGGTGATGGCCGCCCAGGTCGTCCTCCACCTCCTCTGGCTCGTCTCCGACCGGCTGTGGATGCTGACGATCTTCGCCGTCGGCTTCGGCGCCTCGTACGGCGGCTACGTCGCGCTGCTGCCGACCATGCTGACCGACTATTTCGGCGCGCGCTCGATCGGCGCGATCATGGGGGCGGTGTTCAGCAGCGTCGCCGTCGGCTGCCTGCTGGGCCCGCCGCTGGCCGGCTTCGCCTATGACGCTACCGGGTCCTACGCCTGGCCGATCGTCGGCTGCGCGCTGCTCACCGCGGGCGCCGTGGCGGCCGCGCTGCGCCTGCCGGAGCCGGGGCGCTGGCGCGACGCCGGCGGCCGCTGAAGGGCCCGCCCCCTCAGCGCACCAGATGCCGGCTGTGGTCGGCGGAGAAGCGCGCACCCGGGCGCGCGCCGCCGCCCGACAGCCCGATCGGTACGCCGTCGGCGCGCCAGCAGGCCGAGCCGGTCATGGCGCCGTCGTCGCCGAAGGCGATCGCGCACATGCCGCCGGCGATATCGCCGACCGCGGACACGGGGTGGCCGAGGGCCGCCACCTGGGCGCGGATGCCGGCCGGCACCCGGTCCTCGATCTCGACCTCCTGTCCCTGCGTCCAGACGCGCGGCGCCTCGACCGCCTCCTGCAGCGACATGCCGTGATCGATGAGGTTGACGATCCCCTGCATCGCCGAGCCGTAGAGGCGCGGGCCGCCGGGCAGCCCCAGGGCGAATGCCGTCCGGCCATCGCGCCGGACGATCATCGGCGACTGGGTGCTGGTGATGCGCTTGCCCGGCACCAGCGACAGGGTGCGACCCGGATGCGGGTCGAAGAGGTACATGTAGTTGTTGGGGATGATCCCGGTGCCGGGGATCATGATGCGCGCGCCGAAGACGCTGTTGATGGTCTGGGTCGACGAGACGACGTTGCCCCTGCCGTCGGCCACCGTGACATGCGTCGTGTTCGGCGATTCGTCGACGAGCGCGCGCGAGGGAAAGCTGCCGGCCCGGGCGGTATCGATTTCCGCGCGGCGGCGTTCGCCGTACGCCTTCGACATGAGGCGGGCGACGGGCACGTCGACGAAGGCGGGGTCGGCGGTGACGGCGGCGCGATCGGCCGCCGCGATCTTCATCGCCTCGACCAGCAGGTGGATGCCGGCCGGCGTGCCGTAGCCGAGGCCGCCGATGTCGAAGCCCTCCAGCACGTTCAGCATCTGCACGATGTGGACGCCGCTGGAGCAGGGCGGCGGCGGCCCGACGATCTCGAACCCGCGATAGGTGCCGCGCACCGGCGCCCGCTCGACCGTGCGGTACGCGGCGAGGTCGTCGGCTCGCAGGAACGAGCCCGCCCGCGCGAGATGGTCGGCCGCGACGGTGCCGAGCGCACCGCCGTAGAGCGCCCCCGGACCTTCCTTCGCGATGGTCCGCAGCGTCTCGGCATAGTCCGACTGCACCAGCAGCGCCCCCGGCGCGATCGGGTTGCCGCCGGGCAGCAGCACCTTGGAGATCTCCGGGTCGCGCGCCAGGTTCGGCCCGACCGAGGCGACCGCGGCGGCGAAATAGGGCGAGACGCGCCAGCCACGGGACGCATGGCGGATGGCCGGGTCCATGACGGTCGCGAGGTCGAGCGTGCCGAAGCGCTCGAGCGCCTCGCACCAGCCGGCGAGGCTCCCCGGCACGGCCACCGCGGAGGCGCCGATGCGGTTGGCGTTGCCGACGGCGTCCATGTAGCCGGGCCAGGAGTCGGTGACCGGCGTGAAGCTGTCGGGCCGTGACGCGGCGGGCGCGGTCGACAGGGCATCGATCACCACCTGCCGCCCGTCGGCCAGATGGATCAGCGCGGTGCCGCCGCCGAAGATGCCGACCATCATCGGCTCGACGACCGAGAGCGTGAAGAGCGCGGCCACCGCCGCGTCGATGGCGTTGCCGCCGGCCGACAGCATCTCCGCGGCGGCCCCGGACGCCAGGGGGTGGTTGGTCACCGCCATGCCGGCATGACCCACGGCCGGCCGCTTGTCGCAGGTGAAGAGCGTCCCGGCGCGGGTGCGCCAGCCGGCATCGGTCATCGGGGTCTCCGTCGTGGAACGATGGGCTTCAGGCGCCGGGGGGCTCCCAGCGCGCGGCCAGGATGGCGATGTCGTCGGACTGCTCCTCGCCGACCGCGAATTCGGCTACCGCCTTGCGGACGACGCCGACGAGCCCGGCCGGGTCCTCGTCGCGCGCGCCGTCGAGGGTCGACAGCAGCAGGTCGTCGCCGAAGAACTCCTTGCGGACGTTCATCGCCTCGGTGACGCCGTCCGAGTAGACGACGACGCGGTCGCCGGGGGCGAGGTCGATCGTACCGACCGCATAGACCGCCCGCTCGTCGATCCCGACCGGCATGCCGCCGACCAGCGGCAGGGGCTCGGGCGGCACGCCCGAGCGTATGCGCAGCGGTGGCGGATGCCCCGCGTTGCTGTAGACGAGACGCCCCGTCGCGAGATCGAGGACGCCGACGAACAGCGTCAGGAAGTCGAACGAGGCATTGGCCTCGCTCATGCGGCGGTTGACCGCCGCCATCATCGCCGCGACCCCCGCGGCGTCGTCCTCGCGCGCGGCCCATAGCTGTGCGGCCGAGCGCAGGGTGCCCCAGGCGCGCGCCATGAAGAGGGCGGCGGCCGGCCCCTTGCCCGATACGTCACCCAGCAGGAAGCAGCAATGGCCGGGATCGAGCTCGAAGAAGTCGATGAGGTCGCCGCCGACCTGGCGGGCCGGCTCCATCCGGGCCTCGATCGAGATCGGCCACTCGGCGCCGCGCGCGGCCATCGGTTCCGGCACCATGCCGAGCTGGCTGGAGCGCGCCGCGTCGAGGTCCTTCTCCAGCCGCTTCAGGGTCTCGCGCACCGCGTCGCGCAGCCGCTTCTTCTCGAGCAGGGCATAGAGGCGGGCGCGCAGCAGCGTCGGGTTGAACGGCTTGGCGAGGTAGTCCTCGGCCCCCAGCTCGATGCAGCGGACGACGCTGTCCATCTCGGTCAGCGCCGAGATCATGACGACCGGCAGGTCGGTCAGCCGGCCCTCGTCGCGCAGCCGCTCCAGGACCTCGTAGCCGTTCATGTTCGGCATCATGACGTCGAGGAAGACGAGGTCGAACGGCTGGGCGCGGATCATGTCCACCGCCTCCTTGCCGTCGACGGCCAGCGCCACGTTCGCGACACCCAGGCGTTCGATGCGGCGCTTCAGGAGGTCGCGGTTGTCCGGGTGGTCGTCGACCACCAGCACCGAGGCATCGCCACCGCCGATGCGCGCCAGCGCCGCGCGGCGCGCGTCGTCGGCGGCCGCCCGCCGCTCGGAGCCGCCGCGCTCGGCCCGCTCCGCACGGATCGGGTCCAGGGTGTCGCTCACGGGGCACCTGCGCGGCCGAGCAGCGCGTCCACCTTGCCGAGAAGCCGGGTGAGATCGACGGGCTTGGTGTCGTAGTCG
The DNA here is from genome assembly GCA_050187535.1 of Alphaproteobacteria bacterium. Classification (GTDB taxonomy): domain Bacteria; phylum Pseudomonadota; class Alphaproteobacteria; order ATCC43930; family Allostellaceae; genus Allostella. The sequence goes on along the minus strand of JBFWXJ010000042.1, from coordinate 12,395 downwards.
TCGCAGCCGGCGGAGATCGCCTTGTCGCGATCGTCGGACATGGCATGGGCGGTGAGCGCGATGACCGGGATCGCCCGCGTGGCCTGGGCGCCCTTGATTCGTCGCGTCGCCTCCAGCCCGTCGATGCCCGGCAGGCCGACGTCCATCAGGATGAGGTCCGGCTGTTCCCGCTCGGCCGCCGCGATGCCTTCGTAGCCATCGACGGCCACTACGACCTGGAACCCTCGTCGCGTCAGCCGGCGCACCAGGACGTCGCGGTTCATCTCGTTGTCCTCGACGATGAGTATCTTGGCCATGCCCAGTCCTTCGCCCCCTACGCCGCCGCCTGGGGCGACAACGGCATCGACTTGCGGATCGCGTCCGCCAGATCGACGGTCACCTGCTCGCCCTTGGTCACCACCTGCCGGGTGCGGTGACTGAGAAACTCGTATTCCTGTGCGCTGAGCGTCTTCGCGGTGATGACGACGACCGCCAGGTCGCGCCAGCCCGGCTCCGCGCGAAGCTCTTCCAGAAATGCGAAACCGTCCATCTCAGGCATCATCAGATCGAGCAGGATGAGGCCCGGCTTCGGGTTGCGGCGCAGCCAGTCGAGCGCCTTCAGCCCGTTCTCGGTCTCCGCCGCCTCCAGCCCCGCCGCCTCGACCGCGCGGCGCAGCAGCTCGCGGCTCGGCGGATCGTCCTCGACGATGAGGACGGAGCGCGGCAGCCCGGCGATCGCGAAGCGATGGACGATCGAGACGAGGCGGCCGCGGTCGATCGGCTTCGTCACGAACTCGGCCGCGCCCAGCGAGTATCCCAGGCCGCGGTCGTCGTTGATCGTCACCATGACGACCGGGATATGCGAGATGTCCTTGTCCGCCTTGAGGGCCGTCAGCACCGACCAGCCGTTGACCTTCGGCATCATGACGTCGAGTGTGATGAGGGCGGGCCGCTCGGTGCGCGCCATCTCCAGCGCCTCCTCACCCTCGTAGGCGTGGATGGCGACGAAGCCCTCCTTGGCCAGGATGGCGCCGAGCAGGTTGTGGACATTGGGATCGTCGTCGACGACGAGGATCTTCTGCCCCATACCGCGCAGGGTCTCGCCCGGCGCCGGCGCCGGGCGCAGCGGGATCGCCGGGGTGGGCGCCGGCGCCTGGGCGGTGTCGCCGGGGGCGGGATCGGGCAGCCACATGGTGAAGGTGGTGCCGACGCCGACCGTGCTGGCGACCTTGATGTCGCCGCCCAGCATGGTGGCGAAATGCTTGCAGATGGCCAACCCCAGGCCGGTGCCGCCGAATTTCTTCGTGGTCGAGGAATCGGCCTGCGTGAACGCCCGGAAGAGCTTGGCCATCTGCTCCTCGGTCATCCCGATGCCGGTATCCTCGATGCTGAACCGCACGCCGCCCTGCCCGTCCACCTCGGCCCGCGCGGCGGTCAGGGTGAGCCGGCCGTTGCTCGTGAACTTGGCGCCGTTCGAGCCGAGGTTCAGCAGGCACTGCTTGATCTTCTGGCTGTCGGAGCGCATCCGGCCGATATCGGGCGGGACGGCCAGCTCGAAGACGTTGCCGTTCTTCTCGGCCAGCGGACGGATCAGCGCCTCGACCTCGCGCGCCGTCAGCGCGATGTCCACGTCCTCGATGTGGACGTCCATCCTTCCGGCCTCGATCTTCGACAGGTCGAGGATGTCGTTGATGATCGTCAGCAGGTGCTTGCCGGCGCTGCGGATGCGCTCGAGGTCGGGCGTGAAGTCGTCGAGGCCCTGGTCTTCGGATTCCTCCATGAGGATTTCGCTGTAGCCGATGATGGCGTTGAGCGGCGTGCGCAGCTCGTGGCTCATGTTGGCGAGGAACTCGGACTTCGTCCTGGTCGCCCGCTCGGCCGTGACGCGCGCCGCCTCCGCCTCGTCGCGCGCCGCTTCCGCCTCGACGCGGGCATGGCGGATTTCGCGGGCGTTGTCGCGGAACACGACCAGCGCGCGCGCCATGTTGCCGATCTCGTCGTGCCCGCCACCGGGGATGCGCGCGTCGAGGTCGCCGCCGGCGATCGCCAGCATGCTGCGCTCGATCGCGAGCAACCGGCGGACGAGGCTGCGGGCGACGTAGAGCCAGACGATGACCAGCCCGACCAGCAGGCTTGCGACCGACAGGCCGACCAGCAGCCAGCGCGTCTCGTCGACCAGCACCCGCGTCGTGTCGACCGATGCGGAAGCCGTCTTGCGCGCCTCCTCGACCAGCGCCTCGATCTCGCGGGTGAGCGAGGCGACGACCGCCTGCGACTGGCGCAGCGCGTCGCCGACCGCCGCGGCGGCCGCCAGCACCTGCCGGCGGAAGGCGAACATCCGGTCGTCGCCCGAGAGGTCCATGATCCCCTCGACCGGCCGCCGGAGCCCGCCTTCCTGGCCGGCGCGGTCCAGCCCGTCGAGGGCGGCCGCCATCTTCATGCGCTGGCCGACCACCATCGGGCGCAAGGGCGCCATCACGTCGTTGCGGGGCGCGCTCGCCACCTGCGACAGCGCGGCGACCATGCCGCTCAGCTCGGCCCGCAGCTCCAGCATCAGCATCAACGGCTGCAGCTCCTCGTCGACCGCGCGCAGCAGCTCGGTCTGCTCGCTCGGCTGATCGACGGTGCCCGACGACAGCGTCTCCAGCTTCGAGGTCAGCCGGTAGGTCGCGTCGGCCGAGAGCGGCGCCAGGATCCGCCGGGCCTGCTCGCCGAGGTCGGTGACCGAGCGCAGGGCGCCGTCGAGGCGCTCCTGCGCCTGCAGCTGGTCCTGGGCGCCGCGATCGACGGTCGCCAGCACGCGGGCGATCTCGGCCGCCTCCGCGCTCAGGGTGGCGATGCGGTCGGCCTGCGGCGAGACCGCCTTGAGGCGGGTCAGCAGCTCGTCGATCTGGGCGAGCTGGCGGGCGAGCCCGCCGAAGCGTTGCAGCCGCTCGGCCTGTGAGGCGGAGCGCGCCAGCAGCGGCGCCGCTGCGGCCATCTCAGATGCCCGCCCCGCCAAGGCCAGCGAGAGGGTCACCTCGGGAATGCTCTGCTCGGTCAGCCGGCCGATGGTCTCCTGGACGGTATTGAAGCGCAGCCAAGCGACGACCGTCGCCACGACCGTAAGCGCCGAGATCAGCCAGAAGGCCAGGAGCAGCTTACGGGACAAGACGGGTTCCTGCCGGCGGCTCGCCGAGCCTCAGAGCTCGGCGTCGGAGCGCGAATCGACGATCGTGATGATGCGGGTGAAGCCGCTCAGCTCGAACACCTGGCGGACCTGGGGCCTGAGATCGCAGACGATGAACTTGCCATTGGCGGCATTGCTCTGCTTGGCGGCCGCCAGCACCACGCGCAGGCCGGCCGAGCTCACATACTCCAGGTCGGCCATGTCGAGCAGCAGGCGATGGCCGGAGCGCGCCAGCGCCTCCTTGATCGTCTGCTCGGCGGCCGGAGCGGTGGTGCTGTCGAGACGCCCGATGGGCTTCACGACGACGCCCTTGCCGAAGGGTTCTTCCACGATGCGCATGTTCACCCAACCTTCAGGAAGTAGTGGACGTTGTATCGGCAGCCCCGCGTCGCTTGGCGATGCGCAGCCGGTTGCGCTGGTCACGCCGCTCGTAGGCGACCTCGTCCATGAGCGTGCGGACGAAATGGATGCCGAGGCCGCCCGGCACGCGCGCGTCGAGCGGCGCCTCGATGTCGACCGGCGGGCGGGCCAGCGGATCGAAGGGCGGCCCGGCATCGACGATCTCCGCCGAGACGCCCTCGCGGTCGAGCCGGTAGTTCAGCTCGATGGTCCCGTCGGCACCGAGGCCCGAGTGGTCGATGACGTTGTTCAAGAGCTCGTCGAGACACAGGCACAGGTCCGACAGTAGGTCGTCCGGCGACGCCGCGTCGCGCCCCTCCGCCTCGATGCGCGCCAGCAGCTTGGGCACCTCCGGTGTCACCGCACGGATGGTCGTCGAACGGACCGTCTCCGTCGCCATGCGCCTCCCACTCCCCCGCGAACACCGATCGAGGCGCCCACCATAAGCGCTGCGTCCCACAAGGCAAAGGCTCGCAGGATCGCGACGCATTCTCCGCGCCGCATTCATCAAACCGCAACGCAACGCCGCCATACAGCGATGCGCGGCCGATGCGCGGCCGGGCGGCTTTCGCTCGGCGATTGATTAGAGTGCGCAGGGCGGCGCGCGCAAGGAAAAGCCGGCGGCGCCGCGTCCGGCAGGGCGAGGATGGCCCTCCGAGGGGGGCACCAGCGATCCAGGGGTTGCATGCTGTTCGAACTCGCCTCGTCGATGCTGGGAGGCCTCGGCCTGGCGATGTTCGGAATGCGCCAGATTCAGGTGAGCCTGCAGCAGATGGCCGGGCGACGCCTGCGCGGCCTGCTGCGCGGCGCCACGCGCTCCACGTCGCGGGCCGCCTTGGTGGGCGCCGTCGTCGGCGCGGTGACCCAGAGCACCAACGCCGCCAGCTACATCGTGCTGGGCCTGGTCACCACGGGCCTGCTCGAGCTGCGGCGCGGCTTCATCGTCGCGTCCTGGTCGGCCGTCGGCACGGCGGCGATCGTGCTGCTGGCGACCATCCGGCTGGAGTTGGTCGTCCTCTACGTGGTCGGGATCACCGGGTTCCTGCAGGTCAGCAGGTTCCGCGACTCCCCGCTCTGGGGACCGGCGATCACCGCCCTGTTCGGGGTGGGCACGCTGTTCCTCGGGCTGCAGATCCTGCGCCGGGCCCTCGGGCCCATGACCGAGGCACCATGGTTCGCGGACGTCGTGGCGCTCTCGCACGGGGCCCCGCTCATCCTGGTCGGCGTCGGGCTGACGCTGGCGCTCGTCGTGCAGTCGTCGAGCACCGTCGCCGCGGCCGTCGTGGCGCTCGCCGCGACGCAGTGGTTCTCCTTCGACGCCCTGCTGGCCCTCGTCTACGGCGCCTGCGTCGGCTCCGCGCTGTCGAGCCTCCTCGTCGGCTGGGGCCACTCGGGCACCGCCCGGCAGCTCCTGCTGTTCCAATTCCTCTCCAAGGCGGGCGGCGTGATCCTCGTCGGCCTACTCGAGGGGGCCGAGGCGCTGGCCGGCATTCCCTCGCCGCTGGCCCTGGCGATCGCGGCTGTGGCCGATGGACCGGCCGCCCAGACCGGTGTCGCCTTCGCGGCCATCCAGGTCGTGGCGGCGCTGCTGGCGACCGCCGCGGCACGGCCGCTGGCCGATCTGTGCGCGCGGCTCGGGCCGGTCGGCGCGGCCGAGACGCTGGCGCAGCCTCGTTATCTTTACGATGAGGCGCTGCACGAGCCCGAGATCGCTCTGGATCTGGTCGAGCGCGAGCAGGAGCGCGTGGTGACGCTGCTGCCGGAGGTGCTCGACCGCGTCCGCAGCGATGTGGCGCCGGGCGGGACCGCGACCGACGACCTGGCGCGCGGGCTGCGCGCGCTCGGTGCGGCGACAGACCGCTTCCTGGCCGACCTGCTCGCCCGCCAGCCGGGCGCGGACGCGGTCGGGCGGGCGGTCGCGCTGCGCAGCCGCAACGAGGCCATGCTGGCCCAGCTCGACACGCTCGTCTCGCTCGTCGGCACCGCCGAGAAGCTGGCGGCCCAGGAACGCCTCGGCCCCCTCGTCGAGAGCATGGTCGAATCGCTGCACCTGCTGCTCACGACCACCGCCGAGACGATGGTGGCACCTGACTCCGCCGGCATCGAGATGCTGCGGCTGATGACCGGCGACCGCGGCGAGATGGTCGAGCAGATGCGCCGCAGCGCGCTCGCCGACCATCGCGACCTGCCGCCGGCGACGCAGAACGACCTCTTCCTGGTGACCGGCCTGTTCGAGCGCAGCGTCTGGCTGGTCGGCCGGCTCGCGCGTCAGATCGAGGCAGTGCCTGCGGCGGCGTGACCGATCCACTGGCTCGGCGATTGCATGCTACGGCTGCGTGACACCCGAGCGGGGACGCATGGACGACCTGCCGCTTTCCGGCCCGGCGGGCATGGAGCACATGGACGACAACCTGGCCGGCACGCTCCGCGACGCCTACACGCGGCACGTGCAGTGCCGCGACGGCGACGTCGCGTCCTACATCCCCGAATTGGCGAAGGTCGAGCCCGACCGCTTCGGCGTTGCCGTCGCCACCGCGGAGGGCCGCCTATACGCCTGCGGCGACGCCGATATCGAGTTCACGATCCAGTCGGTCTCCAAGGCGTTCGCCTTCTGCCTGGCGATCGAGCTGCATGGCCGCGACGCGGTGATGAGGCGGGTCGGGGTCGAGCCGAGCGGCGACGCGTTCAACGCCATCGTCTTCGATCCGAAGACCAATCGGCCGTTCAATCCCATGGTGAACGCCGGGGCGATCACCGTGGCCGGCCTCATCTGCGAGGCCGCGCCCGGCAATGCGATCGGCCTCCTGGTGGAACGGCTGTCCGCCGCAGCCGGCCGGCCGCTGACCGTCGACGAGGCGGTCTATCGCTCCGAGAACGAGACCGGCCACCGCAACCGGGCGATCGGCCACCTCCTCTACGGCGCCGGCGCCCTGACGGTGCCGGTCGAGAGCGCGCTCCACACCTACTTCCGCCAGTGCTCGATCCGGGTGACGGCGACCGACCTCGCCCGCATGGGGGCGACACTCGCGAACATCGGCCAGAACCCGGTAACCGGAAAGCAGGTGTTCGACCTCGTGGCCGTGCGCGACACGCTGGCTCTCATGTTCACCTGCGGGATGTACAATTACGCGGGGAACTGGGCCTTCAATGTCGGGGTCCCGGCGAAGAGCGGGGTCGGCGGCGGCATCGTCGGCGTGGTCAACCGCCAGCTCGGGATCGGCACCTACTCGCCGCGCCTCGACGACCAGGGAAACTCGGTGCGCGGCATCGCGGTGTTCCAGGATCTTGCCGCCGATCTCGGCCTGCACGCCTTCGAGTTCGGCAACGCCGGATCGCATCTGCTGAACGCGATCGTGGCCCAGGGCCGCTGAGCGCCGGGCGGCATCGCCCCGGCGCTATGCCGCGGGCCGCTCGAACGCCAGCACGAGGCGGTTGATCGTCCCCACCCTCTCGTAGCGGATGCCGCTGGCGAAGCCGCGAATCAGCCGGATGCCGACTCCGCCGATGCGGGCGTCCTCGATTTCGCCGGCCTGCGCGTCGTCGACGTAGCGCGTGGGATCGAATGGGATGCCGTCATCATCGAAGGCGAGAGTAACCTCGCCATTCGACTCGATGCGCGCCAGGAAGCGCGCCTGACGGACACCGTCGGGATAGGCGTGCCGGACGATGTTGGTCGCCGCCTCCTCGGCACACAGGCGGAGCGCCTCGCGCGTGGTGCCGGCGAGGCCGAGGCCGTCCGCCCGTGCCTCCAGCCACCGCGCGAGCGTGGCGACGGACTCGGGCTCGACGGGGAGCGAGATGTCCGCCGCGGAGGCCGGCACGGGCGCAGCTAGGCGCCGAGCGCGGCGACCGCGTCGTCGACTCTGGGGAACGACGGCAGCAGCCCGTCCATCCCGGCGACCGTCAGGATACGCGCCACCGGCGGCGTCACCCCGCAGAGAACCAGCTTCCCGCCCCGCCGCGCCACCGTGCGCGCCGCCCCGACGAGCAGACGCAGACCGATCGACGCCACGAAGTCCACCGCCGTGAAATCCACGACGATCCGCTTGTTGGCGCCCGCCACCGTGGTGAACGGCACCTCGACCGCCGCGGCCCCCTTGATATCGAGCGACCCGGTGAGCGTGATCCGTGTCACTTCGTCCGTCAGCTTGTCGACCGACATGTCCATCGCGTTGTCTCGCTCCTCCGACCCTTCACCGCCGCGGCAATCTAGTGGTCGCCCGTGACGCTTCCATGACATTCTTGCCGCGGAACGCGCGCTATTTCCATCCTTACCGCGTGGCGAGCAGCACCTTGCCGGCGCGACCCTCGCGTTCCGCCGCGACGACGGCGCGGCCGATCTCGGCGAGCGGGAAGATCTCGGCGACCGGCGGCACGACGAGCCCGCGGCCCATCAGCTCGACGAGGCGGCCGATCAGAGCGGCGCGGCGCTCGGGGCCTGCCGCCCGCATCCATCGCGTCAGCCAGAACCCCTCGAGCCTGAGGCCCCTGAAGACCAGGAGGCCCGGGTCGACGGGGATCGGCGCACCCGACAACAGGCCATAGCTGAGCAGGGTTCCGCCCGGGGCCAGGAGCCCGAGCGCGGCCGCCCCGGTGGCTCCCCCGACCGCCTCGATCCCGCGCGCGACGCCGGTCCCGCCGGTCGCCTCCGCGATGCGCGATGCGAGCGCAGGATCGTCGGCGACGGCGACGATGTCGCCTCCGAGCGCTTCCAGCTCGGCGACCTGGGCGGGTCGCCGGACGAGGTTGATCGTGCGGAACCCGTCGGCGCGCGCCAGCTGGAGGACGATCCGCCCGAGCGTCGAGCCGGCTGCGGTCTGCAGGAGCCAGTCGCCGCGCTCGGTCGCCAGCACCTCGCCGACCATGGCCAGTGCCGTCAGCGGGTTGACCACGAATTGCGCGGCGCTCTCGTCAGGCACGGCGTCGGGGAGGGCGAGGACGGCGGACGCGCGGGCGACGCACAGCTCCTGCCAGGTGCCGTTGCTTCCGAGGGGGACGACCCGCTCGCCGATCGCCGGCGTTTCCACGTCCGGCCCCCGGGCGACGACGCGCCCCACGCCCTCGTAGCCGGGCACCGCCGGCAGCTTCGGCCGGGTACCGTAGCGACCGCGCACCGTCAGCAGGTCGGCCGGATTGATCGGCCGCAGCGTCATCGCGACGACGACCTCGCCCGGTCCCGGGACCGGCTCCGCGCAGTCTTCGACCCGCAGAACGGACGCCGGCTCGCCGAACCCGTCGAAGACCACCCGCCTCATGCCCGTCTCCCTGCCGCCCGCGGCCAGCGGCAGAGTGACGCGCGACTTGCCCCCGCCACAAGCCTCTCCGATGTTGACTGCGACATCTTCAAGGAGCCCTCCCATGCCCGCAGCGTCTTCAGGGGCGGCCCGTCCGCTCGCCGGACGGACCGCCCTCGTCACCGGCTCGACCAGCGGCATCGGCCTCGCCATCGCCCGCGCCATGGCCGACGCCGGCGCGGCCGTCGTCCTCAACGGCTTCGGCGACCCGGATGCCATCGCCGCACTGACCAGAGAGATCGCCGACGCGGCCGGCGTCGCCGCGAGCTATGCGCCGGCCGACATGAGCAAGCCCGAGGAGATCGCCGCCATGGTCGCAAATGCCGAGCGCCGGCACGGTGCGGTCGACATCCTCGTCAACAACGCCGGCATCCAGCACGTGGCGCCGATCGACGCGTTCCCGACCGAGAAGTGGGACGCGATCATCGCCATCAACCTGTCGGCCGTCTTCCACGCGACCCGCGCGGCGCTGCCCGGGATGAAGGCGCGGCAGTGGGGACGGATCGTCAACATCGCGTCGGCCCACGGCCTCGTCGCGTCGCCCTTCAAGTCGGCCTATGTCGCGGCCAAGCACGGCGTCGTCGGCTTCACCAAGACGACGGCGCTGGAGGGGGCCGAGCATGGGGTCACGGCGAACGCCATCTGCCCAGGCTACGTCCACACGCCGCTCGTCGACAAGCAGATCGACGCCCAGGCGAAGGCGCACGGCATCCCCCGCGACAAGGTGATCCGCGACGTCATCCTCGAACCCCAGGCCGCCAAGCGCTTCGCCACGGTCGAGGAGATCGCGTCGCTCGCCGTCTACCTCTGCGGGCCGTTCGGCCAGTCCTTCACCGGCGCAGCACTGGCGATCGACAACGGCTGGACGGCGCGCTGAGGAGGCGGACGATTCAGGGAGAGATCACCCAGCTTTCCAGGATGGCGGCGGCGACCCGGGCGTAGTCGTCGAAGCGCTCGGCCGGGGCGGTGAGGCCCCAGGCATGGAACGCGTTGCCGTCGGGACGCGGCAGGACGATCTGCCACTGCCGCCAGTCGTTGCCGCCGACCCGGTAGGCGGCGCTGAACTCGACGCCCTTCAGCCGCAGCCGGGTACGGGCGTAGTTGAACGGGCGCTCGCTGTGGAACTGCGCCTTGGGGTCGAGGCCGACGATCTGCTTGCGGAATGCGCGGGCGACGTCCTCGGCCTGCTCGTAGACGCCGCCCTGGGCGACACCCGCCATGTTCTGGATGGTGATCGCCGATTCGCGGTTGCGCGCGTCGCGGCCGGCGGAGAGGCGCACGGTAAAATCGTTGAGACGCACCACCTGCCAGCCCGCCGGATAGCGCAGCGCGTAGCCGAGCCGCCACTCCTCCAGCCGCTCGCTCAGCGCCTCGGCGCCGGCCGCCGCCGGGGCACCCGCGTCCGTGCGCGGCGGCTGGAAGGAGGGCGCGTCGCCCCGCGGCCGGATCGGCTGGGCGGCCGGCGCGCCGGTGATGCGGAAGCCGGCCAACAGGCGATCCATCTCGCTCTCGATGGCATCCAGGCGGCGGACCGGCGCCTCCAGCCGCAGATGGTAGTAGATCGAGCTTTCGCCGTTCGGCGTCTGCGGGATGATCGCCACCATCTCGATGCGCGGTGCGGCGGTCCTGCGGGCGACGATCGACCAGCCGTCGCGCCGCAGCGCCGGCATCGGCTTGGCCGCCGCCCGGACCACGATGAAGTCGAGATTGTCCTTGTAGAAGTCCGTCAGCGTGCGGAACGCGTCGCGGTCGTCGCCGTAGGGCCCTTCCAGGACACGCAGATAGAGCGCCAGGTCGGCGCGCGGGTCGCGGATGGCGAGCTCGACGTCGTCGTCGGCGACCCGCTCCCATCCCGGGGGGATCTGAAATCTGTAGGCGGCACGCTCGTTCTCGTGGACCGCCCCCGCGGCCGGCCGCTGCCGCTGGGCATGGCCCGGCTGGACATGGGCCATCTGGACCACCGCCAGCACCGCCAGGATGAGGAGAGCTCGGATCATGACGCCATGGCTACACGGCACCGGCGGGGGCGGCAAGGACGGGTGAACCTTTCACGGCCCCGCCGCGACCCAAGGAGCGTAACCGGAGCCAGCCCGATGTCGACCCGTTTCCCCAGCATTTTCGCCCTCGCCGTTCCCGTCCTGACATCTGCCCCGGCAGCCGCCAATCCCGTGGCGGACGCGGCCAGCGTGATCGCGATCGGCATGCCGGCGGTCGACGCGGGCGGCGCGGCGGCAATGGGCGCTCTCGCCCTGGCGGTCCTCGCGGCAGCCGTCCTGACGGCGCATCTCGGCCGGCGCTGAAGCGTCAGCCCGGCATCCCGACGACGATCTTCCCGAAGACCCGGCGCTCCATCAGGCGGGCCAGCCCCGTCTCCCAGTCGTCGAGCGTGATCTCGGTGTCGACGATGGCGCGAACCTGCTCCGCCGCCATGCGGGCGAGCGCATCGGCGACGTTGCGGCGTGAAGCGCCGAACGACCCGAAGATGCGGAGCTGCTGCTGGAAGAGCTGGAAGAGGTTGGTCTCGGCCGATATTCCCGTCGTGGAGCCGCAGGTGACCAGTCGGCCGCCCTTGGCCAGCGCCAGCAGGCTGCCGGCCCAGGTGTCCGGTCCGACGTGCTCGAACACCACGTCGACGCCGCGCTTGGCCGTGAGCCGGCGCGCGACGCTCTCGAAACGCTGCTCGCGGTAGTTGACGACGTGGTCGGCGCCGAGCGCCCTGGCCTTCGCCGCCTTCTCGTCGTCGCCGACCGTAGCGATGACCGTCGCGCCGGCGAGCTTGGCGAGCTGCACCGCGGCCGTGCCGATGCCGCTGCCGGCGGCGTGGATCAGGATCCACTCGCCCGCTTCCAGCTTCGCGTTGTCGAACAGCATGTGCTCGACGGTGGCGAAGGTGACGGGGGCGCAGGCGGCGTCGGTCCAGGACACCCCGTCGGGAATGGGGATGCAGAGGCGCGCCGGCAGGTTGCGCAGCGTCTGGGCGAAGCCGTCCAGGTGGAATCCCATGATCCCCTGCACCTCGGTGCAGAGGTTGTCGCGGCCGGCGAGGCAGGCGCGGCAGCGCCCGCAGGTCATGCCGCCATAGAGCGCCACCCGGGCGCCGGGCGCGATACCCGCCGCCGCGCCCGCCGCCACGACCTCGCCCGCCGCCTCGACGCCGACCGTGATCGGCAGTGTCCGGCGGGCGAAGGCCATGCCGCGGAAGCCCCAGACGTCGATATGGTTGAGGGCGACGGCGCGCACCCGCACCTGCACCTCGTCGTCGGCCGGCGGCGGCGGATCGGGCAGATCGACGAGGGCCAGCTGCCGCTCGGCCAGGAGGCGCAGCGCCCGCATCGGCCTAGCGCTGCACCGCCAGGGCCGCGGTCAGGCCACCGTCGACGGGCAGCACCGCGCCGTTGACGTAGGCGGCCGCATCCGACAGCAGGAAAGCGACCACGGCCGCCACCTCATCGGGGCGGGCGTAGCGGCCGGCCGGGATCTGACCCTCGAGCCGTGCGCGCTGGGCGGCGTATGCCGCCATCATCTCGGTGTCGACGAAGCCGGGCGCCACGTAG
>JBFWXJ010000041.1:0-22503 GCA_050187535.1 Alphaproteobacteria bacterium | reverse complement strand
CTGGCCGACCGCGCGCCGGACGATGCGGCGACGCTCGTCAACCTCGCCGTCCTCCACCGCGATCTCGGCGCGCACGACCGGGCGCTGCATTGGATCGAGCGGGCGCTCGCCGCCGAGCCCGGCAACGCGCTCGCCCATTTCACGCGCGGCGTCGTCCTCATGCGGCTCGGCCGGCTCGCCGAAGGCTGGCGCGAGCTCGAGTGGCGCTGGCGGCGGCACGACCGGTCCTCGATACCGCTCGACGGTCCCTGGCCGCCGTGGCGGGGCGAGCCCGTGGGGAATCGCCCGCTGCTGGTCTGGGGCGAGCAGGGCCCGGGCGATGTCATCCTTCACGCCAGCATGCTGAACGACCTGGTCGCCCGGGTCGGGCGGGTCATCCTCGCGGTCGAGCGCCGCCTCGTGCCCGTGCTCGCGCGGTCCTTTTCCGCGGTCACGGTCGTCGAGCCGGCGGCCCTGCCGGAAGCGGGGGCGTCGGCCGCCGCCCAGGTCGCGATCGGCAGCCTCGGCAACTGGCTGCGTCCGGACTTCGCTTCGTTTCCCCCGGGCGCGCCCTATCTGCGTGCCGATCCGGCACGCGTGGCGTCTCTGCGCGGCCGCTACCGGGCGTTGCCGGGGGAAGGGCCGCTCGTCGGCATCTCCTGGACCAGCACCGCCAGCCGCTTCAAGACGACCGGCCTCGCCGACTGGGCACCGTTGTTGCGGGCTGCGCCCGCGCGCTTCGTCAGCCTGCAATACGGCGACCATGCGGCCGAGCTCGCTGCCGCCGCCGTGCCGGTCGAACACGATCCGGCGATCGACCCGCTCGCCGATCTCGACGGTTTCGCCGCGCAGGTGGCGGCCATGGACCTCGTCGTCACGACCAGCAACACGACGGCGCATTTCGCGGGCGCCCTCGGCGTGCCGACCCGGGTGCTGGTGCCGCGTGGCCGCGGGTCGCTCTGGTACTGGTTCGACGGGCGGGCGGACAGCCCCTGGTATCCGCCGACGCTGCGTCTCTTCCACCAGCGGCGGCAGTTCGACTGGCCGGACACGCTGGCCGCCGCCGCCCGCGAGATGCCGGGCTGGGTGGCGGCCGCTCAGCCCCCGGGCGGCAGCACCGCGTAGTCCGAGATCGTCACGTTGGCGGCGATCGAGATGCGCTCGCCCGCGCCGGCGGACGGATGCACCGCGTGCTCCAGCCAAGCGGGGAAGAGGAGCATCAGGCCGGCCTCGGGCGCCAGGGTCACGGCCGCGCCGAAGTTGAAGCCCGGGGCAGCCGCGAAGGCGGCGGCGGGTCGCGGGTCGCGCAGCTCGATGCGGCCGGCCATCGGGCGGTCGGGGTCCGGCGGATCGGCCGCGACATAGTAGACGACCGCCCAGTGGTTGCCGGGATGGGTATGAACCTCGTTGTAGTTGCCGGCCCGGCTGACATTGGCCCAGGCCTGGGCGTTGAAGCGCAGGCGGATGCGCTCGCTGCCGGCGCGGCGCGCCGGCAGCATCTGGGCGGTGCGGACGGCCTGCTCCAGCCATGCGCGGTAGGCGGCGACCTCCGGAAAGTCCCAGGCGAGGAGATCGGGCCGCGACTGCCAGCCGCCGGCGTTGGAGCGCCGGACGCCGGGATCGCGGGCCTCGGCCTCCAGGATGATGCGGCGCAGCCCGCGGTTGACCTCCTCCGTGCCTTCCGGACGCAGCGTGAGAAGGGGGGTGGCGAAGAAAAGGGCGGCGTCGCGATCGAGCGCGATATCGAGGGTCATCGGAGGGCGAAGAGCGCCACGGCGGCGGCGTTGGAGACGTTGAGGCTGGCGAGCCGGCCTTCGGTCGGCAGGCGGACCAGCCGGTCGCAGCGCTCGCGGGTCAGGCGGCGCAGGCCCTCGCCCTCCGCACCGAGGACTAGGGCGACGCGCTCGCCCGGCCGGCCGGGCTCGAGGACGGTTTCGGCCTCTTCGGCCAGGCCGATGCAGACGAAGCCGGCATCCTTCAGGGCGTCGATGGTCCGGGCGAGGTTGACGACGCGCACCATCGGCACCATCTCCAGCGCCCCGGAGGCCGCCTTGGCGAGCGTGCCCGTCGTCGGCGGCGCGTGACGGTCCGGCATCACCACCGCGCCCGCACCGAAGGCGGCCGCCGACCGCAGGATGGCGCCGACATTGTGCGGGTCGGTCACCTGGTCGAGCAGGACGAGCGTCCGGGCGCCGAGAACGGCATCGAGATCGAGGCCCGGCAACGGCTCGGCGTCGAGCGCCACTCCCTGGTGGACGCTGCCGGGCGGCAGCATCCGGTCGAGCACGTTGCGGTCGACGACCTCGACCGCCGGGCGCCGCCGCTCCTCCATGGCGGCGAGCGCCGGAGCGAGCTGGCCCTGCGCTTCGGCGGTCACGAGGAGGCGGCGCGACCGCCGTCTCTGATTCGCCAGCGCGGCGGCGACGGGATGATGGCCCCACAGCCAGTTCCCGGGCGCCGGGCCGGCCGGTCGGGCAGGCGGAGTCGGCGGTCGGGCGGGTCGCTGATGGGGCCGGTCCTGGGTCGGAAAGCGGCGTTTCGGGCGGTCTTGCTTCATTCGGGCGGGGCTCTTCGCGAACGCGGTAATTGACGTTGACAAAGGAAGCGAAATTCCCATAGTTCCGCGTTCCGTCGCGGCGGGGAGCAATCCCCGACGGCGGAGGGGTGGCCGAGCGGTCAATGGCAGCAGACTGTAAATCTGCCGACTTCACGTCTACGTAGGTTCGAATCCTACCCCCTCCACCACGCGACGGGAAAGGCGTAACGCGTCCGACCCGAGCAGGCGGGTGTAGCTCAATGGTAGAGCTCCAGCCTTCCAAGCTGGCTACGTGGGTTCGATTCCCATCACCCGCTCCAGCTTCGGTCGGGCTCGACCGCCCAGCGGGCACATCGCGGCCCGCCGCCGCCATATAGATTGAGACCCACGCTCGCGCGCGGCCCACGGAGAGACGAGAGACCGATGTCCAAGGCGAAATTCGAGCGGAACAAGCCGCACTGCAACATTGGGACGATTGGGCATGTGGACCACGGGAAGACGTCGCTGACGGCGGCGATCACGAAGGTCCTTGCGGAGACGGGCGGGGCGACGTTCACGGCGTACGACCAGATCGACAAGGCGCCGGAGGAGCGTGCGCGCGGGATCACGATCTCGACGGCGCATGTGGAGTACGAGACGCTGAACCGGCACTACGCGCATGTCGATTGCCCGGGCCACGCGGACTACGTGAAGAACATGATCACGGGCGCGGCCCAGATGGACGGGGCGATCCTGGTGGTGTCGGCGGCGGACGGCCCGATGCCGCAGACGCGCGAGCACATCCTGCTGGCGCGCCAGGTCGGCGTTCCGTCGCTGGTCGTGTTCATGAACAAGGTGGACATGGTGGACGACCCGGAGCTGCTGGACCTGGTGGAGCTGGAGGTGCGCGAGCTTCTGTCGTCGTACAACTTCCCGGGCGACGACATCCCGGTGATCCGCGGCTCGGCGCTGATGGCGCTGGAGGGCAAGGAGCCGTCGATCGGGCATGACGCGGTGCTGAAGCTGATGGCGGCGGTGGACGAGTACATCCCGCAGCCGGAGCGCCCGAAGGACCGTCCGTTCCTGATGCCGATCGAGGACGTGTTCTCGATCTCGGGCCGCGGCACGGTGGTGACGGGCCGCGTCGAGCGCGGGATCATCAAGGTCGGCGACGAGGTCGAGATCATCGGCCTGAAGGCGACGACGAAGACGGTGGTGACGGGCGTCGAGATGTTCCGCAAGCTGCTGGACTCGGGCGAGGCGGGCGACAACATCGGTGCCTTGCTGCGCGGCACGAAGCGCGAGGACGTGGAGCGCGGCCAGGTTCTGGCGGCGCCGGGATCGATCACGCCGCACACGAAGTTCGAGGCCGAGGCGTACATCCTGACGAAGGAGGAGGGCGGCCGCCACACGCCGTTCTTCACGAACTACCGGCCGCAGTTCTACTTCCGGACGACCGATGTGACGGGGGTGGTGACGCTGCCGGGCGGGACCGAGATGGTGATGCCGGGCGACAACGTGCGCATGGAGGTCGACCTGATCGTGCCGATCGCCATGGACGAGGGCCTGCGCTTCGCCATCCGCGAAGGCGGCCGCACCGTCGGCGCCGGCGTCGTCTCCAAGATCATCGCCTGAGCGGAAGCGTGGGCGGCGGACGGATAGGAGTGTAGCTCAACTGGTAGAGCACCGGTCTCCAAAACCGGGGGCTGGGGGTTCGAGCCCCTCCACTCCTGCCAGTCCGACCCGATAAGCCCGTATGCGTCCGCCGGAGGCGACGAGATAAGATGGCCAAGACAAGTCCGACCGAGTTCGTCCGCCAAGTGCGGCAGGAAGTCGCCAAGGTCACCTGGCCGACGCGCAAGGAGACCGGCATCACCACATTGATGGTCTTCGTGATGGTTTTCCTCGCGGCGATCTTCTTCCTGGTGGTGGATTGGCTGGTGTCGCACGGCGTGAAGTTCCTGCTCGGGCTCGGAGGCTGAAGGCGATGACGCTGCGCTGGTACGTCATCCACGTCTATTCGGGATTCGAGAAGAAGGTCGCCTCGTCGATCCGCGAGCAGGCCGAACAGAAGAACATGGTCGACAAGTTCGAGGACATCCTGGTTCCGACCGAGGAAGTCGTCGAAGTTCGCCGCGGCGCCAAGGTCAATGCCGAGCGGAAGTTCTTCCCGGGCTATGTCCTCATCAAGATGGAGATGACGGACGAGACCTGGCACCTCGTGAAGAACACGCCGAAGGTGACCGGGTTCCTCGGCGGCCGCGGCCGGCCGTCGCCGATCAGCGATGCGGAAGCCGATCGCATCCGCCGCCAGGTGCAGGAAGGCATCGAGCGGCCGAAGCCGTCGATCACCTTCGAGATCGGCGAACAGGTGCGGGTGTCCGACGGGCCGTTCGCGTCCTTCAACGGCATGGTCGAGGAGATCGACGAGGAGAAGGCCAGGCTCAAGGTTTCGGTCTCGATCTTCGGCCGGTCGACGCCGGTCGACCTCGAGTATTCGCAGGTCGAGAAGGTCTGAGACCGTTTGCCGGCCGCTTCGGGCGGCCGGATCAAGGGCGCGGGAGGCTCGCCACGGCCGTACCGCGCATCCATCCCGGGGCCGCCTGACCGCGGCGCCATGATCCACGGAGGGATCGACAGATGGCAAAGAAGATCGTCGGCTACATCAAGTTGCAGGTGCCGGCGGGGAAGGCCAACCCGTCGCCGCCGATCGGCCCGGCGCTGGGCCAGCGCGGGCTCAACATCATGGAGTTCTGCAAGGCCTTCAACGCCGCGACCCAGGGGCTGGAAGTCGGGATGCCGATCCCCGTGGTGATCACGGCCTACGGCGACCGCACCTTCACCTTCGTGACTAAGACCCCGCCCAACACCTACTTCCTCAAGAAGGCGGCGGGCATCGAGAAGGGGTCGACGACGCCCGGCCGCGGCGCCACCGTCGGCAAGGTCACGATGGACCAGCTGCGCGAGATCGCGGCACAGAAGATGAAGGACCTGAACGCCAACGACGTCGAGGCCGCCTGCCGCATGCTCGCCGGGTCGGCGCGCTCGATGGGCCTCGAAGTGGTGGAGTGACGACGATGAAGCGGGGCAAGCGGCTGAACGGCGCCTACGAGGGTATCGACCGCGAGCAGTTCTATGCGCTCGACGCGGCGGTCAAGCTCGTGAAGGAGCGCGCCAAGGCGAAGTTCGACGAGACGATCGAGATCGCCATGAACCTCAACGTCGATCCGCGCAAGGCCGACCAGAACGTGCGCGGCGTCGTCTCCCTGCCCAACGGCACGGGCAAGACGGTGCGCGTGGCCGTGTTCGCCAAGGGCGACAAGGCCGAGGAGGCGCGTGCCGCCGGGGCGGACGTCGTCGGGGCCGACGACCTGGCCCAGCAGGTGCAGGAGGGCAAGCTCGACTTCGACCGCTGCATCGCCACGCCGGACATGATGGGCCTGGTCGGGCGCCTCGGTAAGATCCTCGGCCCCCGCGGGCTGATGCCGAACCCGCGGCTCGGCACGGTCACGCCCAACGTGGCCGAAGCGATCAAGGCGGCCAAGGGCGGCCAGGTCGAGTTCCGCGCCGAGAAGGCGGGCATCGTCCATGCCGGCGTCGGCAAGGCCAGCTTCGACGAGGCTAAGCTGCTGGAGAACGTGCGCGCCTTCGTCGACGCCATCAACAAGGCCAAGCCCACGGGCGTGAAGGGCACCTATATCAAGAAGGTGTCGCTCGCATCGACGATGGGACCGGGGCTGAAGGTCGAGCCGGCGACCCTCGCCGGCTGAGCGACCACGAGATTCGCCGGGCCCTCGGGCCCGGCGGCAGGGCCGGCGGGCGACCGCCGGCCCGGCCTGTCCGAGACCGCAGGTGGCGCCCGGGTTCGCCCAGGCACCCTAAAGGGGGCGACCCCGCCGGCGATAGACGGGAGGAGCGAACGATGTCGGGCCGCACGGCGTGCGGCCGGGGATCGGTTGTGGACTTCTGGGACAGGAGGGCCGGGCCCGGCGACGGGATCCGGCGCAACCGTCCGGCGGATGCCCCTTCGGGGGCTACTTCCGGGCAAGGAAGCGGAGACGAGCAGTGGACCGATCCGAGAAAGCCGAACTGATCGAATCCCTGCGCGGCACGATGTCCGAGGCGACCTGCGTCGTCGTCACCCAGCAGTCCGGTCTCACGGTGGCTGAAGTGACGGAGCTCAGGCGGCGGATTCGTGCGGCGGGGGCTGGATTCAGGGTGACCAAGAATCGGCTCGCGCGTCTCGCCCTCGCGGGCACGAAGTTCGAGAGCCTGGGACCGCTGCTAACGGGACCGACAGCCATGGCGCTGTCGCGCGACCCGGTGGCGGCGGCGAAGGTCGTCGTCGAGTACGCCAACCAGAACGAGAAGCTGAAGATCGTCGGGGGTGCCCTGAACGACAAGCTGCTCGATCAGGACGGCGTCAAGGCGCTGGCCAAGCTGCCCTCGCTCGAAGAGCTGCGCGGCAAGATCGTCGGCATCCTGCAGACCCCGGCCGCACGCCTCGTCGGCGTGCTCCAGGCCCCGGGTGGGCAGCTTGCCCGCGTTCTCGCGGCGCGTGCCAGGCAAGAAGGCGATGCCGCCTGATCCGAATCGCTACGCGACAACCTACCTGTTTGGAGACCACCGATGACCGATCTCGCTAAGCTGGTTGACGAGCTGTCGAGCCTGACCGTCCTCGAGGCGGCGGAGCTGTCGAAGCTGCTGGAAGAGAAGTGGGGCGTGTCCGCCGCGGCCCCGGTCGCCGTTGCGGCCGTCGGCGGCGGCGGTGCCGCCGCTGCCGCCCCGGTCGAGGAGCAGACGGAGTTCACCGTCGTCCTGGCCGAAGCCGGCGACAAGAAGATCAACGTGATCAAGGAAGTCCGCGCGATCACCAGCCTCGGCCTGAAGGAGGCCAAGGATCTCGTCGAGGGCGCGCCGAAGCCCGTGAAGGAAGGCGTGAGCAAGGACGAGGCTGCCAAGCTGAAGAAGCAGCTGGAGGACGCGGGCGCGAAGGTGGAGATCAAGTAAGATCGCTTCCCACCCTATATATCACCGGCCGTCCGCTCCCTCGGGGGCGGCGGCCGGCAGCATCTCTGGCCGGGTCGTCGCGGGCCGCGCGACCCGGTTTCAGGCGTTCGAGAACGCTGCCGTCGCGTGTGCGGCGGCGCGCGCGGCCCCCGACCCGCGGCAGGCGTCCTACGCCCGGCCGGCGGGCATTCTGCATCCGATGCGAGGCTGACCCATGGCGAACACCTTTTCCGGCCGCAAGCGCATCCGCAAGAGCTTCGGGCGCATCTCCGAAGTCGCGCCGATGCCGAACCTGATCGAGGTGCAGAAGAGCTCCTACGACCATTTCCTGCAGATGGACGTCATCCCGACCGACCGCGGCGACGTGGGCCTGCAGGAGGTCTTCAAGTCCGTCTTCCCGATCAGCGACTTCTCCGAGCGGGCGCGGCTGGAGTTCGTGCGCTACGAGCTGGAACAGCCGAAGTACGACGTCGAGGAGTGCCAGCAGCGCGGCATGACGTTCGCCGCGCCGCTCAAGGTCACGCTCCGCCTCGTGGTGTGGGACGTCGACGAGGATTCCGGCCTGCGCTCGATCCGCGACATCAAGGAGCAGGACGTCTACATGGGCGACATGCCGCTCATGACGGCGAACGGCACCTTCATCATCAACGGCACCGAGCGTGTCATCGTCTCGCAGATGCACCGTTCGCCGGGCGTCTTCTTCGACCACGACAAGGGCAAGACGCACTCCTCGGGCAAGTACCTGTTCGC
Source organism: Alphaproteobacteria bacterium (assembly GCA_050187535.1). Classification (GTDB taxonomy): domain Bacteria; phylum Pseudomonadota; class Alphaproteobacteria; order ATCC43930; family Allostellaceae; genus Allostella. Next base: position 14,249 of record JBFWXJ010000041.1, on the reverse strand, counting down.
CGCCCGCGTCATCCCCTATCGCGGCTCCTGGCTCGACTTCGAGTTCGACGCCAAGGATCACGTCTACGTGCGCATCGACCGCCGCCGCAAGCTGCCGGCGACGACGCTGCTGCTCGCCCTCGACGGCTCCGAGACCGAGGAACTGCGCAACGAGCGCGCGAAGACCAACCACGGCCTGCTCCCGGGCGAGGCCATGGGCATGTCGAAGGAGGAGATCCTCGCCGCCTTCTACGGCTCGATCACCTACACGCGCGCGCCCGCTGGCTGGAAGCTGCCCTTCGATCCCGAGCGCATGCGCAACGCCAAGCTGACCCATGACCTCGTGAACGCCGCGACCGGCGAAGTCCTGATCAAGGCGGGCGAGAAGGTCACGCCGCGCCTCGGCCGCAAGCTGAAGGAGGACGGCGTCGAGGACATCCTCGTCACCGGCGAGGAGCTGAAGGGCCGCTTCATCGCGGTCGACGTCGTCAACGAGGCGACGGGCGAGGTCCTCTACGAGGCCGGCGACGAGATCACCGACGCCATGCTGGCCGCCATCGACGAGCTCGGCCAGGACGAGATCGCGACGCTGGCAATCGACAACCTCACGGTCGGCGCCTACATCCGCAACACGCTGATGATCGACAAGAACGCGACCCGCGAGGACGCGCTCATCGACATCTATCGCGTCATGCGCCCGGGCGAGCCGCCGACGCTGGAGACGGCGGAGTCGCTGTTCAGCGGCCTGTTCTTCGACATCGAGCGCTACGACCTGTCCCCGGTCGGCCGCGTCAAGATGAACTCGCGCCTGCGCCAGGAGACCGACGACCAGCTGCGCGTGCTGCGCAAGCAGGACATCCTGGCGATCCTGCGCGTGCTCTGCCGCCTCAAGGACGGCGACGGCGCCATCGACGACATCGACCATCTCGGCAATCGCCGGGTGCGCTCGGTCGGCGAGCTCATGGAGAACCAGTACCGCATCGGGCTCCTGCGCATGGAGCGTGCGATCCGCGAGCGCATGAGCTCGGTCGAGATCGACACGGTCATGCCGCACGACCTGATCAACGCCAAGCCGGCCGCCGCCGCCGTGCGCGAGTTCTTCGGGTCCTCGCAGCTCTCGCAGTTCATGGACCAGACGAACCCGCTGTCGGAGATCACGCACAAGCGGCGCCTCTCGGCACTGGGGCCGGGCGGCCTCACGCGCGAGCGAGCGGGCTTCGAAGTGCGCGACGTCCATCCGACGCATTACGGCCGCATCTGCCCGATCGAGACGCCGGAAGGGCCGAACATCGGCCTCATCAACTCGCTGGCGACCTTCGCGCGCGTCAACCAGTACGGCTTCATCGAGACGCCGTACCGCAAGGTGCAGGACGGGCGGGTCACGGACGACGTGCACTATCTCTCGGCGATGGACGAGGGCGACTACACGGTCGCCCAGGCCAACGCCACGCTCGACGCCGAGGGCCGCTTCACCCAGGACCTGATCTCCTGCCGCAAGGGCGGCGAGTTCGTCATGTCACGGGCGGAGGACATCCAGCTCGCCGACGTGTCGCCCAAGCAGCTCGTCTCGGTGGCCGCGGCGCTGATCCCGTTCCTCGAGAACGACGACGCCAACCGTGCGCTCATGGGCTCGAACATGCAGCGCCAGGCGGTGCCGCTGATCCGCGCCGACGCGCCGATCGTCGGCACCGGCATGGAGGGCCGCGTCGCCCGCGACAGCGGCGTCGCCATCGCCGCCCGGCGGTCCGGCATGGTCGACCAGGTCGATGCGACCCGCATCGTCATCCGTGCGTCGGAGGTCGAGTCGACTTCGACGCCCGGCGTCGACATCTACAACCTGCTGAAGTTCCAGCGCTCGAACCAGAACACCTGCATCACCCAGCGCCCGCTGGTGAAGGTGGGCGATCAGGTGAAGGCCGGCGACATCATCGCCGACGGCCCGTCGACGCAGCTGGGCGAGCTGGCGCTCGGCCGCAACGTGCTGTGCGCCTTCATGCCCTGGAACGGCTACAACTTCGAGGACTCGATCCTGATCTCCGAGCGGATCGTGTCGGAGGACGTCTTCACCTCGATCCATATCGAGGAATTCGAGGTGATGGCCCGCGACACCAAGCTGGGTCAGGAGGAGATCACCCGCGACATCCCGAACGTCGGCGAGGAGGCGCTGAAGAACCTCGACGAGGCGGGGATCGTCTACATCGGCGCCGAGGTGAAGCCGGGCGACATCCTGGTCGGCAAGGTGACGCCCAAGGGCGAATCGCCGATGACGCCCGAGGAGAAGCTGCTGCGCGCCATCTTCGGCGAGAAGGCGTCCGACGTGCGCGACACGTCGCTGCGCCTGCCGCCCGGCGTGTCCGGCACCATCGTCGAGGTCCGCGTCTTCTCGCGGCGCGGCGTCGACAAGGACGAGCGCGCGCTGGCGATCGAGCGGGCGGAGATCGAGCGGCTGGCCAAGGACCGCGACGACGAGCGCGCGATCCTGGAGCGCAGCTTCTATGCCCGGCTCAAGGAGCTGCTGCGCGGCAAGACCGTCGCCAGCGGCGCCAAGGGCCTCAAGGCCGGTGCGAAGATCACCGACGAGATGCTGGACCAGATTCAGCGCGGGCAGTGGCGCCAGATCGTCCTGCAGGACGACAAGGTCATGGCCGACGTCGAGGCCCTGAAGAAGTCCTTCGACGACAGCATCGCCCGCCTGCAGGGCCGCTTCGACGACAAGGTCGAGAAGCTGCAGCGCGGCGACGAGCTGCCACCCGGCGTGATGAAGATGGTCAAGGTCTTCGTCGCGGTGAAGCGCAAGCTCCAGCCGGGCGACAAGATGGCCGGCCGTCACGGCAACAAGGGCGTGATCTCGCGCATCATGCCGGCCGAGGACATGCCCTATCTCGAGGACGGCACGCCGGTCGACATCGTGCTGAACCCGCTGGGCGTGCCGTCGCGCATGAACGTGGGCCAGATCCTGGAGACCCATCTGGGCTGGGCCGCGTCCGGCCTCGGCCGGCAGATCGGCGACGTGCTCGACCGCGTGCGGCGCGGCGGCAGCATCGACGACCTGCGCGGCAAGCTGTCGGAGGTCTATGGCGAGCGCACCTTCGCCTCGGAGATCGCCGGCCTGGCCGACGACGAGGTGCAGGAACTGGCGAGCCACCTGCGCAGCGGCCTGCCGGTCGCCTCGCCCGTCTTCGACGGCGCGCGCGAGGACGACATCGTCGCCATGTTGGAGAAGGCCGGGCTGTCGCGCACCGGCCAGGTCCGGCTGGTCGACGGGCGGACGGGCGAAGCCTTCGACCGCCCGGTCACGGTCGGCTATATCTACATGCTGAAGCTGCACCACCTCGTGGACGACAAGATCCACGCCCGGTCCATCGGCCCCTACAGCCTCGTCACCCAGCAGCCGCTGGGCGGCAAGGCGCAGTTCGGCGGCCAGCGCTTCGGCGAGATGGAGGTGTGGGCGCTCGAGGCCTACGGCGCGGCATATACCCTGCAGGAGATGCTGACGGTGAAGTCGGACGACGTGTCCGGCCGCACCAAGGTGTACGAGGCGATCGTGCGGGGCGACGACAACTTCGAGGCGGGCATCCCGGAATCCTTCAACGTCCTCGTGAAGGAGCTCCGGTCGCTCGGCCTCAACGTAGAGCTGAACCAGCGGAGCTACTGACCGGGTCGGCGCGCCCTCCGGGGCGCCCCCTCGCTTCCCGCGCCCGGACCTTCGGTCCGGGCGCGCCATCGGTCAGACGAAAGGGATGGTCATGAACGAGTTGATGAACATCTTCGGGCAGCCCAGCGGCCCCCAGAGCTTCGATCAGATCCAGATCGCGATCGCGAGCCCGGAGCGCATCCGGTCGTGGTCGTTCGGCGAGATCAAGAAGCCCGAGACCATCAACTACCGCACCTTCAAGCCGGAGCGCGATGGGCTGTTCTGCGCCCGCATCTTCGGCCCGATCAAGGACTACGAGTGCTTGTGCGGCAAGTACAAGCGCATGAAGTACCGCGGTATCATCTGCGAGAAGTGCGGCGTCGAGGTGACGCTCTCGAAGGTCCGGCGCGAGCGCATGGGCCACATCGAGCTCGCCTCCCCGGTGGCGCACATCTGGTTCCTGAAGTCGCTGCCGAGCCGCATCGGCCTGCTGCTCGACATGACGCTGAAGGACCTCGAGCGGGTCCTCTACTTCGAGAACTACGTGGTGATCGAGCCGGGCCTGACCTCGCTCAAGCTGCGCCAGCTCCTCTCGGAGGACGAGTACTACCGCAACCTCGACGACTTCGGCGAGGACGCCTTCACCGCCAAGATCGGCGCCGAGGCGCTGAAGGGCATGCTGGCGGCGATCGACCTACAGTCCGAGCAGGAGAAGCTGCGCGGCGAGCTGCGCGACACGACGTCGGAGGCCAAGCGCAAGAAGCTGGTCAAGCGCCTCAAGCTGATCGACGCGTTCCTGCAGTCCGGCAGCCGGCCGGAGTGGATGATCCTGGACGTCGTCCCGGTCATCCCGCCCGAGCTGCGCCCGCTGGTGCCGCTCGACGGCGGCCGCTTCGCGACGTCCGACCTCAACGACCTCTACCGCCGCGTCATCAACCGCAACAACCGTCTGAAGCGGCTGATCGAGCTGCGCGCGCCCGACATCATCGTGCGCAACGAGAAGCGCATGCTGCAGGAGGCGGTGGACGCGCTCTTCGACAACGGCCGCCGCGGCCGCGTCATCACCGGCGCCAACAAGCGGCCGCTGAAGTCGCTGTCCGACATGCTGAAGGGCAAGCAGGGCCGCTTCCGCCAGAACCTGCTCGGCAAGCGCGTCGACTACTCCGGCCGCTCGGTGATCGTCGTCGGTCCCGAGCTGAAGCTGCACCAGTGCGGCCTGCCGAAGAAGATGGCGCTCGAGCTGTTCAAGCCCTTCATCTACTCCAAGCTCGAGCTGCGCGGGCTGGCGACCACCATCAAGGCCGCCAAGCGCATGGTCGAGAAGGAGCGGCCGGAGGTCTGGGACATCCTGGAGGAGGTCATCCGCGAGCACCCGGTCATGCTGAACCGGGCGCCGACGCTTCACCGCCTCGGCATCCAGGCGTTCGAGCCGGTGCTGATCGAGGGCAAGGCGATCCAGCTGCACCCGCTGGTCTGCACCGCCTTCAACGCCGACTTCGACGGCGACCAGATGGCCGTGCACGTGCCCCTGTCGCTGGAGGCGCAGCTCGAAGCGCGCGTCCTCATGATGTCGACGAATAACATCCTGTCGCCCGCCAACGGCAAGCCGATCATCGTGCCGTCGCAGGACATCGTGCTCGGCCTCTACTACATCACGATGGAGCGCGAGGGCGAGCAGGGCGAGAACATGGTGTTCTCGAACGTGGGCGAGATCCAGCAGGCGCTCGACGCCCGCGCGGTGTCGCTGCACGCCCGCGTCAAGGCGCGCTACAAGGGCGTCGACAAGGACGGCAACCCGGTGACGCTGCGCGTCACGACCACCCCCGGCCGCATGCTGCTGTCGGAGATCCTGCCGCGCCATCCGGCGATCCCCTTCGAGGTCATCAACCGCGTCCTGACCAAGAAGGAGATCACCAACGTCATCGACATGGTCTACCGCCACTGCGGGCAGAAGGAGACGGTGATCTTCTGCGACCGCATGATGGCGCTGGGCTTCGCGCAGGCATGCAAGGCCGGCATCTCCTTCGGCAAGGACGACCTCGTCGTCCCCGCGGAGAAGCAGGCGCTCGTCCATGATGCCGAGACCCAGGTGAAGGAGTACGAGCAGCAGTACCTCGACGGCCTGATCACCCAGGGCGAGAAGTACAACAAGGTGGTCGACGTCTGGTCGTCCTGCACCGAGAAGGTCGCAGAGGCGATGATGAAGAGCATCTCGCGCCCGAGCGGCCGGATCAACGCCGTCTATATGATGGCGCATTCGGGCGCGCGCGGCTCGGCCGCCCAGATCAAGCAGCTCGCCGGCATGCGCGGCCTGATGGCCAAGCCGTCGGGCGAGATCATCGAGACGCCGATCATCTCGAACTTCAAGGAAGGCCTGACGGTGCTGGAGTACTTCAACTCCACGCACGGTGCCCGCAAGGGCCTGGCCGACACGGCGCTCAAGACCGCCAACTCGGGCTACCTGACGCGCCGTCTCGTCGACGTCGCCCAGGACGCGATCATCATCGAGAACGACTGCGGCACCGAGCGCGGCCTGACGGTCGGCCCGGTGGTCGACGGCGGCGAGGTGATCGCGCCCTTGTCCGAGCGCATCCTCGGCCGCAGCGCGGCCCGGGACGTGATCGACCCGCTGAGCGGCGAGGTGCTGGCGGCCGCGGGGCAGCTGCTCGAGGAGGAGACGGTCGAGCGCATCGAGAAGGCCGGCATCGACGAGGTGCTGATCCGCTCGGTGCTGACCTGCGAGACCAAGGGCGGGGTGTGCGGCAAGTGCTACGGGCGCGATCTCGCCCGCGGCACGATGGTGAACGTGGGCGAGGCGGTCGGCGTCATCGCGGCGCAGTCGATCGGCGAGCCGGGCACGCAGCTCACCATGCGCACGTTCCACATCGGCGGCGCGGTGCAGCGCGGCGCCGAGCAGTCGAGCATCGAGGCGGCGTTCGACGCGGTGCTGCGGATCAAGAACCGCAACGTCGTGACGAACAGCCTCGGCACCCACGTGGTGATGAGCCGCAACACCGAGATCGTGCTGGCCGACGAGGCCGGCCGGGAGCGGGCGCGGCACCGCGTCCCCTACGGCGCCAAGCTGCTCGTCGACGAGGGCGGCCGCGTCACCAAGGGCCAGAAGATCGCCGAGTGGGATCCCTACACGATCCCGATCATCACCGAGCGCGAGGGTACCGCCCACTACGTCGATCTCGTCGAGGGCGTCTCGATGCGCGAGGTGGTGGACGAGGCGACCGGCATCTCGTCGAAGGTGGTCGTCGACTGGAAGCAGCAGCCGCGCGGCAACGACCTGCGCCCGCGCATCGTGCTCCGCGATGCCAAGGGTGAGGCGCTGACGCTGGCGAGCGGCGTCGAGGCCCGCTACTTCATGTCGGTCGACGCGATCCTCAGCATCGAGAACGGTGCCACGGTGAAGGCGGGCGACGTGGTGGCGCGCATCCCGCGCGAATCGTCGAAGACGCGCGACATCACCGGCGGCCTGCCGCGGGTGGCCGAGCTCTTCGAGGCGCGCCGGCCGAAGGACTTCGCGATCATCAGCGAGGTCGACGGCCGGGTCGAGTTCGGCAAGGACTACAAGACCAAGCGGCGCATCGTCGTCGTCCCCTCCGATCCGGAGGCGGGCGGTCCTCGGGAGTACCTCATCCCGAAGGGCAAGCACATCAGCGTCCAGGAAGGCGACTTCGTGGCGAAGGGCGACCTGCTGATGGACGGCAACCCGGTGCCGCACGACATCCTGAACGTCATGGGCGTCGAGGCGCTCTCGGACTACCTGACGAACGAGATCCAGGACGTCTATCGGCTGCAGGGCGTGAAGATCAACGACAAGCACATCGAGGTCATCGTCCGCCAGATGCTCCAGAAGGTGGAGATCATGGACGGCGGCGAGACGACCTTCCTGGTGGGCGAGCAGATCGACCGGGAGGAGTTCCTGGTCGAGAACAACAAGGTGGAGGCCGAAGGCGGCCGGCCGGCCAAGGCCAAGCCGGTCCTCCAGGGCATCACCAAGGCGTCCCTGCAGACCAACTCGTTCATCTCCGCCGCGTCCTTCCAGGAGACGACCCGCGTCCTCACCGAGGCGGCCGTCTCCGGCAAGGTCGACAGCCTGGCGGGGCTGAAGGAGAACGTCATCGTCGGCCGGCTGATCCCGGCCGGCACGGGTAGCGTGGTCAATCGCCTCCGGCACATCGCCGCCGAGCGCGACCGGGCGATCCTGGCCGCCGACGGCAGCCAGACCCCCGCGCTTCCCGCCGAGGCGCCGCGGGCCGCCCGCTCGGCCTGAGAGCCGCTGGTCCCCCGCCGGTGACGGCGGGGGATAGACCAAAGGGGCGGGCGTCCGAAGGCTCGACGAGGGCCCGCGGACGCCCATCTCGACATTGTGCCCGCAGGCCCTTCAGGGGGCCGGGGCGCATGCTCACGGAGACCGTGGCGGACCACCGGCGCGAGCCGCCGCCATGACGTCCGGAGCGACATTCGAATCCGTCAAACCGTGCTTGACACGGTAAGAGTCGGTCACTAGGTTCCCGCGACCTTTCGGGGGGTCGGCGGTAGGGGTCCAACCTAGACGCGCCCTCCGGTTTGGGCAGGCCGTTTCGACGGAAAACGAGCGCCGCAATAGCGGCGTTTTTGCCGTGGCAGGACGTGGGTCCCGCCGCGCATTTGTCATCGACCCGAGGCGAGAAGGGTAGCGACGGGATGCCGACGATCAATCAGCTCATCCGCAAGCCGCGGCGGGCCCAGCAGCCGCAGGACAAGGTGCCTGCGCTGGAGGAGTGCCCGCAGAAGCGGGGCGTCTGCACGCGCGTCTACACGACGACGCCGAAGAAGCCCAATTCGGCCCTGCGGAAAGTGGCTCGCGTCCGGCTGACGAACAGCTTCGAGGTGACGAGCTACATCCCGGGCGAAGGCCACAATCTGCAGGAGCACTCCGTGGTGATGATCCGCGGCGGCCGCGTGAAGGACCTGCCCGGCGTGCGCTACCACATCATTCGCGGCACCCTCGATACGCAGGGTGTGAAGGATCGCCGCCAGCGCCGTTCGAAGTACGGCGCCAAGCGGCCGAAGTGATCGGAGGCTGAGCCATGTCGCGTCGCCGCGCCGCCGATAAGCGAGAGGTCCTGCCGGACGCCAAGTTCGGGGACATCGTGCTGACGAAGTTCATCAACTGCCTGATGTATCACGGCAAGAAGTCGGTCGCCGAGACCATCGTCTACGACGCGCTGGAGCGCATCTCCAAGCGCCAGGGCGGCCAAGATCCGGTGCGCATGTTCCATGACGCGCTGGGCAACGTGCGCCCGGCGGTCGAGGTCCGGTCGCGCCGCGTCGGTGGTGCCACCTATCAGGTGCCGGTCGAGGTCCGTTCCGAGCGCAGCCAGGCACTCGCGATCCGCTGGATCATCTCGGCCTCGCGCGCCCGCTCGGAGAACACCATGCAGGAGCGGCTGTCGGGCGAGTTGCTCGACGCCGCCAACAACCGCGGTTCGGCGGTGAAGAAGCGGGAGGACACCCACCGCATGGCGGACGCCAACAAGGCGTTCTCGCACTACCGCTGGTAACCCAATCCGCGCCCGGAGCCTGCCGTCATGTCCCGAACTACCCCCCTCGATCGCTACCGCAACATCGGCATCATGGCCCACATCGATGCCGGCAAGACGACGACGACCGAGCGGATTCTCTATTACACCGGGCGCTCCTACAAGATCGGCGAGGTCCATGAGGGCACCGCCACCATGGACTGGATGGAGCAGGAGCAGGAGCGCGGCATCACCATCACGTCTGCCGCGACCACCTGCTTCTGGCGCGACTGCCGCATCAACATCATCGACACGCCCGGCCACGTCGACTTCACGATCGAGGTCGAGCGCTCGCTGCGCGTCCTGGACGGCGCCGTCACGGTGTTCGACAGCGTCGCCGGCGTCGAGCCGCAGTCCGAGACGGTATGGCGGCAGGCCGACAAGTACGGCGTTCCGCGCATCTGCTTCGTCAACAAGATGGACCGCATCGGCGCCAACTTCCCGCGCTGTGTCGACATGATGGTCGACCGGCTGGGCGCCCGCCCGATGGTCCTGCAGCTGCCGATCGGCGTCGAGAGCGACTTCGTCGGTGTCGTCGACCTCGTTCGCATGAACGCGATCACCTGGCGCGACGAGAGCCTCGGCGCCCAGTTCGACATCGTCGACATTCCGGCCGACATGGCCGACCAGGCCGCGGACTTCCGCTCGAAGCTGGTCGAGATGGCGGTCGAGATGGACGACGAGGCCCTCGAGGCCTATCTCGGTGGCGAGGAGCCGAGCGTCGAGACGCTGATCGCGTGCATCCGCAAGGGTGTGCTGGTCAGCGCCTTCGTGCCGGTGCTGTGCGGCTCGGCCTTCAAGAACAAGGGCGTGCAGCCGCTGCTCGACGCCGTCGTTGACTATCTGCCGGCACCGACCGACGTTCCCGCGATCAAGGGTGTCAAGGTCGGCAGCGACGAGGCGATCGAGCGCAAGAGCTCCGACGACGAGCCCTTCGCCGGCCTCGCCTTCAAGATCATGACCGATCCGTTCGTCGGCTCGCTCACCTTCGTGCGCATCTACTCGGGCGTGCTTGCCGCCGGCTCGCAGGTGCTGAACACGGTGAAGGACGGGCGCGAGCGCATCGGCCGCATGCTGCAGATGCATGCGAACCACCGCGAGGACATCAAGGAGGCCCGTGCGGGCGACATCGTCGCATTGGCCGGCCTCAAGAACACGACGACGGGCGACACGCTCTGCGATCCCGCCGCGCCGGTGGTGCTGGAGCGCATGGAGTTCCCCGAGCCCGTCATCGAGATCGCGGTCGAGCCGAAGACCAAGGGCGACCAGGAGAAGATGGGCCAGGCCCTGCAGCGGCTCGCCCAGGAGGACCCGTCCTTCCGCGTCGCTGTCGACCACGAGAGCGGCCAGACGATCATCAAGGGGATGGGCGAGCTCCACCTCGAAATCATCGTCGACCGCATGAAGCGCGAGTTCAAGGTCGACGCCAACATCGGCGCCCCGCAGGTCGCATACCGCGAGACGATCACGCGGCAGGCCGAGATCGACTACACGCACAAGAAGCAGACCGGCGGCTCCGGCCAATATGCGCGCGTGAAGCTGCGCTTCGAGCCGCTGCCGGCGGGGTCCGGCTTCGAGTTCGAAAACGCCACCGTCGGCGGCGTCGTGCCGAAGGAGTTCGTGCCGGGCGTCCAGAAGGGCCTGAAGGCGTCGGTCGACACCGGCGTACTGGCCGGCTTCCCCGTCATCGACTTCAAGGCCTCGTTGATCGACGGCGCCTACCATGACGTGGATTCGAGCGTGCTCGCCTTCGAGATCGCGGCCCGCGCCGCCTTCAAGGAAGGCATGCCGAAGGCCGGCCCGAAGCTGCTGGAGCCGGTGATGCGCGTCGAGGTGGTGACGCCCGAGGATTACATGGGCGACGTGATCGGCGACCTGAACAGCCGGCGCGGCCAGGTGACGGGCATGGACCAGCGCGGCAACGCGCGCGTCGTCCAGGCGATGGTGCCGCTCGCCAACATGTTCGGCTACGTCAACACGCTGCGGTCCATGAGCCAGGGGCGCGCCCAGTACACCATGCACTTCGATCACTACGAGCAGGTTCCGCAGGCCGTCGCCGACGAAGTCCGCGCGAAGCTCGCCTGATCGTCAGACGCCGTCCGAACCCACCAGGAAGAGAGAAACGGAGCGCACTCCCATGTCCAAGGCGAAATTCGAGCGGAACAAGCCGCACTGCAACATTGGGACGATTGGGCATGTGGACCACGGGAAGACGTCGCTGACGGCGGCGATCACGAAGGTCCTTGCGGAGACGGGCGGGGCGACGTTCACGGCGTACGACCAGATCGACAAGGCGCCGGAGGAGCGTGCGCGCGGGATCACGATCTCGACGGCGCATGTGGAGTACGAGACGCTGAACCGGCACTACGCGCATGTCGATTGCCCGGGCCACGCGGACTACGTGAAGAACATGATCACGGGCGCGGCCCAGATGGACGGGGCGATCCTGGTGGTGTCGGCGGCGGACGGCCCGATGCCGCAGACGCGCGAGCACATCCTGCTGGCGCGCCAGGTCGGCGTTCCGTCGCTGGTCGTGTTCATGAACAAGGTGGACATGGTGGACGACCCGGAGCTGCTGGACCTGGTGGAGCTGGAGGTGCGCGAGCTTCTGTCGTCGTACAACTTCCCGGGCGACGACATCCCGGTGATCCGCGGCTCGGCGCTGATGGCGCTGGAGGGCAAGGAGCCGTCGATCGGGCATGACGCGGTGCTGAAGCTGATGGCGGCGGTGGACGAGTACATCCCGCAGCCGGAGCGCCCGAAGGACCGTCCGTTCCTGATGCCGATCGAGGACGTGTTCTCGATCTCGGGCCGCGGCACGGTGGTGACGGGCCGCGTCGAGCGCGGGATCATCAAGGTCGGCGACGAGGTCGAGATCATCGGCCTGAAGGCGACGACGAAGACGGTGGTGACGGGCGTCGAGATGTTCCGCAAGCTGCTGGACTCGGGCGAGGCGGGCGACAACATCGGTGCCTTGCTGCGCGGCACGAAGCGCGAGGACGTGGAGCGCGGCCAGGTTCTGGCGGCGCCGGGATCGATCACGCCGCACACGAAGTTCGAGGCCGAGGCGTACATCCTGACGAAGGAGGAGGGCGGCCGCCACACGCCGTTCTTCACGAACTACCGGCCGCAGTTCTACTTCCGGACGACCGATGTGACGGGGGTGGTGACGCTGCCGGGCGGGACCGAGATGGTGATGCCGGGCGACAACGTGCGCATGGAGGTCGACCTGATCGTGCCGATCGCCATGGACGAAGGCCTGCGCTTCGCCATCCGCGAAGGCGGCCGCACCGTCGGCGCCGGCGTCGTCTCCAAGATCATCGCCTGAACCGGCGTCGCCAACCTACCGCGCTCAAGAAACGCCGAACGGGTCGAGCAATGGACAACCAGAACATCCGCATCCGCCTCCGGGCCTACGATCATCGCATCCTCGACCAGTCGACGAGCGAGATCGTCAACACGGCCAAGCGGACGGGCGCACGCGTGCGCGGCCCCGTGCCGCTGCCGACCCGCTTCGAGCGCTTCACCGTCAACCGCTCGCCGCACATCGACAAGAAGTCGCGCGAGCAGTTCGAGATCCGCACCCACAAGCGGGTCCTCGACATCGTCGACCCGACGCCGCAGACCGTGGACGCGCTGATGAAGCTCGACCTCGCGGCCGGCGTCGACGTCGAGATCAAGCTCTGAGGACTGGTCGATGCGAACCGGATTGATCGCGCGCAAGCTCGGCATGACGCGGGTGTTCACCGCGGAGGGCGAGCATGTGCCGGTGACCGTCCTGCAGGTCGATACCTGCAAGGTCGTCGCCCAGCGCACCCAGGAGAAGGACGGCTACGTCGCGCTCCAGCTCGGCCTCGGCAAGGCCAAGGTGAAGAACGTGACGAAGCCGATGCGCGGCCACTTCGCCAAGGCGAAGGTCGAGCCGACGCGCAAGCTGGTGGAGTTCCGCGTCGATGCCGACGGCCTGGTCGATGTCGGCGCCGAGATCACGGTCGACCACTTCCTCGTCGGCCAGAAGGTCGACGTGACGGGGACCTCGATCGGCAAGGGCTTCGCCGGTGCCATGAAGCGGCACAATTTCGGCGGTCTGCGCGCGACGCACGGCGTCTCGGTGAGCCATCGCAGCCACGGCTCGACCGGCGGCCGCCAGGATCCCGGCAAGACCTTCAAGAACAAGAAGATGGCCGGGCACATGGGCGATGTCCGGGTGACGACGCAGAACCTGACCGTCGTGCGGACCGACGTCGAGCGCGGCCTGCTGCTGATCCGGGGCGCGGTGCCCGGTGCCGAGGGTGGCGTCGTGCTCGTCCGCGATGCGGCCAAGCGCAAGCGGCCGGACGGCGTGCCCTATCCGGCGGCGGTGCGTGCCGCCGCCCAGCCCGAGTGAGCACGATGCAGCAGAACGTGACCACGCTCGACGCCGGCGAAGCCGGAACGATCGAGCTCGACGCGGCGGTGTTCGGCGTGCCGGTGCGCGCCGACATCCTGTCGCGCCTCGTGCACTGGCAGCTCGCCAAGCGGCGTGCCGGCACGCACAAGGCCAAGCAGATCGGCGACATCGCCGGCACCACGAAGAAGCCGTGGCGCCAGAAGGGCACGGGCCGCGCCCGCCAGGGCAGCATGCGCTCGCCGCAGTTCCGCGGCGGCGCGGTGATCTTCGGCCCGGTCGTGCGTGACCACGGCTACGACCTGCCGAAGAAGGTACGCGCGCTCGGCCTCCGGACCGCGCTGTCCAGCAAGCTGGCCGAGGGCAAGCTCGTCGTCATCGACGACGCGAAGCTGCCGGAGGCCAAGACCAAGGCGCTGGCGCAGCGCCTGGGCAAGCTCGGCTGGAAGTCGGTGCTGTTCATCGGTGGCGGCGCGGTCGACGAGGGCTTCGCCCGCGCGGCGCGCAACCTGCCGCAGGTCGACGTGCTGCCGCAGCAGGGCGCCAACGTCTACGACATCCTGCGTCGCGATACGCTGGTTCTGACCCGCGACGCCGTGCAGGCCCTGGAGGCCCGCCTGAAATGAGCCGCTTCCGATACTTCCCGGCGAGCAAGACCAAGCCGAACCTCACGCGC
>JBFWXJ010000040.1:0-22537 GCA_050187535.1 Alphaproteobacteria bacterium | reverse complement strand
GGGCATCGCCGGCGTCCATATCGAGGACCAGGTGCTGCCCAAGAAGTGCGGCGCCTTCCCCAACCGGACGCTGGTCTCCAAGTCCGAGATGATCGGCAAGATCCACGCCGCCGTCGACGCGCGCCGGGACCACGACTTCGTGCTGATCGCCCGCACCGACGCCGTCGCCTCGCCGGGCGGCATGCCGGAGACGATCGACCGCGGCCTCGCCTATATCGAGGCCGGCGCCGATCTCGTGCTGGTGCAGATCCCGCGCACGGTGCAGGAGATCACCGAGACCTGCCAGGGCCTGCCGGGCAAGGCGGTGCTGACGATCTCCGAGAACAAGGTCGCGCCGGTCCTGACCTTCGCCGAGTACGAGAAGCTCGGCCTGAAGCTGGGCCTGCTGCCGCTGAGCCTGACGTTCTGCGCGGTCACCGCCATGCGCAAGGCCGCCCGCTCGATCAAGGAGACCGCCTCGATCCACACGGTCATGAAGGGCAACGACGGCTGGGACAGCGTGCTCGACCTGGTCCAGCTCCCCAAGGTGCTGGGCTGGTCGGAGAAGTACGCCGAGCCCATCAAGGTCGACTGACCCAACCCCTTCCATTCCGTCAGCGGAGGCCCCCTGCCATGGGCAGCACCGTCGCCGAGAAGATCCTGTCGCGCGCCGCCGGCCAGCCGGTGAGGCCGGGCGACATCGTCTGGGTCACCCCCGACCTGATCGTCGGGCACGACCTCAACTATCCGATCTACCGGCGCATGCTGGGCTCGATCGGCATCGATCGCGTCCACTCGCCCGAGAAGATGGTGCTCACCATCGACCACCAGCCCTACACGGATTCGACCAAGGTCGCGGCCGACTTCAAGATCATGCGCGACGATGCGCGCAACCACGGCATCGGCCACTTCTTCGATGTCGGCCGCGCCGGCATCTCGCACAACCTGCCGATCGACCGCGGCCTCGTGCGCCCGGGCATGCTGGTCATCACCAGCGACACCCGCTCGCCGGCCCTGGGCTGTGTGGGCGCGCTCGGCATCGCGCTCGGCGGCGCCTTCCTGATGCAGCTCGCCATGGGCAAGAGCTGGCTGCGCGTGCCCGAGACCTTGCGCGTCACCATCGAGGGCCATCGCCCGGGATGGCTGATGAGCCGCGACATCGCCCAGTGGGTCGCCGGCCAGATCGGCCTGGAGAAGGGCGACTACAAGGTCATCGAGTTCGACGGGCCGGTCGTCGACGGCATGGACATCGACGAGCGCCACACGCTGTGCAACAGCATGGTCGATCTCGGCGTGAAGAGCGCCGTCACGGTGCCGAACGAGAGGATCCTGGCGACCGTGCGCGCCCGCACCGAGGTGCCGTTCGAGGTGGTGACGAGCGACCCCGACGCGCACTACGCCGAGCACCTGACCTTCAACGTCGGCGCGCTGGAGCCGCAGGTGGCGGTCCCGCCCTCGCCCGAGCTGGCGCGACCCGTGAGCCAGCTCGCCGGCAAGAAGGTGACGCACGCCTTCATCGGCGCCTGCATCGCCGGCAAGCTCGAGGACATGCGCGCGGCGGCCAAGGTGCTGGCGGGCCGCAAGGTCGCCGCCGGCGTGCAGCTCTGCATCATCCCCGCGACCCAGGAGGTCTACCGCCAGAGCCTGAGCGAGGGGCTGATCGACATCTTCGCCAAGGCCGACGCGCAGATCGCGGTCGGCACCTGCGGGCCCTGCGTCGGCGGCGTCATGCCGCTCAACGACGGCGACGTCTGCATCTCCACGGGCACGCGCAACGACCCCGGCCGCATGGGCAGCCCGACCTCGGAGGTCTACATCGCGAGTGCGGCCACGGTGGCGGCGTCAGCGGTCGCCGGCCACATCGCCGACCCCCGCCAGATCGCGCCCTGAAGGCCAGGAGGAAGACGTCATGGCGATGATCTATCGCGGCCGCTGCTGGAAGTTCGGCGACGACGTGCTGAACGACGGGCACATCATGGACATCGAGCAGGTCAAGGCCAAGCAGACCGACCCGGCCGTGCTGGCCAGGTACTGCATGATCGGGCTCGACCCGACCTTCGCCGGCAAGGCGAAGCCCCACGACATCATCGTCGCGGGCAAGAACTTCGGCACCGGGCAGCTGCACATGCAGGGGCCGCTGGCACTGAAGGGGCTCGGCCTGGCGGTGGTGTCGGAATCGATGACCCGCAGCTTCTACCGGCTGATGATCACGGCCGGCGTGCCGATGCTCTCCTTCGTGCCGGGCGTCACCCGGACGGTCGAAAGCGGCGACGAGCTGGAGGTCGACTTCCAGGGCGGCATCGTCCGGAACCTGACGCGCGGCACGACGACGGAGGGCGAGCCGCTCGCCGGGTTCCTGCTCGACATCATCGCGGCCGGCGGCGAGCTCGGCTGGATCAAGAAGCAGCGCGCCGCCGCCTGAGCGACGCCAACGACAACACCGACAGGGGAGGAAGACGATGAGCACGACGCCGATCAGCCGAAGGGCTGAGACCGGACCGCGGGGCGCAGGCCTCGCCGGCACCCTCGCCGCCGCCTTCGTCGTCGCCTGGACGGCGACGGCGGCCGCCCAGGCGCCTTCGCCGGGCGAGCTGCGCATCGTCTTCCCCTCCATGTGGAACGAGGGGCTGGAGCCGATCCTCGCCAGCTCCAGCGGCAGCATCGGGCTGGCCGCCATGTACGACGACCTCGTCGGCACCAAGGCGGACGGCACCGACTACGACCGCACGACGGGGCTTGCCGAGGACTGGAGCCTTTCGGCCGACGGCAAGGCGTGGACGATCCGCATCCGCCCCGGGGTGCAGTTCCACCGGGGCTTCGGCGAGATGACGGCCGAGGACGTCAAGTACAGCATCGAGCGGATCACGGCCGAGCGCTCGGTCGCGCAGCGCAAGGGCTATTTCCGCGAGCGCGTCGGCCCGGTCGAGATCGTCGACCGCTACACCGTGCGCATTCCCGCCAAGGGGCCGCCCATCCCCGACCTGCTGGCGGACCTCTCCGCACTGCAGGGCTCGACCGAGCGCTTCGTGGTCTCGAAGAAGGCCGCCGAGGAGCTGGGGCCGGACAAGTTCGCGATCAATCCCGTCGGCAGCGGCCCCTACCGCTTCGCCGAGCATGTCGGCGGCCAGTACATCCGGCTCGTCGCCGTCGACAAGCACTGGCGCATCACGCCACGCTTCGAGGCGGTGCGCTTCATGGCGGTGCCCGAGGAGGAGACGAGCATCGCCATGCTCGGCCGCGGCGAGGCGGACGTCGCGCCGATCGCGCGCAACAACATCGCCCGCGTCAAGCGCCAGCGCGGCGGCGACGTCGTGCTGTGGAAGGGCTCGGCCTCGCTCGTCGTCTATCTCGACGACCAGTTCGTGGAGAAGGTCCCGGTCCACAAGGCCAAGGTGCGCGAGGCGCTCAACCTCGCGATCGACCGCAAGACCATCGCCGAGACGCTGTTCGAGGGTTACGCGCGGCCCTTCGGCACCTACTACACGCAGTCTGTCGTCGCGGAGGCCGTCGGCCACGACTGGAAGAAGGACCTCTACCTCTACGACCCGGCGAAGGCGAAGGCGCTGCTGGCCGAAGCCGGCTACCCGAACGGCTTCGACATGGACTTCTGGGTCTACCCCTGGATCGGCGTTCCCGAGGGCCCGGACATGATGCTGGCGATCGCCGGCATGTGGGAGAAGATCGGCGTCCGCCCGAACATCCAGCAGACCGAGTACGGCGTCGTCCGCGCCAAGCTGCTGAAGGGCGAGATTCCGGGCGCGGCGGGCTTCTTCGTGGCCCCCGCCCGGCCCTGGCAGGGCGTGATCGGCATCTACCGGGTCTTCATGCATTCCAAGGGCTCGTTCGGCCACGTGAAGATCCCGGAGCTGGACGCACTGCTCGACAAGGCGTCGAACACGATCGATCCCGCGGAGACCAAGAAGCTGATCGACCAGGCCATGACCTATGTGCGCCAGAATCATCTGGCGGTGCCGGTGGTCGAGGTCGACCAGGCGTTCGGCATCACCGCCAAGGCCAAGCACTGGGACGTCGGCTTCCGGCCGCAGAACCTGAACTTCGACAGCCTGCTGGCGCGCTGAGCCGGACGACCGCATAACACGCGCGAAGAGCGCTCCGGACGCGGGCCGCCGCCGGCCCGCGTCCGGACGAGAGCGCACGAGGGACCCCCGGTGCTCAACGTCGTCGTCCAGCGGCTGATCCAGTCCGCCGTCACGCTCGCGGCACTCGCCGTGGCGATCTTCATCCTGTCGCGGCTGAGCGGCGACCCGATCGAGCTGATGCTGCCGGTCGACGCCACGGCGGCCGACCGGGCGGCGCTGCGCTCCACGATCGGCCTCGACCAGCCGCTGCACGAGCAGTTCCTGCGCTTCGCCGGGGGGCTGGCGACCGGCGACCTCGGCATCTCGATCCGTGAGCGGCGTCCGGCGCTCGACCTCGTGATGGAGCGACTGCCGAACTCGCTGACGCTGGCCCTGGTGGCGCTCGTCATGGCGATCGCCATGGCCTTCCCGCTCGCCATCGCGGCTGCCGTATGGCGAGGGTCGGCGATCGACGTGACGGCGCGGCTGTTCGCCGTGCTCGGCCAGTCCTTCCCGACCTTCTGGGTCGGGCTCGTCCTCATCATCGTCTTCGCGGGCGAGCTGCGCATCCTGCCGGCGGGCGGCATGGGCGGGTGGGAGAACTACGTCCTGCCCGGCTTCACGCTCGGCTGGTTCGTCGTCGCCGGCATGATGCGCCTGCTTCGCTCCAGCATGCTGGAGGTCCTCGACAGCGAGTTCGTCAAGCTCGCCCGCATCAAGGGCCTGCCCGAGTGGATCGTCATCTGGAAGCACGCGCTGCGCAACGCGCTGGTGCCGGTCGTCACCTTCGGCGGCGTCTATCTCGCGCTGCTCATCTCGACCGCGGTCATCGTCGAGACGGTGTTCGCCTGGCCCGGCCTCGGACGGCTCGCCTACGACGCGATCCGCTTCCGCGACTTCCCCGTGACCCAGGCCGTGGTGCTGACGACCGCGGTCGTCGTCGTCGTGTCCAGCCTGATCGTCGACCTGCTCTACCTCCTCATCGACCCGCGCATCCGCGCCGGCAAGGCGAGCGGTGCGGCATGACCGATGCGGCTGCCACCCACCGCCCCGCGGTCCGCCGCGCCGGCTGGTCGCCCATCGCCCTCTGGCGCCGCTGGAAGCGGCCGCCGGTGCTGCCCTGCCTCATCCTGGTCGCCGTCGTCGTGATGGCGCTGGTCCCCGACCTGCTGGCACCGCACGATCCGTTCGCGCAGTCGCTGCGCACCCGCTTCCGCCCGCCGGTCTGGCAGGAGGGCGGCAGCTGGACCTTCGCGCTCGGCACCGACGCGCTGGGCCGCGACATCCTCTCGCGGGTCATCCACGGCGCCCGCATTTCCCTGCTCGCCGGCATCTTCAGCCTGATCGTCGGCGGTGCCGTCGGCACCACGATCGGGCTGGTCGCCGGCTATTTCGGCGGCCGCGTCGACACCTTCCTGATGCGCCTCGCCGACAGCGTGCTGTCGTTCCCGATCATCCTCCTCGCCTTCCTCCTGGCCGTCACGCTGGGACCCAGTCTCGTGACGGTGGTCGTCTCGGTCGGCGCCATCCTCTGGGCACGCTATGCCCGCATCATCCGCGGCGAAGTGCTGGCGATCCGCGACCGCGACTTCGTCAAGCTCGCGCGGATCGCCGGCTGCTCGGATGCGCGCATCCTCGCCGTCCACATCTTCCCCAACGTCGCCAACACGCTGATCGTGCTGCTGACCATGCAGTTCGGCTGGGTCATCATCGTCGAGGCGTCCTTGAGCTTCCTCGGCGCCGGCATCCCGCCGCCGACCAGCGCCTGGGGCTCGATGATCGCCGACGGCCGCGCCTCGCTCGTGCGGGCGTGGTGGGTGGCGACGCTGCCGGGCGTGGCGCTGATGCTGGTGGTGCTGTCGTTCAACCTGATCGGCGACTGGCTGCGCGACCGCCTCGACCCGCGGCTGAGGCAGGATTGATGGACGCCCCAACGTCAGGCGACGTCCTCCTGGAAGTGCAGGACCTCCGCACGCGGCTCTCCGCCCCGCAGGGGACCGGCATGGCGATCGACGGCGCCAGCTTCCACCTGCGCCGCGGCGAGACGCTCGGCCTCGTCGGCGAGAGCGGCTCGGGCAAGAGCCTGACCGCGCTCTCCATCCTGCGCCTGCTGCCCAAGCCCGCCGCGACGCTGGCGGGCGGCACGATCCGCTTCGACGGCGTCGACCTGACGGCGCTCCCCGAGGCGGAGATGCGGTCCTACCGCGGCCGGCGCATCTCGATGATCCTGCAGGACCCCTTGAGCGCGCTCAATCCGGTGCTGACCGTGGGCGAGCAGATCATGGAGCCGCTGCGCCGCCATCGCGGCCTGCGCGGCCGGGCGCTGACTGAGCGCGCGGTCGAGCTCCTCTCGCTGCTCAAGGTGCCGGCGCCGCGCGACCGGCTGCGCTCCTACCCGCACGAGTTCTCCGGCGGCATGCGCCAGCGCGTCGTCGGCGCCATCGCGCTCGCCTGCGACCCCGAGCTGCTGATCGCCGACGAGCCGACGACGTCGCTCGACGTCACCGTGCAGGCGCAGTACCTGCGACTGCTGCGCCAGCTCCAGCGCGACACGGGACTGGCGATCCTGTTCATCACCCATGACTTCGGCATCGTCGCGCGGATGTGCGACCGGGTCGCGGTCATGTATGCCGGCCGCATCGTCGAGACCGCCGACACCCGCACCCTCTTCGCGGAGCCGCTCCATCCCTACACCAGGGCGCTGCTGCGCTCCGTGCCGGAGATGAACATCGACCGCACGGGCCGCCTGCTGGCCATCGACGGCCAGCCGCCGGCCGTCTTCGCGCGGCCGCCGGGCTGCCCCTTCGCCGACCGCTGCCCCGACGTCATGGACCGATGCCGCGCGACCGACCCGGCGACCACCGCGATCGGGACGGACCGCGCCGTCCGCTGCTGGAAGCACGCATGACGGCGACGCCGCTCCTGGCGCTCGAAGGCGTGCGCAAGCGCTACCGCATCCGCTCCGGCTCCTGGGTCGCGCGGAAGGAAGCCGACCTGTGGGCGGTCGACGGCGTCAGTTTCGCCATCGCGCCCGGAGAGACGGTCGGCATCGTCGGAGAATCCGGCTGCGGCAAGACCACGACCGCCAAGATGGCCCTGCGGCTGGAGCAGCCGACGGAAGGCCGCATCCTCTTCGACGGCGCCGACCTCGCGACCCTCGACGGCCCGGCCCTGAGGGCCTATCGGGGTGCGGTCCAGGCGGTGTTCCAGGACCCATGGAGCTCGCTCAACCCGCGCATGCGCGTCGGCGACATCATCGCCGAGCCGTTGCGGGTCAATACCGGCATGTCGCGGAGCGAGCTGGCCGAGCGGGTGGCCGGCCTGCTGGTCCAGGTCGGATTGCAGCCCTGGCAGGCGCGCCTCTATCCGCACGAGTTCTCAGGCGGGCAGCGCCAGCGCATCACCATCGCGCGCGCGATCTCCCTGTCGCCGCGCCTCGTCGTGCTGGATGAGCCGGTCTCGGCACTCGACGTCTCGGTCCAGGCGCAGATCATGAACCTGCTGCGCGATCTGCAGGACCGCCTCGGCCTGGGCTTCCTGCTGATCGCGCACAGCCTCGGCACCGTGCGCTACCTCTGCCACCGGGTCGTCGTCATGTATCTGGGGCAGGTGGTGGAGACGGCCGATGCCGCCGCGCTCTTCCAGCGCCCGGCACATCCCTACTCCCAGGCGCTGATCGCCGCCGCCCTGCCCGGCCGTCCCGGCGAGGGCGACGACGACTTCCCGGCGATCGAGGGCGAAATCCCGTCGCCGGCGAACCCGCCCTCGGGCTGCCGCTTCCATACGCGCTGCCCGCACGTCATGCCGGTCTGCCGGACCACGCCGCCGCGGGCAAGCACGGTCGCGGCCGGCCACGTCGTGAGCTGCCACCTCCACGGCTGACCGCCTCCCCCTGCGACACCTGCTTGCATTTTAGGCGGCGGGCGGCACCATTGACGCGCGGACGGTCGGGGTGAGGCTGCTTCCCCCGATCCGTCGCTGTTGGCCCGCAACTTGAGTGTGGGCGGCGAACGGGAATGGGGGACGACCGATGAAGACATTCCGCACCGTGCTCGCCGCAGCGCTGATCGCCGGCCTGCCGCTGGCGGCCGAGGCGCAGCGGCCGCTCGTCTGGGGCGACAACCTGCCGGCCTCGCTCGACCCGCACGCGCTCTTCGACGTGCCGAGCCAGTTCGTGCTGCTCAACGTCTATGACGGGCTCTACCGCTATGTCGGCAACCCGCCGGAGCTGAAGCCGTGGCTGGCCGAGAGCCACAAGGTGTCGGCCGACGGCCTGACCTGGGATTTCACGCTGCGCGACGGCGCGAAGTTCCACGACGGCAGCCCGATCACGGCCGCGGACGTCGCCTACAGCTTCAAGCGCCTGCTCCTCATGGGCAAGGGGCCGTCGGCGGCATTCAAGCCGGTGCTGAAGCCGGACAGCATCACCGCACCGGACGCGCGCACGGTGCGCTTCGTGCTCGCCAAGCCTTACGCGCCGTTCCTCGCGGCGATCCCGCTCGTCGCCGTGGTCAACCCGCGCGCGATCGAGCCGAATGTGAAGGATGGGGACTTCGGGGCCGCCTGGCTGTCGGGCGACGACGCGGGCTCCGGCGCCTACCGCATCGACGCGGCCACTTACCGGCCGCGCCAGTCGCTCGACCTGCAGCGCTTCGGCGAGCATTTCCTCGGCTGGTCGCACAACGCCAAGCCGATCGCCGACGTCCGCGTGCGGCCGGTGATCGAGACCTCGACCCGGGTGCTGGCGCTGCTGCGCGGCGAGATCGACGCGACCGACGGCTACCTGCCGACCGACCAGGTCGAGCGCGTCGAGAAGAACGCCGCCACCAAGGTCGCCAAGGACGAGAGCATGCGGGTCTTCGTCATCCGCATGAACAACCGCAAACCGCCCTTCGACAATGTCGACGTCCGCCGCTGCTTCGCCTACGCCTTCAACTACAAGGGCTTCAACGAGGTCATCCTGAAGGGGCTGGTGATCCGCAACCCCGGCCCCAACCCGAACGGCCTGTGGGGCAACCCCACCGACCTCAAGGGCTACGAGTACGACATGGCCAAGGCCAAGGAGCATTGCGACAAGGCGAAGGCCGCTGGCGCGCCGCTCTCCCGCGAGGTCGAGATCCACGTCCAGAGCGAGCTGGAGCAGACCGTCCAGGCCGCCCAGATGTTCCAGTCGGACCTGCGCAAGCTCGGCGTGAACCTGAAGGTGGTTCCCAACACGTGGCCCGGCATCACCGGGGCCACCGGCCGGGTCGAAACGACCCCCGACCTCTGGATCCACTGGGTCAGCACCTACTTCGTCGACCCGGAGAACTGGGTCGGCCAGATGTACGACAGCCAGTTCCACGGCACCTGGAAGGCGTCCTCCTGGTACACCAACCCCAAGGTCGACACCCTGCTCCGCCAGGCCCGCGACGAGCCCGACCAGGCCAAGCGCGCGCCGCTCTACGCCGAGGCGACGCGCATCATCGTCGACGAGAGTGCGGACATCTGGGTCTACAACACCGTCAACCTGCGCGGCCTGACCAAGCGGGTGCAGGGCTACCAGTTCAGCCCCGTCGGCTCGGGCGGCGAGCTGCGCCTGATGTCGCTGGCGAACTGACGAGGCGAGCCGACCATGCCGGTGCGCTCCCTCTCTGCCCTTCAGGGCGGAGAGGGTCGGGGTGAGGGGGGCGCCGCGTCGGCGGCGCGCATGAATCCTCTGGCAGCTACGACCGGCGGCGCCACCCACCTCACCCTCCCCGCCGCACGGCGGCGGGTCCCCTCCCTCTCCCCCCCGAAGGGCGGAGAGGGACGCGTGCGTATCGGCGCCCGGTAGCCGCCCATGGCCGCCTACATCGCCCGGCGCATCCTGCTGGCGCTGCCGGCCCTCTTCGGGCTGGTGGTGCTGAGCTTCATCCTGGTCCGCATCGTCCCGGGCGATCCGGCGGCGACGCTGGCCGGCGACGCGGCGACACCGGCCCAGGTGGCGGAGATCCGCGCGCGCTACGGCCTGGACCGCCCGCTCGGCGAGCAGCTTCTGGTGCATCTGCGTCAGGTGGCGACCGGCGACTTCGGACGGAGCGTCTTCTCCGACCGGCCGGTCGCCGAGGAGATCGGCCAGCGCCTGCCGGCGACGCTGGAGCTGACCTTCGCGGCGCTGCTGCTCGCGACCGTCGCCGGCGTCGGGCTCGGTCTCGCGGCGGCGCTGAACCACAACGGGCCGATCGACCACCTCGTGCGCCTGCTCTCGGTCGCCGGGCTGGCGGTCGCCTCGTTCTGGCTCGCCATCCTGCTGCAGCTCCTCTTCGCCATGGACCTCAACATCCTGCCCTTGCGCGGGCGCATCGACGTCGAGTTGGGGCCGCCCGCGGAGCACACCGGCTTCCTGCTGCTGGACGCCTTGCTGGAGGGCAGGCTCGACCGCTTCGCCGACGGGCTGCGCCACCTGGCGCTGCCGGCGATCACGCTGGCCCTGCCGGGCCTGGCCACCATCGCCCGCTTCACCCGCTCGGGCGTGCTGGAGACGCTCCAGAAGGACTTCGTGCTGTACGCCCGGGCGGCCGGCTACGGCCGCTTCCGGCTGGCGGCGATCTACGTGCTGCGCAACGCCGTCACCGCGACGGTGACGCAGGTCGGGCTGCTCTTCGGCGCGCTCATCTCGGGCGCGGTCGCCGTCGAGGCGATCTTCGACTGGCCCGGCATCGGCACCTACGCCGTGCGTGCCATCCTGTCGGCCGACTACAAGGCGCTGCTCGCCGTGACGCTGGTGGTCGGCGTCGTCTATGCCGTGGTCAACGTCCTGGTCGACGTCGCCCAGGGCCTGATCGACCCCCGCGTCGCCGACGGGCGATGACGGCGCTGCGCCGCCTGCTGCGCGACCCGGTGGCGGCGTTCGGGCTCGCCATCGTGCTGTTCGCGGCCTTCGTCGCGATCTGCGCGCCCTGGCTCGCGCCCTATCCCGAAGACGCCTTCGAGAGCCATATTCTGCAGCGCCTGAAGCCGCCCTCGGCCGAGTTCCCCTTCGGCACCGACGCGCTCGGCCGCGACATCCTCTCGCGCGTCATCCTGGGCACGCGCGGCGCTCTGATGGTGGCGTTCTCGGTCGTCGCCGTGGCGGCGCTCATCGGCGTCCCGATCGGGCTCGTCGCGGGCTGGCGCGAGGGCTGGCTGTCGGAGCTGCTGATGCGGGTGACCGACGTCTTCCTCGCCGTGCCGCAGCTCATCCTGGCGCTGGCCTTGAGCCAGCTCATGCGCCCCGGCCTGACCACGGCGATGGTAGCGCTGGCCCTGACCTATTGGCCCTTCTTCGCGCGCACCGTCTTCGCCGAGACGCGGCGGCTGCGCTCGTCACTCTTCGTCGATGCGCTGGCGGCGATCGGCATGCCGCCCCGGCGCATCCTCATCGCCCATATCCTGCCGAACGCCGCGCCGGCGATCATCGTGCGCGCGACCATCGGCATGGGCTTCACCATCCTGACCGCCGCCACGCTCGGCTTCCTCGGCGTCGGCGCGGCCCCGCCCGACCCGGACTGGGGCCTCGCCGTCGCCGAATCCCGCCAGCACCTGCCCGAGGCGTGGTGGTTCTCGACCTTCCCCGGCCTCGCCATCCTGCTGCTGGTGCTGGGCCTCAACCTGCTGGGCGATGGCTTGCGCGACGTCGCCGACCCCCGCCTGCGCCGCAGCCGTGGCTGAGGCCGCCCCGACGCTCGTGGTCTCCGACTTGGCGGTCGAGATCGCGGGCGACCACGGCATCGCGCGCATCCTCGACGGCGTGTCGGTGACGGTGCGGCCGGGCGAGGTGACTGGCGTGGTCGGCGAATCCGGCTGCGGCAAGTCGACCCTGGTGAGGGCGGTCCTCGGCATCCTGCCCAAGGGTGCCCGCGTGCCGCGCGGCGCCGTCCTCTTCCGCGGCCATGACATCCTGGGCGACCCCGGCCACGCCCGCGGCCGCATCGGCTTCATCCCGCAGGACCCCTATCTCTCGCTCAACCCGGTCTTCCGCGCCGGCGACCAGATCCTGGAGATCATGCGCCGGCACGCGCCGGGCAGCCGCGCCGCCCACCGCAGCCGGCTCGTCGAGCTGCTGCGCGCCGTGCAGATTCCCGAGCCGGAGGCGGCACTCGCCAAATACCCGCACCAGTTCTCGGGCGGCCAGCGGCAGCGCCTGCTGATCGGGGCCGCCCTCTCCTGCGAGCCCGACCTCATCGTCGCCGACGAGCCGACGACGGCGCTCGACGTCACCACGCAGCGCGAAATCCTGGCCTTGCTGTCGCGGCTGGCGCGCGAGCGCGGCCTCGCCATGCTGTTCGTCACCCACGATTTCGGCGTCGTCGCCGGGCTCTGCGACAGCGTCACCGTCCTCTATGCCGGCCGCATCGCCGAGAGCGGGCCGGTGCGCGACGTGCTCGACCGGCCGCGCCACCCTTATGCGCGGATGCTGCTGGCCTGCCATCCCGACCGCGCCGCGGACCTGGCCGGCATCCCCGGCACCGTCCCGCCCGCCACGAGCCAACCCGAGGGCTGCCGCTTCCACCCCCGCTGCCCGATCGCCGTCCCCGCCTGCGCCGCCGAGGTCCCGGAAGCGGCCGCCATCGCACCCGCGCGCCGCGTCGCCTGCCCGCGCCATGCGATGGAGCTGCCGGTTGGCTGATCTCGCCGCCCCCGTGATCGCCCTCTCCGCCCATCGGGGGGAGAGGGAGGGGACTCACTGCGTGAGCAATGGGGTGGGTGCGGTGGGCGTCCGCCGGCCGATCCCCCCCTCACCCCGACCCTCTCCGCCCCCAAGGGGCAGAGAGGGAGATCGGCACCGCGCGTGAGCCCCATCCTCTCCGCCCAGGGCCTCGTCGTGGAGCTCGGCCGGCGGCGTGGCTGGCCGCGGCAGGAGCAGCCGGTGCGGGCGGTCGACGGCGTCGACCTGGCGCTGGCGTCCGGCGAGACACTGGCGGTGGTCGGTGAGTCCGGCTGCGGCAAGACCACGCTGGCCCGCGCCCTGCTCGGCCTGCAGCGCGAGGCGGCGGGACGGATCGTGCTGGAGGGTACGGAGGTCTCGGGCACCGATCCGCGCACCGCCCGCGCGCAGCGCGCCGCCATCCAGTACGTCCACCAGGACCCGGGGGCGGCGCTGGATCCCTGGTGGCGGGTCGGCGCGACGCTGGCAGAGGGGCTGGCGCTGCACGGGGTGCGCGACACGGGCGAACAGGACCGCCGCATCGCCGAGACGCTGGACGCCGTCGGCCTCGATCCC
Organism: Alphaproteobacteria bacterium; assembly: GCA_050187535.1. Lineage (GTDB taxonomy): Bacteria > Pseudomonadota > Alphaproteobacteria > ATCC43930 > Allostellaceae > Allostella. The sequence goes on along the minus strand of JBFWXJ010000040.1, from coordinate 9,256 downwards.
GCGCTGGCCGGCCGCTACCCGCACGAGCTGTCGGGCGGCCAGCAGCGGCGCATCGGCCTCGCCCGCATCCTGCTGCTGCGGCCGCGCATCGTCATCCTCGACGAGCCGACCGCCGGGCTCGACCTCTCGGTGCAGGCATCGGTCCTGCGGCTGCTGCGCGACCTCAGGCAGCGCTTCAACCTGACCTACCTCTTCATCTCGCACGACCTGTCGGTCGTCCGCCGGGTCGCCGACCGGGTCGCCGTCATGTATCTCGGCCGCATCGTCGAGGAAGCGCCGACCGATGCCCTCTTCGCGCGGCCGCTGCATCCCTATGCGAAGGCGCTGATCGCGGCCGCCCCGCGGCTGGAAGGGGATTGCGGCGCGCCGCCACTCGCCGGCGACCCGCCGTCGTTGCGCGCGGTGCCCCGCGGCTGCCGCTTCCACCCGCGCTGCCCGGCCGCGGCGACGCCCTGCGCGCAGTCCGATCCCGTGTTCGAGCCGGCCGGCCCGGGCCACCGGGTCGCCTGCCTGCGCTGGCGCGAGGCGGCATGAGCGCGGGCAACGGGCTGGTTGGCGTCGCTGCCTCGCGGTCTGCCCTCCTGTATGAGACGACCAATTCCGTCCTTTTCCACCAACCCCACGCGGATTTTCATCGATGACCGCCTGCGACCCGATCGCGCTGGAGATCGTGCGCGGCGCCTTGCGCGCCGCGCAGAGCGAGATGGAGGCGCTGCTCGAGCGCACGGCCATGTCGGCCTTCATCCGCGAGAAGAAGGACTTCTACACCGCCCTCTTCGACGGCGACGGCCGCATGGTCGTCGGCTCGGACCTGCCGATCTTCGGGGACATCGTCGGACCGGTGCTGGAGCACTACCCGATCGAGACCATGCGAGCGGGCGACCTCTACTGGTACAACGACTGCTACGGCTCGAAGGGCGCGGTCAGCCACACCAACGATCAGGTGTTCCTGGCGCCGGTCTTCCACGCGGGCAGGCGTGCGGCCTTCGTCATGGGCTGGGCGCATTTCAGCGATGTCGGCGGGCTGCGCCCCGGCTCGATCAGCCCGGACGCGACCGACCACCTGCACGAGGGCATCATCATCCCGCCCGTCCGCCTGCAGCGCGACGGCGAGACCAACGAGGAGGCCCTGCGCATCTTCTGGCGCAACGGCCGCTTCCCCGGGCAGGCGCAGGGCGACACCCGCGCGCTGATGGCGGCCGTGCGGCTCGGCGAGCGGCGGCTGGCGGAGATCCTCGCGCGCTTCGGCGCCGACGTGGCGGCCGACGCCTTCCGCCAGCTCCTCGCGCGCACCGAGGAGACGGTGCGCGCCTGGCTGCGCGACATGCTGCCCCAGGGCGCCAGCGTCTCGATGACCGACGCGATCGACAGCGACGCCCAGGGCGGCGGCCCCTATCGCATGCGCTTCACGCTGACGCGCGGCGCCGACGACCGCATCGTCTTCGACGCGACGGCGACCGACGACCAGGCGCCGGGGCCGGTCAACTTCCTGATGCATCCCGACGTGCCGGCGATGGCGCTCGGCCTGCACGTCCTCCAGGGTCAGGCGGGGCAATTGCTGAACGCCGGTGCGGTGAAGGCGCTGGACGAGGTGCGGCTGCGCGAGGGCAGCCTGCTGCAGCCGAGACAACCGGCCCCGCTCGGCATGCGCGGGATCACCATGATGCGGATGCTGGCGGCCCTGCACGGGCTCGTCGCCCAGGCCCGCGACGGCGCCGCACCGGCCGCCCATTCCGCCTATGTCATCATCGCGCTGCGCGGGACCCATGGCGGCAAGCCGTTCCTGCTCAGCGACGGCATCGGCGTCGGCTACGGCGCCCGGCCCTTCGCGGACGGCAGCGACGCCGTCTACTTCGTGGCCCAGGAGAACTACCCGATCGAGTTCATGGAGCTGACCTACCCCGTGCGCCTGCGCGGCTACGGGCTGGTGCCCGATTCCGGCGGTGCCGGCCGCTGGCGCGGCGGCTGCGGCGTGATCCGCGAATACGAGGTGCTGGCCGAGGAGGCGATGCTGGCGGTGCGCATCGACAGCGTCGTCAACCCGCCCTGGGGCCTGGCGGGCGGCCTCAACGGCGGCTCCGGCCGCGCCGTCGTGAATCCCGGCACGCCGCATGAGCGCACCCTGCCACCGCTCTCGGACGGGACCATCCTCAGGCGCGGCGACGTGCTCCGCATCGAAACCGGCGGCGGGGGCGGTTGGGGCCACCCGTTCGACCGGCCGGCCGAGACGGTGCGCGACGACGTGGCGAACGGCGTGGTCGGCGTCGATGCGGCTGCTGCTGCATATGGAGTAGCCATCGTCGACGGCGAGATCGACGAGGCGGCGACCCATCGCCTTCGTGCCGCACGCCCGGCGACGAAGCTGTTTCACCGCCGGGAGTATGCCGATGCCCTCGTCTGAGCGGGCCGGCCTCGTCGTCGCTGTCGACATCGGCGGCACCTTCACCGACGTGACGCTGCAGGATCGCGCGACCGGGACGAGTTGGCGGGCGAAGACGCCGTCGACGCCGCACGATCCGTCCGAGGCTTTCCTGGTCGGCGTCATGGCGGCGCTGGAGACGGCCGGGCGCGAGGCGGGCGGGATCGGCCGCGCGCTGCACGGCACGACCGTCGCGACCAACCTCATCCTCGAGGGCAAGGGTGCGGCCACCGCGCTGCTGACGACGCGCGGGTTCCGCCATGTGCTGGAGATCGGCCGGCAGGACATACCAAGGCGCGCCAATCTCTGGACCTGGGTCAAGCCGCAGCGGCCCGTGCCGGCCGCGCGCATCCACGAGATCGGCGGCCGCATCGCCGCCGACGGCAGCGAGGCGGCCCCGCTCGACGAGGACGACGTCCGCCGCGCCGCGCGCCTCTGCCGCGAGGCGGGGGTGGCCGCGATCGCCGTGTGCTTCCTGCACAGCTTCGCCAACCCCGCCCATGAGCGCCGGGCGCTCGCCATCCTGGGCGAGGAGGTGCCGGAGATCGCGGCCACCGCCTCGGTCGAGGTGCTGCCGGTGGTGCGTGAGTACGAGCGCAGCATCGCGGCCGTGCTCAACGCCACGGTGATGCCGGCGGTCTCGACCTATGTCGAACGGCTGGAGCGGCGGCTGGACGGGGCCGGAATCGCGGCACCCCTGCTGCTGATGAAATCCAACGGCGGCGTCGCAGGTGCCGCCGCTATCCGGCGCCAGCCGGCGCAGACGGCGCTGTCCGGCCCGGCCGCCGGCGTCGTCGGCGCGCGAGCGGTGGCGGCGGCGGCCGGCATCGGCGACATCATCACCGTCGACATCGGCGGCACCAGCGCCGACATCGCGCTGCTGTCGGGCGGCGAGATCGGCCTGACCCACACCGGCCGCATCGGCACCTGGCCCCTGCCGCTGCCGATGGTCGACATGGTGACGATCGGCGCCGGCGGCGGCTCGATCGCGCGCGTAACAGAGGCGGGCGCCCTGGTCGTCGGGCCCGAAAGTGCCGGTGCCGCCCCCGGACCCGCCTGCTACGGCCGCGGCGGCGACCGGGCGACCGTGACCGACGCCCATCTCGTGCTGGGCCACCTGCCGCCCTCGCTGCTGGGCGGGCGCATGGCGCTCGACCCGGCGCGGGCCGAGCGGGCGATCCGCGACGGCGTCGCCGGGCCGCTCGGCCTCTCGGTCGAGGCGGCCGCCCGCGGAATCCTCGCCATCGCCGACAACAACATGGTCGGCGCCATCCGCATCGTCTCGGTCGAGCGCGGCCACGACCCGCGCGCCTTCGCGCTGGTGCCGTTCGGCGGCGCCGGCCCGCTGCATGGGGGCGCGCTCGCCCGGCTGCTCGGCATCGGCCGCATACTCGTGCCGCCCGCACCGGGCGTGCTCTGCGCCGAGGGACTGCTGGCGGCCGACCTCAAGGCGGAGTTCAGCCGCACCGTCGCGGTCGCCGCCCGCGCCGCCGGGGCCGAGCGCCTGGACGCGGCCTTCAGCCAGTTGGAAGCCGATGCGGCGCGCTGGTTCGATGCCGAGGGCGTGCCGCCTCCCGAGCGCACGACCCGCCGCGTCGCCCTGATGCGCTACGAGGAACAGGGGCACGAGCTGGCCGTGCCCTGGCCGGACAGCGACGCCCCGATCGACGGCCTCGTCGCCGGGTTCGAGGCGGCCCATCGCCGGCTCTACGGCTTCCTGCTGTCGGGTGCCGTCGTCGAGATCGTGACGCTCCGCATCGAGGCGACCAGCCCCGCCGATATGCCCGCCCGCCTGGAGCTGCCACCGGGAGGCGTCGCCGCCGACGCGCTGGCCGGCCGCCAGACCCTGCTGCTGCCCGAGGGGCCGGTCTCGGCCCCGATCTACGACCGGACGCGGCTAGGTGCGGGCGCAGCCTTCGCCGGCCCCGCCATCGTCACGCAGCTGGACGCGACCACGCTGGTCCTGCCGGGGCAGCAGGCGGTCGTCGATCCGTCCGGCGCCCTGCTCGTGAGAGAGGCAGCGGCATCATGAAGACAGCTCGAATCGCGCTGGCGGTCCTCGCCCTGCTGGGCGGCATCCCGGCGGCGGCCGCCCAGGACGAAGCTGCGGGCATATGGACCGGCGTCGGCTTCCAGATCTCGCCAACGGGCGAGCGCAGCTCGTGGGTCATCCGCCTGCGGATCGACGCCGCGGGCAACGGCCTCATCGACTACCCGTCGCTCGAATGCGGCGGCACTCTGACCAGGCTCGCGGGGCCGGTGGCCGAGTATCGCGAGCAGATCACCTGGGGCCAGGAGAACTGCGTCGACAACGGCGTGGTCGGCTTGCGCGTGCGCAAGGGCAAGATGCTCTGGTTCTGGACCGGCGAGGAGACCGTCGAGCCCGAGACGGCGGCGACGGCCGTCCTCTACCGCGTCTCGGCACCCTGACCGCTCACGTCAGCAGCACGATCTTCCCGAAATGCGCGTTCGCCCGCATGTGGGCGAGTGCCGCCGCGGCCTCGTCCAGCGGGAAGGTTCGGTCGATCGGCAGCTTGAGGCGGCCCTCCTCCATCAGCGGCCACAGGTCGGCGCGCATCGCGCGTACGATCTCGCGCACCTCCTCGACGCTGCGCGTGCGGAAGGTGACGCCGATGTAGTCGATGCGGCGCAGCGCGTGCAGGTCGAAGTCGAATTCGCCCTTCGCCCCGCCCAGCCGGCCGACATTGACGATGCGGCCGAGGATGGCGGCCGCGCGCATGTTGTCGTTGGCGACGGAGGCGGAGACCTGGTCGACGATGAGGTTGACGCCGTTGCCGCCGGTGGCGCCCAGCACGGCCTCGACCCAGCCCGGCGCCGACGTGTCGACCGCGAGGTCGCAGCCGAACTCCCCCAGCCGGGCGCGCCGGCCAGCATTGGTCGACGAGCCGGCGACGAAGGCCGCCCCCATCGCCTTGGCGATCTGCATGCCCATCAGCCCGACGCCGGAGCTGGCGCCCTGGATGAGCACGCTCTCGCCCGGCTTCAGGCGGCCGGCCGTGACGACGGCGTTGTGCATGGTCTGCAAGGCGACCGGGAAGCAGGCGGCGTCGGCGAAGGACATATTGCGGTCGGGGATGCGGCTGAGCCGCCCGCGATCGACCAGCACATACTCCGCGTAGCTGCCGCCGGCGGCCGCCATCACCCGGTCGCCCGGCTTCACCTCCACGACCGCGCTGCCGACGGCCGCCACCTCGCCCGCGCATTCCAGGCCGAGGATCGTCCCCGGTCCGCCCATCGCACCGTGGCGGTGGCCCGCCGCGACGCCGAGGTCGGCGCGGTTGAGCCCGGCCGCGCGCACCCTGACCAGCACCTCGTCCGCCTTCGGCTCCGGCATGGGAACCGCGCGGATCTCCACACCCTGCTCGCCGACGACGGCGGCCTTCATCGTTGCCATCTTCGCCCCCCTCGCCTCAGTCGATCACCGCCTGATAGACGAGCTCGCGCATCAGGTAGCGGTAGGGCAGCCGCGCCACCGGCGACTGCATCATCAGGATCGCGAAGAGGTTCTCCGCCGGGTCGATCCAGAAATAGGTGCCGTAGGCGCCGCCCCAGTAGTAGTCGCCCTGCGAGCCGTGCAGCGGGCTGCGCCCCGCCTCGTTGCGCACCGCGAAGCCGAGGCCGAAGCCCTGGCCCATCTCCGGCGACGGCAGCAGCGCCTCGAAGCGTGCCATGTCGGGACCCATGGCGGTGCCGGGCGGCAGGTGGTCCGACGTCATCAGGTCGATGGTCTTGCGCGACACGAGGCGCACGCCGTCGAGCTGGCCGCCGTTGAGGAAGAACTGGCAGAGCCGGGCGTAGTCGGCGGCCGTCGACACCATGCCGCCGCCGCCCGACTTCCAGGCGAGGTCGGCGGTGACGGCAGGGATGACGGGAACCTCGTTCTTCGGCCCCTCCTTGTGCGGCTTTGCACCGCGGGCACCCTTGTCGGCGGCGACGGAGAAGCCCGTGTCATTCATCTTCAGCGGCTTCAGGATGCGCTCGGCCACGAACTGGTCGAGGCCCTTGCCGCTCACCACCTCGACGATGCGGCCGAGCACGTCGGTCGACATCGAGTATTCCCAGGTCGTCCCCGGCTGGTGGATGAGCGCCAGCTTCGACAGCTTGGTCACCATCTGGGCGTTCGTCTGCCCCCGGTCGGACAGCTTGGCGTCGACATAGGCCTGCTTCAGCGGATTGTCGCCGGCCGCGCCGTAGGTCAGCCCCGAGGTGTGGCGCAGCAGGTCCTGGATGGTCATCGGCCGGCGCGTCGGCTCGCGCGTGACCGCGGGCTTGCCGTCCGCGCCCTTGCCGACGACGCCGACCTCCAGGCCCTTGAACTCCGGCAGGTACTTCTCGGCCGGCTCCGCGATCGAGAGCTTGCCCTCCTCGGCCAGGATCATGATGGCGAGGGAGGTCATCGGCTTGGTCATCGACGCGATGCGGAAGATCGCATCGTCGGTCATCGGCGTCTTCGCCTCGGGATCCTTCAGGCCGAAGGAACGCAGATAGGCGATCTGGCCGAAGCGCGCGACCATCACGACGGCGCCCGGCAGCTCGCCCTTCTCGACACCCTCGCGCATCCGCGCCGTCAGGCGGCCGAGCCGCTCGGTCGAGAGGCCGACCTCCTCGGGCGAGGATGCCTTCGGCAGCACCTGCGCCGCTGCGGGCGATGCGGCGGCGAGCGCCAGCGTGAGTGCGCCGGCGGCGCGGATCATGTTCATGAGGTTCCTCCCCGGGGCTGCGGGAAGGCCATGATCGGCAAGCATCCGCTCCGGGGTCAAGGCGGCGTCAGGAAACGCGCAGATACCCCATCATTCCCGTCTCCTGGTGCTCGACGATGTGGCAGTGCAGCATCCAGTTTCCGGGCTCGCCGGCGACGAGGGCGATGCGCAACCGCTCCTTGGGCTGCACCATCACCGTGTCGGCCCAGTGCGGCGGCAGGGTGCGCCCGGTCGCTCCCAGCACCCGGAAGGTGTGGCCGTGCAGGTGCATGGGGTGGATGTGCGGCGTGCCGTTGAAGAACTCGATCACATAGCTCTTCCCCCGCTGCAGCTCGGCCAGCGGCGGCGGCAGGCGCTCGTGGCCGTTGCCGGGCCAGGCCTTGCGGTTGATCGACCAGAAGATGCGCTGCGACAGGCAGAGCGCGTCGGCGCTCATCCCGGTCTCGCGCGCCCAGCGCTCGATCTCCGGGTCGGACTGGCCGGCGAGCAGCGCCATCTCGACGAGGGTCGCGTTCGCCAGGTCGGGTTCCGGCAGCTCCGGCGGCGGCAGGCGCAACGTCCCCGCCCGCCCCGGCGGACCGCGGCGGGCGCCCGCGACGACGACATCGAAGAGCGGCACCGGCTGCGCCGCCCAGCCGTCGGCGAAGGTCACCCTCCCCGCGGCCGGCGCGACGAGGGCGACGTCGGCGCGCATCGCCGGCCCCAGGCGCCAGCCGGTGGCGGGAAACGGCGCGCAGGCATTGCCGTCGGTCGCGATCACCATGGCGCGCCCACCCGCGACGTCCAGCATCGGTGCGCGGGCGGGATCGAGGTTGACGATGCGCAGCCGCACCCGCGCGCCCGGCGGCACGACGACCTGCGGGCGGACCTGCCCGTTCGCGGTGCGCAGGTCGCCGAACGTGCCGGCGCGCGCCGCGCCGGCCGGCGTGGTGAACGCGTCGAAGCTGCCGTCCGGGCGCACCCGCCAGTCGATCAGCGCGATCACATGGTCGACGTCGAAGCGGTCGGCGTCGCGCGGGTCCTCGACGATGAGAACGCCGGCCATCCCCCGGCTCAACGCCTCCATGGTATTGCAGTGGGGGTGGAAGAAGAAGGTGCCGGGGTCGGGTGGGGCGAAGCGATAGTCGAAGGATCGGCCGGGCAGCACCGGGTCCTGGGTGACCCAGGGCACGCCGTCCATGGCGAACGGCACGCGCACGCCATGCCAGTGGATCGTCGAGTGCTCGGCCAGGCCGTTGCGCAGCGTCGCCGCGAAGGGCTCGCCCCGCGGCACGCGCACCACCGTCGGCCAGCGGTCCTCATAGGTCCAGAGTGCGGACGGGCCCGAGCAGCCCGGCAGCGTCCGCTTCCGTTCGCGCGCCTCCAGGACGACGGGAGCCGGCGCGGCGCCGGCGAGCCGCGACAGCGCCGGCACCGCGGCGGCCGCCACGGCGCCCGCGAGCATCCGGCGGCGGGTGATCGCGATCATGGCGGGAAACCTCGTGCTGCCGCGAATGCGATGCAAGTGCGATGTGGTCGCAACCGGATGGCATATCTGTCGCATGCCTGGCGCTGGCGGCTATGGTGCCGCACCCCGCCCCTTCAGGACGCCAACGCCATGGACACGATCGCAACCGCGCCGGCCGGCAAGGCCGAGGCCCTCGCCGCGCGCTACGGCGCCGACGCGATACCATCAGCCGGCCCGTGGAACGATGCGATCGGGCTGCTGCTGCGGCATCGCTCCGTGCGCGGCTACCTGCCGACCGCTCTGCCCGAAGGCACTCTGGAGACGCTGGTCGCAGCCGCCCAGTCGGCGGCCACCAGCTCCAACATGCAGACCTGGTCGGTCGTCGCCGTCGACGACCCGGCGGTACGCGCGGAGCTGGCCGAGGTCGCGCAGCAGCCCAGGCACATCAACCAGTGCCCCCTCTTCCTCGTCTGGCTGGCCGACCTGTCGCGCCTCGGCCGCCTCGCCGAGGCCGAGGGGACGACCCTGGCGGGCCTGCCCTACCTGGAGACCTTCCTGGTCGCCGCCATCGACGCGGCGCTGGCCGCCCAGAACGCGGTCATCGCCGCCGAGGCGCTCGGCCTCTCCACCGTCTACATCGGCGCGCTGCGCAACGACCCGGTGCGCGTC